>CAZSYK010000053.1:0-7751 GCA_964610685.1 uncultured Eubacteriales bacterium
TTCTTAAATTTGCCGGGGAGCATAACTTCAAAATCCTGATTGCTCCAACTGCAGTTAAGAAGAAAACTGCCTCCGGGTTTTAAATCCTCTAAAATATCATATTTGTAAATATACATAGGTGTATGGCAAGCCACAAAATCAGCTTTGTCGATGTAATATGTGGATTTAATCGGATTATCACCGAATCTTAAATGCGAAACGGTAACTCCTCCCGATTTTTTGGAGTCATATGAAAAAAATGCCTGAACATATTTTTTGGTATTATCACCTATTATTTTTATGGTGTTTTTAGCGGCTCCGATTGTTCCGTCGGAACCTATCCCCCAAAACTTACAGGAATAGGTGCCTGTCGGGGTGGTGTCCGGTTCGCTTTTTATGCTGAGCGACAGGTTTGTCACATCATCCGTGATTCCGATTGTGAACTGTTCTTTCGGCGTTTCGGAATCCATATTTTTATAAACTGCTATAATTTGACCGGGCGTTGTGTTTTTTGAGCTGAGACCGTATCTTCCCGAGAAAAGTTTGATTTTTTCTTTTGAATGCTTTTTAAGTGCGGCAAGGACATCAAGATATAGTGGTTCTCCGATGGAACCGGGTTCTTTTGTACGGTCAAGCACTGAAACTGTTTGGACGCTTTCGGGTAGAGCATCGATTAAATGTTTGGCAGAAAAAGGTCTGTAAAGATGCACTTTAATGAGCCCTGTTTTCTCGCCTTTAAGGTTAAGATAATCTATGGTTTCTTCTATTGTTTCGCACACTGATCCCATTGCAATGATGACTTTTTCAGCATGCTTGTTGCCGTAATAGTTAAAGAGCCGATAGTTTGTACCTGCTTTTTCATTTATTTCATTCATATAATTTTCTACTGTTGAAGGCGTGATATCGTAATATTTATTGCATGCTTCTCGATTTTGGAAAAACACATCATCGTTTTGAGCAGTTCCGCGCATTACGGGATGCTCCGGATTTAATGATCTTTTTCTGAATTTTTCAAGCGCTTCGGTATCGAGCATTTTTTTGAAATCTTTATAATCAAGGAGTTCAACCTTTTGAATTTCATGCGATGTTCTGAAACCGTCAAAAAAATGTATAAAAGGCACACGGCTTTTAATTGCACTTAAATGCGCTATGGCACCAAGATGAAAAGCTTCTTGAGGACTATTTGCGCAAAGCATGGCATATCCTGTTTGGCGGCAAGCGTATATGTCTGAGTGATCGCCTAAAATCGAAAGCGCGTGAGTTGCTATTGTGCGTGCGGCAACATGAATAACGCTTGGAAGAAGTTCACCCGCCATCTTGTACATGTTGGGAATCATAAGGAGTAATCCTTGCGATGAAGTAAATGTTGTGGCAAGCGAGCCTGCTGCCAAAGCACCGTGTACAGCTCCCGCAGCTCCTGCCTCCGACTGCATCTCGGTAACCTGAACTTCCGTTTCGAATATATTTTTTTTACCTGTGGCCGAGCATTTATCAATTACATCCGCCATAACCGAAGACGGTGTTATCGGGTATATCGCCGCCACTTCCGTAAAGGCGTAAGAGGCATATGCTGCGGCAGTGTTGCCGTCAATCGTTGCCGTTTGTTTTTTCATATTCACTTCGGGAATTCTCCTCTTTTATACATTTTTAATTAATTCGGTGCTTTTGAGCAAAATTCCGGAATCGAAACCGCCGCTTTTTTCTTTTTTAGGTAGCCTTATTTTTTCGATGTCTTTAAAATTTATTTTCCGGTATTTTGCAATGCTAATCACATTACTTCCAAAAGCTCGGCAAGTTCTTCTGCGATATGATCATTATCGATCGCCATGATAACTTCACTGCATTCTTCAAGAAATTTTTCTTTTAACTTGATAAAATATTCTTTGTCGCAAAGAATTTCTGTTTCGGGGTTGCCTCCACCCGCTCGAATTATTTCGGGAATTTTATCTCTGACTAATTTATTAAATATTTTTCTTTTGTACATAACAGGGTTCCTCCGCTAATAAGCTTTTGCCCAATAAACCAAATGTTTGGCTTCTTTGCCGCATACCGAACATTTTGAATCGATTCTTTCTTCGTCATCTTTTATGCACCGTGATGTAAACGCGGTTTCATCTTTTATGATTTTTTCGCATTTTTCATCTCCGCACCACATGGCGCGTATAAATCCGGCTTCATTTGCGGCAACGGTTTTAAACTCGTTAAAATCTTTAGCGTTATGAGTCATATCTTTTCTTCTTTTCAGGGCTTTTTCGTACATTCCGTTTCTGACATTTTTAAGAATTTTAGGTATTTCGGATTCTAGTTTTTCGAGGGATATGGTTGTTTTTTCGAGGTTGTCGCGTCGCACTATCACACACTGATTTTTTTCAATATCTTTTGGGCCAATTTCAAGACGAAGCGGAACTCCACGCATCTCATGCTCTGAAAATTTCCACCCGGGGGTTTTGTCGGAATCGTCAATTTCTACGCGGCAAATACAGCCAAGGTTTTTTTCGATTTCGCGTGCCTTGTCAAGAACGCCTTCTTTGTGCATGGCTATCGGTATAATAACTACCTGAACAGGTGCAATCGCAGGTGGAAGGACAAGACCTCTGTTGTCACCGTGAGTCATTATTATCCCGCCGATTATACGAGTTGTTATTCCCCAAGATGTTTGGTACGGATTTTCACTTTCGTTGTTTCTGTTTTGGAATTCGATTTCAAAAGCTTTTGCGAATTTATTGCCAAAGTAGTGACTTGTTGCGGACTGTAAAGCTTTTCCGTCATGCATCAGAGCTTCGATAGTATATGTGGATTCCGCTCCGGCAAACTTTTCGCTTTCTGTTTTTTGGCCTTTAAGAACGGGAATTGCAAGGTAATTTTTGCAAAAATCCGCATAAAGATCCAACATTTGGCGAGTTTCTTGTTTGGCTTCTTCAGAGGTTTCGTGGATGGTGTGGCCCTCTTGCCAGTGGAATTCCACGGAACGTAAAAATGGGCGAGTTGTTTTTTCCCATCTTACAACGCTGCACCATTGGTTATAAAGTTTGGGAAGATCACGCCAGGAATGTATTTTTTTTGCATAGTGCTCACAAAAAAGAGTTTCGGAGGTCGGGCGAACGCATAAACGTTCCTGAAGTTTTTCGGCTCCTCCATGTGTCACCCATGCAACCTCCGGAGCAAAACCTTCGATGTGATTTTTTTCTTTTTGCAGAAGGCTTTCGGGTATAAACATAGGCATTGAAACATTTTTATGCCCGAGTTCCTTGAATTTTTTATCTAAAATCGAAACGATATTTTCCCATATCGCATAACCGTATGGTTCTATAATCATGCATCCGCGCACGCTTGAATAATCCATAAGTTCGGCTTTTTTCACTATATCTGTATACCATCTGGCAAAATCTTTATCCATAGAGGTTATTTCTTCAACCATCTTCTTGTTTTTTTCCATAACAGATCTCACTTTCATTATTTTATTATATCCATTATATATCACATTACTGATATTTCAAATAAGTATAAGACGCCGATTTTCAAAAATCAAAAACGCGATAAAAGGATTAAAACACATGGATAAGCGAGAAAACAAAAGTTTATCGGTTTAAAGATCGATTTTTTCTTGACACGGGTAGCATTAAAATGGTATCATTTAAAGGTTGAATTTTAATATTAAATAGGAGGAAAAAAGATGTCTACATACATGCCAAAAAGTGGCGAAGTAGAACGCAAATGGTACATTATAGACGCTTCGGGCAAGTCGCTCGGGAGAGTTGCTGTTCAAGTCGCTAATTTGCTTCGCGGAAAAAACAAGCCGATTTTTGCTCCGCACGTTGATTGCGGCGATCATGTAATTATCATTAACTGTGCAAAAGCTGTTCTTACGGGAAATAAGCTCACTCAAAAAATTTATTACCGCCATGAAGCCGGATATGTTGGTAATCTCAAGAGTACTAAATGCGGGGATCTTATGAAAACTCACCCTGAAAAAGTTATGCACATGGCTGTTAAAGGAATGCTTCAAGACAATTCACTTGGAAGAAGACAAATTGTAAGACTTCACACTTTTGCCGATTCGCAACACAAGCATGAAGCTCAAAAACCCGAAATATGGAAAGATTCGGAGGGAAATAACTAATGTACGATAAAACTCCTTTTTTTTACGGAACAGGAAGAAGAAAAAATTCCGTAGCAAGAGTAAGACTTTATAAAGGAACCGGGAAAATTCAAATAAACGGCAGAAACATAGATGATTATTTCGGTTTGGAAACACTTAAGTTAATAGTTCGTCAACCTTTGGTGTTAACCGAAACAGAAGGTAAATTTGACATAATTTGCAATGTCACAGGCGGGGGAGTAACCGGTCAAGCAGGAGCAATAAGGCACGGTGTGGCACGCGCTCTTTTAGAGTTTGATTCCGAAAAACTTAGACTCAGCCTTAAAAAAGCAGGTTTCTTAACACGTGATCCAAGGATGACGGAACGCAAAAAATACGGTCTTAAAAAAGCAAGAAAAGCACCGCAATTTTCAAAGAGATAAATATATACGCTGTTGTTTTTTTCTTCCAATAATGCTGGGTGGCAAACTTTTATTATCGGCATAACGAGTAAACGAAGTGTAAAACCCTTGATAATTTTGCGAAGAGGTGATGAACGGATACAGCATCTTTTGATGCGAATCTGATGATTTATGAACGACTATGTAATACTTACTGATTCTACCTCGGATTTACCTTTGGAAATTACAAAAGAAATGCAAGTGGATATTATCCCTATGAAGTTTATCATGGACGGCAAGTCTTATTTTGATGGGGAAATGAAATCAAAAGAGTTTTATGACAAGCTTAGAAATAAATCTCTGGCCTCAACTTCTCAGATCAATCCCGAAGAATTCGAACAATTTTTTTCAAAACATCTGGAGAAGGGTAAAGATATTCTTTACATATGTTTTTCCTCGGCTTTGAGCGGAACATATAACTCGGCCTGCATAGCGGCGAAAGAGCTGGAAAAGCGTTATCCGAAAAATAAAATAGCAGTGGTTGATTCAGCTTCAGCTTCACTTGGTGAAGGATTTTTGGTTTATTGTTTGACTAAAAAGAAACAAGCCGGCGAAAGCCTCGAAGAGCTTGTGGAATGGGCAGAAGAAACCAAGAAAAATATTTGTCACTTGTTTATGGTGGATGATCTTAATCATCTTAAGCGTGGAGGAAGAATGTCGCAAGCGTCTGCATTTTTCGGAAGCGTAATGAACATCAGACCGGTGCTTTGCTTGGATAACGAAGGCAAACTTAATGTGGTGGAAAAGGCAAGAGGCCGCCAAAAAGCTATGGATTATATGATTTCCAAAATGGAGAAATCAGGTACCGATTTTAATGATCAAATGGTATTTATAAGCCATGGCGATTGTGAGGAAGACGCAAAAAATCTTGCCGAAAAAATAAAGAACAAATTCAATGTAAAAAGCGTTATCATTAGCCCTGTCGGAACTGTTATAGGTTCGCATACGGGCGCGGGGACTCTGGCACTGTTTTTCATTGGAAAACACAGATAAAATAAAATTTTATAAAGGGAGGAAAGGTTTCATGCCAAATATAAAATCCGCAAAAAAAAGAGTGAAAGTAATACACACTAAAACAGAAAGAAACAAAGCTTTTAAATCTGCGCTTAAAACTTCAATTAAAACAGCTCTTAACGAAAAAGGAGAAACAGTAAAAGCAGCTCTTAAAAAGCTTGACCAATCAGTTTCCAAAGGCGTGCTTCACAAAAACACAGCTGCAAGAAAAAAAGCAGAGATTGTTCGTAAATGTAGAGATCAGTAGTGAACATATCAACTGGTATTCTAAGTACAATTTAAAACAAAAAACATCCGGTGATTATAAAATCCACGGATGTTTTTTGTTTAATAATTTGTTTTTTCTTCCAAGATGATTGTAGTTTCTTTTGATTTTTTGAATTCTTCCAATTCTTTTTCAAGTTCTTTTATTCTTAATTTATCGTTGCTGTTGTTATATCTCGTTTTTGCCTCAAGCCAATTACTTAAAAGACTACCTCCGCCTAAAATCAGCTGAACTATAGGACCTGCCATCATCGCAATGGATCTTAAATTAGTTTCGTCTCCCACTCCACCAGATATATTCTCAAGATTTTTTTCTGATAACTCTCCTTTTTTGAGTTTGTTTGAATATATCTCCATCATATCCAAAGCTTCCTGAAGTTCTTGTTCTGAAAAGCCACCTTCAGAATGTTGTAAGGCAAAGTTGTATAAATCTTTTAAGTTTTTGTTTTCAAAAAATTCAGACATAAGTTTTTTGTTATTAGAAATCTGATTCAAAAATTTTAATAGATTGTTGTTCGCCATTGGGACACACGCTCCTTTTTTTAATTTCTTGATAAGGTTATAGATTTCCGAATTAAAATTTCATGGAGTTTATTTTAGATAAAATTTTGTTGCCTTCTTCTTTACCTTCCTGAAAAGCATTTAAAAAACTCACAATGGTTTGATACATATCAGTGCCTCCACTGATATGTTCCAGATCATCTTCTGAAATCTTTGATTCATTACTTCTGTTTTTTAATGATTCGGATAAATTTTTCATGAATTCTGCAAATTCTTCTTCGGAATAACCCGGGACCAGGGAGATGCAGTAATTGTAAAGTTCTTTTTCGCTTTTTTTGCTGCTGAATTCTCTGGCTTTTTCTAAGTCGGAATTTAAGATTTTTATTAATTTAATTAAGTTTTCATTCATTTCCATTGTAATTCCTCCTGTTTTTAATAATGAAGTAATTTTTAATTATATCCCATACCTTGCATCATTCCATTAAAATAATTAGCAAACTCTTCAGGAGACATATTATCCAGATCGTCAAAATATATAAGTTCCCATGTTTTTATAAGCGATGAACCCATTGAAAGCAAACTTGTTGCGTAGTTAATCCTATCTTCTGTATTATCAGGGATATTAGGAGTCAGTTGATTTTTTAACCAATCTTTAGCGCCTCCTCCTGATATTAACTTAAGTTCATTATCTGAAAGTGATTCTGTTGCTTTATTTACAGTTACAACACCTTTAATAAAATTGTCGAACTCTTTTTTAGTATATCCGTCCACTATTTTAGAGCAGTAATCGTATAATTCTTGACTGCTTTTAAGGTTCTGCATGTTTTTTGCATATTCCGAATTGTTTTTTATTTTTTCTGCTAATTTTATTAAATTTGAATTAATCAATACACGCATCCTCCTATTTTTAGTTAATTATAGCAGGGTTTTGATAATTATAATATCATAAATATCGATTATGTCAATAATTTTTATAAATTTTAAACTAAATATTTAAATTTGAATGTATAAAAGTTTTTTTGGCAAACTAATTTATAGGGGAGTGATAAAAACATGAATGAAGAAAGTAATAATGTTTCGGTTAAAAATATGTCTTCCAAAGAAAAAGAGCCATCCACTCAGAGTGCACCCACAGGCAGTGAAAAACAGTATGAGCGCATCCAGAACATAGGTTCTGTGATTACTGCTTCTAAAAATAAAAAAATTTATTGCCTTACCATTATCGGTCAGATTGAGGGTCATATCTATTTGTCTCAAGAACATAAAACAACAAAATATGAACATGTTATACCTGAACTTGTGGCAATCGAGGAAGATCCTAAAATCGAAGGGCTTTTATTGCTTTTAAACACGGTAGGAGGGGACATTGAGGCAGGTCTTGCAATTGCCGAATTAATTGCGGGAATGAGCAAACCTACCGTTTCGATGGTCATCGGAGGCGGCCACTCGATAGG
>CAZSYK010000054.1:0-7692 GCA_964610685.1 uncultured Eubacteriales bacterium
CGGGAATGAGCAAACCTACCGTTTCGATGGTCATCGGAGGCGGCCACTCGATAGGTGTTCCGCTTGCGGTGTGCGCGAACGAGTCGTTTATTGCGCGCTCCGCTACCATGACCATTCATCCTGTAAGATCCGGAGGAACAATCATAGGTGTGCCCCAATCATTTGAATATTTTCAAAAAATGCAAAAACGTATATCGGATTTTGTGGTAAACAATTCAAATATTTCAGAAAAAAGATTTTATGAGCTTTGTATGAATACCGAAGAACTGGTGCTTGATATCGGGTCTGTCGTGGAAGGTGAGCAAGCGGTCAAAGAAGGACTTATTGATAACGTGGGTACTCTTTCACAGGCACTTCAATGTCTTTATGATCGTATTAAAAAAAGCAAATCAAAGAAAAAAACCTCTAAAAACAAGTAAGATGTTTCACAAAAGTTTACTGCGAGTGTTCTGCAAAACTTAGCGGTAAACTTTTATGATTTATTAGCAGTGTTATTTTAATTTTAAATCTGATATAATCAAGCTTTGGAGTAGCACATATAACTTTAATGTCGGACACATAATTATAAAATCAGGGTAGGAGTACATATCAATGAAAATTTTTGATGCAGTGATTCAAGGCATAGTTCAGGGTCTTACAGAATTTTTGCCGGTTTCCAGCAGTGGGCATTTGCTTATGTCACAACACGTTTTAGGAGTTAGCGAAAACAACCTGTTTTTTAATGTTATGCTGCATTTGGGCACTTTGATTGCCGTCTTGGCGGTTTATTACAAAACCGTTTTAAAGCTTATTGTTGCTTTTTTTGAAATGGTAAAAGATATATTTAAAGGTGAATTTAAGTTTAAAAAATTAAATGATGACCAAAACATGGTCGTTATGCTTATAATCGGTCTTATACCTTTGTTTTTGCTTTTCCTTCCGGTACCCGGCAGTGGAACCAACGTAAAAGGCGTCGCCGAAGATCTTGCCAGCGATAAAAATATAATTTTGGTGGGTATTTCGCTTATTTTGACAAGTGTGCTTCTTAGAGCGGGAATTAACAAAACAAAAAGCATAAAATTTAGGTATACGCGAATCCGTGAAGGTGGCACTCAGGAAATTTGGGACGGCAAAAAAAGCCTGGGCACGATGGACGCTGTTTGTATAGGCGTAACTCAATTTGTCGCGGCCGTTTTCCCGGGTCTTTCACGTTCGGGCTCAACTTTGTCAACCGGTCTTTTAAGAGGAATAAACAGGCAAACGGCTCTTGATTATTCTTTTATTTTGGGGATACCGGCAATAATTGCAGCTGCTGCTTTGGAACTTAAAGATGCAGCGGAAGCAGGAGCTTTTTCCTCGGTGGGAATTGTTCCGGTTTTAACAGGTATGGTTGTTTCGGCTTTCGTCGGATTTTTATCAATCAAACTTTTAAAATGGCTACTAAAAACCAACAAGATGATGATTTTTGTAATCTACACTCTTGCTGTAGGGTTGGCGGCTATAATTATCGGCATTATCGAGCAATTCGAAGGAGTAAATCTTTTTACAGGCATCCCACTGTAAGATGAAGATAATGGGGGGAAGTTTAAAGTGGCTAATAAAGTAAGTAGAAAATTAGGAAGTAAAAAATATCCGAAAGAGCAAAAAGTAAAAAACCCGATTGAATCAGTAATAATATTCGGGTTCGGTTTGCTTTCGTTTTGTCTTGTTTTAATTCCGGGCGAGAATGTATGGTACGGTATACATAATTTTATTTTAGGTTTGTTTGGAACGTGCTCTATTCTTTGGCCGATTCTTCTTTTGTGTATATCAGTTTTAGACGCACTCGGAAAATCAGGGAAAAATATAAAAATTAAAATTTGGATGTCTGTGGTCACCATTGTGCTTTCCTGTTCGCTTTTCTACGTTTTTTCTTATAAAATCGGGCAAATCCAGAATTCTAATTGGTTTAGCTACATTTTGGATCAATATAAGCAGGGTTCTTTTAATAAAGGTTCAGGATTTTTCGGAGCGCTTCTGGGTGCACCGCTCATCTGGGCTTTTGGAGTCGCGGGAGCTAGAATAACTAATATAATTGTGCTTTTTGTATGCGTAATGTTTTTAACCAGCACGACACTTCTTGAATTTTTCAATATTTTTTCAAAACCCGCGAAAGCTATAAAAAATAAAATCGAAGATAAAAGTTTTGAACTTAAAAACCGCAAAGAGGCACAGATTGATGTTAGCATTGATAATGGAAGAAATCGCCGCGAAAAGCCTGTTGCAGAAAATCCGGTTGACGCGCTTAAATTTACGAAAGAAAACATTATAACTCAGGATATGGATGATATCTCGAAGGTTACTGAAAAATTTGTTTCAAAAATAAAATCAGAATCATCTAAATTGGTTGAGAAATCAGATGAGAAAGAAGCAAATAATCCGGACGGCAAAGAAGAATCCGAAATAAGCGAATACGATTTTCCGCCGATAGAGCTTTTAAATAAATCTATTATACCTAAAGAAGACGACATAAGCACTGAACTTAATAATAACGGCAAAATGCTCGTTGATATACTTAAAAGCTTTAATGTACAAACTAAAATCGTGGATATAAACCGTGGCCCTGCTGTTACCAGGTACGAGCTTCAGCCTGCGTCGGGAGTGAAAATCAGCAAAATAACAACTCTTGCCGACGATATAGCTTTAAACTTGGCAGCTTCCGGAGTGCGTATTGAAGCTCCTATTCCAGGCAAGGCTGCTGTAGGAGTGGAAATTCCGAACAAGGTTGTAAGCGTTGTCAACATGAGGGAATTGATATTTTCTTCTCAATTCGCAGGTTCAAACAGTAAGCTTACCGTTGTTTTAGGGCGCGACATTTCAGGGAACATTATGACTGCCGATCTTGCGAAAATGCCGCATCTTTTAATTGCCGGATCCACGGGATCGGGTAAATCGGTCTGTATAAATTCATTTATAATAAGTCTTCTTTACAATTCTTGTCCCGATGAAGTCAAGCTCTTGATGATTGACCCTAAAGTTGTTGAGCTTGGGGTTTACAACGGTATTCCGCATTTGCTGGTACCCGTTGTAACAGATCCGCGTAAAGCGGCGGGAGCACTTAACTGGGCTGTTAATGAAATGCTCATGCGGTACAAAAAATTTGCCGAAAATAATGTTCGCGATCTCGTTTCGTATAACGACCTTATCGAAGCAAATCCTTGCCTTACCGATAAAGAAGGCGAAGTGCTTGAAAAAATTCCGCAAATAGTAATAATCATCGATGAGTTGTCTGACCTTATGATGGCTGCTCCGAATGAAGTTGAAGATTACATTTGCAGGCTTGCTCAAATGGCGAGAGCTGCAGGCATGCACCTTGTTATAGCGACTCAGCGTCCGTCCGTGGATGTCATTACAGGAATAATCAAGGCTAATATCCCAAGCCGCATAGCTCTTGCGGTTTCTTCGCAGATAGATTCCCGCACAATCCTTGACATGAGCGGAGCGGAAAAACTTTTGGGGCGGGGCGATATGCTGTTTGCCCCTGTAGGGGCGCCTAAACCCATAAGGGTGCAGGGTTGTTATGTTACTGATAGGGAAATAGAAAAAATAGTTAAGCATATTAAAAAATCTCAGGAAAGCGAATACGATTCCAAAGTTGCAGCAGAGATAGAAAAAAATGCCATTTCAGAAAGCTCCAGGGGAAGCGATTCACAGGCTCAAGAAGGATCCATGGACCCCGTTATGACCGAGGCTATAAAATGTGTTATTGAGGCAGGCCAGGCATCAACTTCGCTTTTGCAGCGCAGGCTGAGAGTCGGCTATGCAAGAGCCGGGAGGCTTGTTGACGAAATGGAACGAGTGGGTATAGTCGGACCTCATGAAGGTTCAAAACCAAGGCAAGTGCTTATTAATTATCAGCAGTTCATGGAAATGAATATGAACCAACAAAAATAAAGTTTAAAAGGCAGAGTATGAATTTTTCAAAAAATCGAAGCGAAAATTTTAAAAAAAATATATATTACGGCATATTTGTGGTTTTGATTTTAGCTTTAGCTGTGGTTTTAAGCTATGGAGATATAAAAAACTTAAGCTGGAAAGATTTTTTTGACAAAGTCGGAGTTTCCGATAACACAACCAAAAACTATGATTCCGACATGAGCGTACATTTTTTGGATGTCGGAAAAGCTGACTGCGCATATATAGAATGCGACGATCATAGTATTCTTATAGACGCAGCCGACAAAGAACCAACCGACACGGTTGTTGAGTACCTGAAACGCCGGGAAGTCACTAAACTTGATTTAGTTATAGCTTCGCATCCGCACAGAGATCATATAGGTCAAATGGATAAGGTTATAAAAGAGTTTGAAATTAACCGATTTATTGAACCGGATATACCGAAAGATATAATCCCGACTTCAGTAACATATGAAAACATGTTAAAGGCTCTTATCAAAAAGAATGTTAACATAAAAGTTGCGTCTCCTGGTGAAAGTTTTGATATCGGGGATATGAAGGTTGAAATTTTCGGTCCGATATCTAAACATGAAAATATAAACAACAATTCGGTTATAACGAAAATAACATATGGTTCTGTGAGTTTCTTATTTATGGGTGATGCCGAAAAATCCGAAGAGTCGGATCTTATAAATTCTGAATATAATTTAAATTCCACTGTGCTGAAAATCGGTCACCATGGTAGCAACACGTCAAGCACTTATAAATTTTTGGGCAAAGTAAATCCCGATTATGCGGTTATTTCGGTTGGCCCAGATAAAAGTAATTTACCGAAAGAAAAGGTACTTGAGAGGATAAAAAAGTTTTGCGGTAACATTTACCGCACAGATGAAAGCGGGACAGTTATATTTTTAACTGACGGAAAAGAAATAAAAGTCAAAACGGAAAAATAATTTTAAAAAGGCAGGGACGCTTTATGAAATTTTTGTCGGTAGATCGAATAGAAGAAAACCGCCTTATATGTGAAGATGAAAGCGGAAAAATTCATGTTATTCCTGTTGAAAATTTACCCGTAGATGTGAAAGAAGGCAGCATAATAAGGTTGGACGAAAAAGGGAAAGTTAAAATTGATGAGAAAAAGACAAAAATCAGAAAAAATATAATTTTAAATCTTCGCCGTAAAGCGTATGATATAAATAGAGAAAAACATAAAAAAATTTTTTAAGGAGCTGACCTGGATGTTATTTGAAAAAAATTTGGTTAGAATTAGTTTTTGCGCACTGAGCCTTTCTCTGTTTTTCAGTTCTCCCGCAGGTGCATTTTGGCCGTTTTCCGACTATGAACTTC
Organism: uncultured Eubacteriales bacterium; assembly: GCA_964610685.1. GTDB lineage: Bacteria > Bacillota > Clostridia > Oscillospirales > Acutalibacteraceae > UMGS1491. Next base: position 5,263 of record CAZSYK010000054.1, read on the forward strand.
AAAAAAATACAGAAGTGTCAAAAGAAATTTTCGAAAAAAATAAAGATGAACTGGAATCTACAAAAAATGATTGCGCGGAATCAATATCCAATATTGATGAGATTATTTTTCAAATCGAACCCGAGTTAAACGATTTCAAAGATTCCAATGCTGCCTTAGAAAAACAATTGAAAAAATTAAATGTTTCATATAATGAATGGGCAGCCAAAGATTATGTGTTAAGCGGGGATTCTTATGCGAAATTCACTGCTGACAAAGAAGAGTTTGATAGATTCACTGATATAGTTAAATTAAAAAAAGAAGTTTTAAAAACTTTTTTCAATAAGCTTTTAAATTCGACTGAAAAAGATTTAACCATGTGTGAAAAATATAAATCTGATATGAATAAGTCGATAGAATCCTACTACGAATATGGTTTGGCGGTTGCCAGAAATATTTCCGGTACATGATAATTTTATTTTAAAAAAATGATATATCTGCTTTTTTTAAAGCAGATATATTTTTATAATATAAAAAATATTTTGTGTTTTATTGATTTTGTGATAATATTGTTTCCGAAATATAAAAACATTATACTGTTTATAAAAATGGAGACGATTTTGTTGTGAATAGTTTAAAAAATTTGAAGAAAATCCTTTTAGGTTCTGCGCTGAAAGATGATCAGCTTACGGATGAAAAGCTTTCAAGGTTTTGGGGGCTTCCAATAATGGCGAGCGACGCTGTTTCTTCTGTTGCATATGCTGTGGAAGAAATTTTAATGGCTCTTGTCCCGGCAATGGGTATCCTTGCGGTAAGTTTTGTCGGATGGGTTAGTGTGCCGATTATTTTACTGCTTCTTATCTTGGTTTTTTCGTATTCTCAAATTATAAGCCATTATCCAAACGGCGGCGGAGCGTATGTGGTTTCCAAAGAAAATTTCGGTAAAAAATCATCACTCCTTGCGGCTACATGCCTTATAATTGATTATATAATGACGGTGGCTGTCAGTATCTCATCCTCTACCGCGGCTATTTTAGCGGTTTATCCCGCACTTGAACCCTATAAAATTTTGATTTCTCTTGTGTGCGTAGGGGTTATTACTCTTGTTAATTTGAGAGGTATCGGAGAGTCATCAAAAATATTCGGTGTTCCGACATATATGTTTATTATATCGATGGCAGCGTTGATAATTACCGGGTTTGTTGGATTTTTTACAGGTTCTCTAACCCCCATAAGCTACACTCCCGAACAAATTGCTCATATATCGTCAAGTAATTTGCAAAGCATGACGCTCGTTCTTTTCCTTTGCGCGTTTTCGTCGGGATGCTCTGCACTTACAGGCGTTGAAGCTGTAAGTAATGCTATACCCAGCTTTAAAGAACCTTCGCAAAAAACCGCGAAACATGTTCTTTTCATGCTTGGCGGAATAATAGTTTTCATATTCGGTGGTACAAGCTTTTTGGCAGGTATTTTAAAAGTAATACCTTTGGCGGATCAAACTGTTCTGTCGCAAATGGCAACCGCTATTTTCGGAAACGGAATAATGTTCTATGTTTTGCAGTTTACAACATCTCTTATTTTGCTGTTGGCTGCAAATACATCTTACAGCGGCTTGCCGATACTTCTTTCAATTTTAGCTAAAGACAGATATGTTCCGCGCCAATTCTCTCAAAGAGGAACAAAACTCAGTTTTTCGAATGGTATAATGTTTATTTTCGTAACCAGTTCACTTTTGGTTATTGCTTTCAATGCTGATACTCACAGATTAATACCGTTCTACTCTGTCGGAGTTTTTGTATCGTTTACAATTTCACAGTTCGGAATGTTTATTAAATGGATAAGATCAAAAGAACCGGGCTGGCAATATAAATCTCTTATAAACGGTTTTGGCGCTCTTGTTACTTTCGTTGGTTCAATAGTTGTGTTCACAACAAAATTTACTCACGGTGCATGGGCACTTTTGATAGTAACCCCGCTTTTAATGTGGTTTATGTCCGAAACTCATAAACATTATTTTAAATTTTTAAAGGGTATAAGTATACTGGGATATAATTATCAATATAAACCCGGCACCAGCAACAACACCTTTCCATGTATCGTAATGATTAATAAAATGAACAGAGCCGCGCTTAAAACTTTTGATTATGCCAACAAAATATCGTCCAACGTGACAGCTTTGCATATTTCGGTTTCAAGTACAGAAACCGAAAGACTCAAAATACAGTGGCAGGATTTGAAAATAGGCGTTCCTCTTACAGTTATTTATACCCCTTACCGCGATATAACAGCTCCTATAGAAGAATATGTTTCCGCACGTGAATCAGAACTTAAAGAAGGCGAAAACTTAACCATTGTTTTAACAAGAATAAGTGGTAATGGATGGAAAGATGCAATATTCCACAACCAAACCACGTTCTTTATCGAAAAAGAACTCAGAAAACATGAAAATAT
>CAZSYK010000055.1:0-6981 GCA_964610685.1 uncultured Eubacteriales bacterium
CGCGCTTTAAACAAAATGATTTTTGAATTTCAAACGCTTGCCATTGTTTTTCTTTTAGCTTAGGTATTTCTTTGTATTCTAAATCTTGTAATTTCTTTAGTGCAAATGCTTTATATTCTTCTTTTTGTGTATCTTCAATTTGTTTGATATAGTTCTCCATAAAATTCCAGTCAGGTTCTCCTTCGTCGTTTATTGGAAGCATTATATATTGTCTTTCCATACGCTTTTCATTAAATTTATAAGCATAGTTATATTTATTTTTTTGATTTATTATTATGTTTTTTAAAAACAAATATATATATTCATTCTGTAAATCTAATCTTAACTTAAGTTTTTTAACTGAGTCAGAGAAGATAGCTTTATAAGGATGATAAAAGGCTTCACATACACTTCCATCATAATTTACTCCCAAAACGTCACTATCCATAGAATTATTTGTATTTGAAACAAACGTAGCGACACCGTTATTTGAATCAACAGCCCGTATGAAGGGAATCTCCCCTGGGGTTGAGTTTGCTTGCACTAACCTCTTTCCTGATTTAATGAAAAATATATCTTCTATAAAAAATTCTTTCCACTTCCTGTTTTTTAATGATACCATAATTACGCCTCCTTTTCAAAGAGATAGCCTCTTCCGTGCGTAATCATATTAAACTCAAATGTCAAATAGTCGGCTATGCTTTTTTCAAAATCTTCTTCATCGGGTATTTCATCGTTATAGTAATAAAACGAATGAAGCCATTCGTCGTCCGGTTTAACGGTAGATTTAACAATAAACTTGCTTGGGGCGTCATTAAGCCTGCCAAACCAGCAGTCTAGTAAATATGTCTTTTTATCTTTGGCTTGCTCAGTTTCTATCAAACCCTTATGTTTTTTCACAACGAACCCGTCATCTTCAAAGTTTATAAACTTAACCTCTTTATCTGCGGGGTGCGGTTCTCCAGCTGTAAAAACAGCTATACACGGAACAGTGCCTACTCCGTAAAAAGTATTTTTATTTAAGCTTATCACTCCCTCTAAGGTGTGATGTTTGTAAATGCTGCTTTTTATAGCTTTATCACTTTTTGTTTTACCAATCATTGCAGAATTTGGCACAATTACAACACATCTTCCACCCGGCAAAAGGCTGTTTAGCAAATGCTCAATAAAACTAATTTCCGATAAATTCGAAGTATCTTTTCCCTTAGCCTGTGAATACGGAGGATTCATAAAACCAACAGTAGGTTGATTTAGTTGCAGCTTGTCCGCTTTATATCCCAAAAAGTCTCCACACAAAAGGTTACTTTGACCATCTCCGCGAAGAATCATATTTGTCGTTGCAATAGTAAACATATCTTCACGTTTTTCTATTCCATAAATTTGTTTTTGTTTTATATGTTTTCGTTCCTCGGAAGATTCAGCTTTTGATAGCATTGTATGCATTCCGGCAATTAAAAACCCTGCCGTTCCGCAACATGGGTCAAATATTACATCATTGCTTTTTAAATCCACTAAATCACAAAATAATTTTGTAATATGGCCCGGAGTTAATACAACACCCAAGCTTTGGCCATCGCCACCGGAATACCTTACAAATTCCCCGTAAAATCTTCCAAGGTAGTCTTCGTGAGAAAAACTTGAAGTCATAATTTTAAATATATTTTCATTTATGTACTGTGTAAAATATTTGAGCGGCGATATGCCGCCTAAATCACTTCTCTTTTTATTAAGTTCGGGTCTGTCCTTCAGAATATTAAATTGGTGCAGTATTCGCTCTTTCTTTATCTCCGGGCTTACATTCGCACGTTGCAGATTAGCTTTAAGCTGAGAAAAAAGTATATCGCCATCACGTTTCCCTTGTATAGTGTCTCCTGTTAAACTGTCTAAAGAAAACCCGAATTTCTTTTCACGCAAAGCAAGTAAAATGCCCGAAACCACTAACGGTTTTTCTGTTTCACCTAAACTTCCGTAATTTCTCAAATGTTCATGTAATACGGAAGCTTTCTTCAAAATATCCTCAAGTTCTACATCTTCAGGCAAAATTTCTCCTTTTACAACTTGCTTGAAATACTTATCTATATTCTTTTCATTAAAATTCTCGAATGTTTCTACTTCATCAAGAATTTTATATCCGTTTTTATCTACAAAGAGCGGTTGAATAATGTGATGCTTACTATCCCCGGAACATCCAAAAGCAAATATTTTTTTGAAATTTGTAGATTCAATAATTTTATTTGCATAAAATAAAGCGCCGTTTACTGCATACTTTTCCGTTGCCTTAACTGATAAAGAAATATTATTTTCTTCATCTTTAAGACAATTAAAATCTTTATCTGACTTGTTTTCGATAACAAGAACATAATCCTTTATAACTGCAACGTATTCAGGAAAACCAACATTACCATTTTGCTTTTTAGATGCAGATTTCAAAGCATTATTAATATCAACTACATTGCTTCCTTGACCATCAGCATATATTTCCGAGTTTTTTAATAATTCATCAATAAATCTATCGAAGTTAGCTTCAGCTTTTGCCACAATATTCACTCCAATCCTGGGAATTATTCCATGTGATTTCTCTTGGTTATGCATTATATATTATAATTTAAAAAATATCAATGGTTTTATATCTATCTTGTTTAAATTTCGAAATTACAAACATTTATCAAAATGAAGCAAATTGAAAAAACAATATACCGTGATATAATTAATGTATAGCTTAAAGACCGATAAATTTTGGTTTGGATTTCTTTTTTTGAGGTGCAAGATGTCATTTTTTTCAAATTAACGATATAGCAGTAAAAACGCCGCAAGGAACTAATGATTTTTCAGGCGTAAAAAATTTCTTTTCAGGAATTTAGAAGAATATAAAGTCAACATTTACAAGTATTGGTTCCACAATAGGAAATGCTATCGGAGGAGCTTTTAAAACAGTAATCAACAGCATAATTAACTTTGCTGAAAACACTATAAACGGATTTATCAGAGCTATAAACACAGCTATTTCGCTTATTAATATGATTCCCGGAGTAAAGATAAGTAAGCTAAGTGAACTTAGCATTCCAAGGCTTGCTAAAGGTGCTTTAGTAACTGACAGCATAGTAGCAAATATCGGTGAAGGAAAAGATGAAGAAGCGGTTATTTCGCTAAACGACACAGTTTTCAGAAAGCTTGCGAAGGGGATAAATAAAAACAATGCTGACAGTGGCTCAGCTATAAGCGAAGAAAGTTTATACCGCGCGTTTTTAAAAGCGCTTAAGGATGCACCTGAAAAAACCGCTACATTTATCGCTACTTTAAATAATAAAGTGATTGCTAAAGAGGTTCTGAAAGAAGTGAAAATCCAGGACAGACGGTTCAATCCTGTTAGAGTTTAGATTTTGGTGATATAATATGTTTACAAAGGAGGGCAATCATGCGAGTTTTAATTGATGCGGACGGTTGTCCTGTGGTGGATATTACAATAAAGATAGCTAAAGAATATAAAGTTGACTGCATTATTTTATGCGACACATCTCACGTTTTTAGGCGTGAAGGAGCAAAAACTATAACGGTTTCAAAGGATGTGGATAGTGTGGATTTTGCGCTTGTAAATATGGTACAAAAAGGTGATGTTGTAATTACTCAAGATTATGGATTGGCGGCAATGTGTTTAGCAAGAGAAGCTATCATAGTGTCTCAAAACGGTTTGATTTATAACGATAAAAACATTAATGCGTTATTGTTGTCAAGGCATATTGCCAAGAAAATAAGAATGTCCGGTGGCAGACTTAAGGGAAACAAAAAAAGAAGTTCGGACCAAAATTCAAACTTTGAAAAAATTTTAAGGAGCATATTATGAATAAACAAACAGGAAAAAACAGATCAGATATAAAAATCGGACACCTAGTAGATATTGTTTTGAAAGTCGATCAGCGTACAGGTAAGTTGACTCGTGGTAACATTATGAAAATATTTACAAAAAGTGCGAATCATCCTCACGGAATCAAGGTTATGCTTGCCGATGGCCAACTTGGCAGAGTACAAAAAATAATAGAAAGGGAAGAATAAAGATAAAGCAACAAATGATGCGTAAATATAGAAAAACATAAAATCTAAACATAAATATTTTTTAAGTTTTTTCCACAAATTTTCGCATATTTAATTAGTTTATAAAACTACTGATCTCTTTATATAACATCTCATTTTCAGAGAGTTTTTGATTTGAGTTCGCTGATACAATTAATACATAATAAATTATCTTTAAATATCATCAAATCACTATCTTTACCGCATAATTTACACACACTTTGCGGCTTTCTGATTAAAATGCCCTCAACTCCAAGGAATATTTCTAAACTTTCTTGCTTTTTAAAACCTAATTCTTTTCTATATTCGCTTGGTAAAACGATTCGTCCTAATTTATCAAGTTTTCTTCTTATTCCGGATATTTTCAATGCAGATTCTCCCTAATCATATCTTGTTTTGTGGCATTTAATCTTATATACAGAGATTATTATACCAGAATTAAATATAAAATCAACTATACAGGGAATAAAACTTGTATAGGGGGATAAAAATGTATAAAAACAAATCCGGATATAGAATAAGAGTCGCCAGAGCTATGCAAAGGCCACATCTAACGCAAGATGATTTAGTTGCTCGCCTGCAGGTAGAGGGTACTTATATTTCTAAAAATGTATTATCACGAATCGAATTAGGTGAAAGATATGTTACCGATTTAGAACTTATAGCTTTTTCAAAAGTTTTAGGCGTATCTACATCGTGGCTTCTGGAAGAAACAAATAATACTAAACTTCCAGGCACTACGACTTGAATATTTTTAAAATTAAGGTAAAATACAAACAATATAAGCTTTAAGAAGACTGAATTCTCAGTTAAGAGAGTTCGGCTTTTATGTTTTTTATGTGGAGACTTTAAAGATATCGTTTTTTTAAAACAAACGGAATAACCATGAAAACACAGCAAGACTACATTTAGAGCTTACAGAATTTCTCAGGTGGATAACTTTCTTTAACTATTGCTTATCATTTCGTCCGCTATTTTAATACAGATCCAATCAAGAGCCAAAACAAAACCTAATAAAATCAACACACCAGTGAAAAGCTGAAGCAGTTTGCAAATTTTTGTTTCTGACAATCCATACCATCGGTGTTCCAAAAAGTATGGCCGTGAAAGCAAGGCCATATAACGCCATTAATTTATTTTGAATAAACATATCAGGCAAATGTATCATGCAATGCGGGACAACAAGCAAAAAATAAATTAAAAAAGTTGTGGATTTGTTTTTTGGAGTTTTACCGTTAAATACAGCTAGAATAAATGCTGACAGAAAAAAATGCCATATAATTTCTTCAGATATTCCAGGTGGTAGTGCATTTAAAGCGGCTTTGAAAATCCTCAAAATATTTGTTGGCGTTTCAGTTGCACCGAATGCGCGCGTAGCAGAAATTACCATGTTGTTTATTACCGCAAAGGGAATTGCTGCTAGTGAACCAATCCCAAGTGAAACAAGTGTTTTTTTGAAATTTAGTTTGAAAAACTTACCTTGAAGATTATAAAGCCTAAAGATCTGACATGCGGAATAATATGTAATTATAGTTGAAAATGCTGAAACATAATTATACCAACCAGTGAATTTTACTACCGATCCAAGCAGAACAGCAACACAAAAATCTGAAATATTGAATTTACGAATCTTAAAAATATAATAAATCGCTGTAATCGCAACCAAAATTTCGCCCCAACTCCACATGCGATTAGTTATGTTTTTAGAACCAAAATCCAGATAACTATTAAGAGGGAGAAAAAAATTTAGTGTAAAAAGTAGTAAAAAAATTGCGAGAAAACCAAAAATCTTTAAATATGATTTGTTTGATAATTCACTTTTAATTTTAATGGAAGTGCCCATTTTCAAAGCCTCCTCACTAAGTTTATTTAAATCCAAAATCAATTTAATTATAACATATTTCTCTTATTCCTGTAAATTTTTGGTCAATTATTTACTTAAATTATATTATTAAATAAAAACAAAAAATAAAATTGCGTGAAATTTGAATATATGATAAAATGCAATTAGTAAGAGTTTCTACGGGAACCATGTATTTCTTCGGAAATATGTGGTTCTTTTTTGTTTTTTGGAGGTATAAAATGTCATTTTTTCAAATTAACGGAACAACCGTGAAAACACCGCAAGGATGCACCTGGAGTTTGCAGGATTTATCAAGTGACGATTCCGGCAGAACACTTGATGGCCTTATGCACAAGGATATTGTTGCTCAAAAGCGAAAACTTGTGTGCAAGTGGGCTGCAATGACATGGGCACAGTGCAGCGTAATTGCAGACTTTATGAAAAACAAAGGAGTAAAAGTAATTTTGACTTACCCGGATATTATGGCAGGGACTTACATATCAAAAGATTTTTACACAGGTGATATGACTGTACCATACTTTGACTGGACGCGCGAACTAGTGGAAAGCGCATCGTGTGACTTTATAGAAATCTAAACAATGAACAATTGAAAATTGACAATGGATAATTAAGAGGAGGTGGGAAATATGGTGAATACTTCGCAGGCATACAGAGATTTGATTTATACATCAGGAAGAAAGTTTCACGCAAAAGCAAGGATAGAGCTTGCTGATGAAACTGTTCTTAACCTGACGGACGAAGATATTATGGAGGGCGGAATTACAATCGAAGACTGCGTTTCGCAGTCAAACTCTTTTGAAATCGGAAGTGCAATAATAAATGAGCTTAATATTACTCTTTTTAATCTGGATGGGCGATTTAATGAATACAATTTTGAAAAAGCTGTCATCAATCTTCAAATAGGTTTGGAGCTTCCCGATACTACAATCGAGTGGATTCCGAAAGGATATTTTACGGTTGATGAAGCAGTCTTCGGGAGCTCTACTGTTGCTATTACTGCGCTTGATAATATGAGTAAATTTGATAAGCCGTATTCTGAAAGTACGCTTCAGTATCCTGCAACGCTTTTT
>CAZSYK010000056.1:0-6946 GCA_964610685.1 uncultured Eubacteriales bacterium
GCGAGCAAGTTAGTTTGATTTTCATAATTATTAACTCTTGCTGCATTTGCGATGATTATCGGCGGCACCCAGTCTAAAATTGTAACTGTTTTTGAAATTGTAGTACTATTGCCTCTGGAGTCAATTGCTTTTACCTGTAAAGTTAGGTTTTGAGCTGAATTTATGGTACCGTAAGAATACGTCCCGGCGCTTGTTCTATTGGTCGTTACGCCATTAAAAATTGTTTGATATTTTGATATGGTAGCTGAGTTTTGCACTGTTGCAGCTCCAAAAGTTATCTGCAAATTAGATTGATTTCTAACAATAAGCTGATCATTATTTGTAATTGTAACAACATCGGTATTTGTATCTTTATATGTTAGCTGTGAAGAATTAAAAATAGGATTTGAATTAACAACATTAAATGTAAAGCTCGTGCTTGAATTACCGATGTATGTGCCGCCGGAGTAAGTTTCACACCAAATTGTTCCCGTTCCGCTGTTTGAATTCGGAATCCGTGCATAAAAGGATGTTGGAATCGTCCAAGTATAGCCGGTGCCTACATTCGTGGCAATCGTATTCCATCCGCTTGAACCTTGTTGCCAGTATAAACTGTGTGTAAAACTACTACTTGCGCGGTTAATACTGATTGTAGTCGTGCCTCCAATATTGCCTGAGCTTCCTGAAACCGAACTTGCGCGCGGGATTGTCGGTAAAGTTACATTAAATCCCTGATCGCTGCTTGAAAGCGGCGTATCTAAGCTAATGTATGCACTTACCCATATTGTTTTTGTTCCATCGGTATTGTGATTAATGGTCACAGTTCTTGAAAACAGATCAATTCCGCTATTCGTGATTTTTTGGCTTGGAGAAACTGATTGAGAATAGCTTGTTCCATTAATTCCGCAATAAACATTCCCGGTACCATAAGTTTCGTAGCCACTGTTGCTTCGCCAAAACCGCACTGTTACAGTGATATTGGATGTATTATTTGAAACGCTTTGGCTGTTCACATTTACGGTTATGTTGTACTTAACATAAGTGTTTGACGTACCAAATGTTGATGATGTTGCCAAAATTAAACCCTCCTTCCATAATTTTAGACCATTGCTACTATTCCCATTCCTGTGCTTGTGTCTGTAGTAATGGGAATAAATCTAAGCCGCTGTGCAATAGTTATCTCATCTTCCACAACACTTTTCCGCTGGTGAAACTCATCTTCGCTCGCCCAATACATTTTTGAACTATCTGTATCGTATCCGACAAAGCCCGCCTCAGCGTTAAGTTTTATGGTTCTGCCATCTTTGCAGCGAATTGTTATTCCATCTTTATCTATCAAGCAAATTAACGTATTTGACGTATCATAGAGTTCAATAGTTCCTGACTGATTTAAGGTCCCTCCAACTCTCAAAGTCCCCGTTGTTATCCAATCAGCGTTAATTCCGATTACAGTTAGAATTTGCGCTACAATGTTTCCTTCCGCTGTCATTCCGTGCCAAGTTTGACCTCCATCGTAAGACACAGCAAAAGCTTCCCTTGTTTTGCGCCAAACAATTTGGCTTTCCGCAAGAGTTGGTTTGTCATGCGCATAGTAAATAAATGAACCATCATCCTGCTTTTCTGCTGTTTCGTAAATGCCCATAGCGTTACTCATGAGGTTACTGAGTTGCTGAACGGATAAATCATAGACTGAAATTTGCTTCTGAGTTTCAACTTTAGCAGCCTGAACAGCTTTAGCTGATGCTGAATACCTTGTGCTTTCTTTTTTGTTTGGCGTTTCAGCGTCCGCGCAGTATGTTTCAAAATTTCCGAAAGTATATGAAATAGAGCTTATAAAGCTCTGATAAGTGTTGCCTTTTGTATCTTTAACTATTGCAACGTCTCCGCTTTCGATAGCCGGATTTGAAAGACTTTCAGCTTTAAACGGCCTGAAATTAAAGCCATTTAACTTTTGCCCTAAAGAATATGCAAGATCATCAATTCCGCTTTGCGCCAATGGATTATCTTCAATTGAAATCACATAGCCGTTTTCTCCGCTTAAATATGGTGTTTCATCATCAGCTACAGGTATTATCTGAACGCCTGTGACCGTTATGTTATCAAGTGCTATTTCACAGGATTTTATTCTTTCGATAATCGCATAACTTCCGAGAGTTTCAAATTTTGAGTAATCGTACCAAAACAAATCAAGTGTGCCGTTATAATTGATCCTTGCAAAATTTCCCGATAGCTGTGCAATCCAAGCAACAACTTCTCGAAATGTGGTTTTTTCATCTGACGGTCTGGAATTCACAATATAGTTGCTGTTTAAAAATGTTTGAGCATTTAAAAGTACTCCGCAGCAGTTGCAAGCATCTTGAAGTATGTTAAAAAGCGTTGCAGGATACTGAAGCGTACTTTCAGAATACGGCTTATCAAATTTGCTCATATTATCAAGCGCGGTAATAGCTATGGTAGAGCTTCCGAAAACCGCCTCATCAACCGTGAAATAGCTTTTCGGAATCCACTCGACTGTACTATCAGGCAGTTCCAAACCTATTTGAAGATTGATGACAGCTTTTTCAAAACTGTATTCATTAAATCGCCCATCCAGATTAAAAAGAGTAAGATTAAGCTCATTTATTATCGCACTTCCGATTTCAAAAGAGTTTGACTGCGAAACACAGTCTTCAATCGTGATTCCACCCTGCATAATATCTTCATCCGTAAGGTTAAGAACAGTTTCATCAGCAAGTTCTATCTTTGCTTTTGCGTGAAATTTTCTTCCTGATGTATAAATTAAATCTCTGTACGCCTGCGAAGTATTTATCATAATTTCACCACCTTGAATTTTTGTTCATTGCTTAGATTTCTATAAAGTCACACGATGCGCTTTCCACGAGTTCGCGCGTCCAATCAAAATATGGCACTGTCATATCTCCTGTGTAAAAATCCTTTGATATGTAAGTTCCGGCCATAATATCAGGATAAGTTAAAATTACTTTAACACCTTTATTTTTCATAAAGTCCGCAATTACGCTGCACTGTGCCCATGTCATGGCTGCCCATTTACAAACAAGTTTACGCTTTTGTGCAACAATGTCTTTGTGCATAAGTCCGTCCAAGGTTCTGCCGGAATCGTCACTTGATAAATCCTGCAAACTCCATGTGCATCCTTGTGGTGTTTTCACGGTTGTTCCGTTAATTTGAAAAAACGACATTTTAAAGCCTCCCATAAAACAAAAAGAAACCACATATTTCCGAAGAAATATATGGTTCCCGTAGAAACTCTTATTAATTAAATTTTATCATATATTCAAATTTCACGCAATTTTATTTTTTTACGCTAATTAAATTTATGTATTCATCAACTTTAATTTTTTCATTTTCATCTAACAAAGTGATTTTTGTAAGAATGTCCTCGTTGTTGACCTTATCTTTATTTAAAATATTTCCTATCGGGGATTCATAATCAATTAACCCCAATAAATAATCCGCACTTAAATTGTAGTATTTGCAAAGATTAATTATATGCCGTGTAGGAATTTCATATTCTCCGGTTTCATATTTTGAATAATATTGTTGATTAACTCCTAAAATTTGAGCTACTTCTTTTTGTTTCAAGTCTCGATCTTCCCGAATATCTTTAATAATATCTTTTACTTGTTTCATCATTATACACCTCATTCGTAGTAAATTTATATTATCAAACTATGTATTATAGGTATTGATTTAACTATGTAAATGGTTTATAATGTCAAGAGTTTACTATGAAAACATAGTCGACTGATATAAATTCAGAAATGAGAAAGTGTATGAAAATATCCGGAATAAGAAGAAAACTCGATAAGCTTGGAAGAATCGTTGTACCAAGCGAGTATCGAAAAGAGCTGAGATTTTGCAAAGGTAAGAATTTAGAAATATTTCTTGTATCTGAAGGAGTCTTAATTAAAAAGCCGCAAAGTGTGTGTAAATTATGCGGTAAAGATAGTGACTTAATGATATTTAAAGACAATTTATTATGCCTGAATTGCATCAGTGAACTCAAAGCGAAAACTCTTTGAAAGTTATATTTCTACAACAAAAAGTCACATATTCCCTAAGGAGATACATGACTTTTTAAGTCCTCTTATTAACTACCAAGCAGGATTTGAAAATGTAAAAATCATTTTATTTCTTGCTCTAAGGAATTAAATTCTTTTGTATTAAAAAATTCAGATAAAGTTATATTAAACGCATCACATATCTTTTTTATAGTAGAGATTCCGGGGTTTCTGCTTCTTTCGTAAAAAATGCCCTTTATTGTGGAATTAGGCACACCGGATATGTAACTTAAACCATTTATCGTAATTTTCTTTTGTGCACATAGATATTCAATTCTATTTGCAACTGCTTCTCTTATGCTCATGCTATTTCCCCTATTTTAAAAATTTACTATAAATTTGCCATTTGTTGCAGATAAATGTTTGGTATATATGGCAAATATCTGGTTTTTACGCTATAATCTTTGCGATGTATAGCAAATCGGAATGGGGAATGGAAAAAGCCTGCTGCAATTAAGCAACAGACTAAAATTTTTTAAAGTTATTCAGACTATTTGTTTTACAGTTGTGCAACTCATAAATCATTATAAATTATATAGGAGCTAAAGATACATGCAAAAAATATGCTGTTTCAGCGGGCACAGAAAATTAAGCATAGAACAAAAGCAAATTGCGGTTATAGGTCTTGTAGGATTTATAGATATAGCTATTGGAAAAGGATACACCAAGTTTATAAGCGGATTTGCAGAAGGAACTGATTTAATTGCAGCAAATATAATTGCAAAAAATAAAATCCGCAATAAAAATCTAACCCTTGAAGCAGCTATACCGTACCAAAAGCGACTCCAAAGCAAAGGTGAAGATTTCCAGAAGCTTTTGACTAAATGCAGTGATATTAATATTTTGCAAGATGAGTACTCGCCTGATTGCTTTTTTAAAAGGGACAGGTATATGGTAGATAATTCGGATTTGCTCATTGCTGTATGGGACGGCAGAAAGCATGGAGGAACATACTATACTATCAATTATGCTAAAAAGTGTGACAAAGAAATAAAAATTATACCAATTTAAATTATTTGATTTTCGGAAAATATTTGGTAAAATTTGAATATTACGACATAAAACTACAAAATTTTTGATAAAAACTTTAAAGGATGAAGCAAAGTGAGTAAAATTAAAGAAAAAGAGTATCGAAATCACTTAGAGTTTCTTACGGATTATTATGTACTAGCCCACTCAATCTTAAATAATTATTTAAAAATTATAAGTAGTGTAAGCCAAGACGAGGCAAAGCAAAAAGCTAAAGATTTGATTAACCAAGAGATAAAATCCATAAAAAATAACATAAATTCCAGCAGTATCTTTATTACAGGTGAGGAAATATGTTATAGATATAATCTTAATGATTTAGAATGGTTCTGTGTAATTATAGCAATGTTATATAAGGGAAATGAAAATTTTAAAAATTTGCTTTCCAAAATAATTAAACCATCTGAGAACTTACAGCATGAGCATATTATAAAACTTTATAATCTTGAAAACGATATTTCTAAAATTGAAAATTTTAAAGAAAAAGTCAAACAACTCGAAAACAAACTAAAACTGCTGGGATTTAAAGAAAACACTTTGGAAATTAGTGATGATTTGTTTCAAGCCATATCGCGAAATTTAGATCAATACACAGGCAATTCGGGTGTAAAAATTTACGATATTAAAAATTCAGATGATACACCACTATTAATACGCGAAGATAAAGCTAAGGGAATAAAAAACACTATTTACAGAGCTTTAGCCAATACGCAACAAACAATTTATTATTATATGTGTGGGCAACAAGGAATCGGTAAAAAAACATTAATTAAAAGAGCTGCTAGATTGCTTGGGAAAAATTTGCTGATTATTGATTTGGAATCCCTTATTGATGATTATAAAGAAGAATGGTTTAACAGATTTTTAGAAATAGTATATGAAAATAAAAATTCTGAAGTATTTGTATGCTTAGATAATTTTAATATATTTTTTAACGAGAATTCTAAAAGTGAAAAAGACGCTTTTTCCGTAATAAAGGCATTAGAAAATCAATTTAAAGTAGTATTCGTTTTATCAAATAAAAAAATAGATGATTCAAAATTTGAAAAGAATTTTTTTTGGTTTAGCAAGCAAATTCCGGATTTAGATAGTGATGAAAATTTTAAAATGTGGCAGGAATATATATCTGAAATCGAAAAAATCACTGATGAAAAGCCAGAGGAAATAGCCGGTAAATTTAATTTTACGCCTGAACAAATTAAAGGCACTATACGAAATGTGAAAAAAGTGTATTTGGAAATTAACGGTGAGAAATTAGATAAACAGCAATTTTATAAATGCGCGTACAGCCAAGTTATAAGTACTTTGGGCGAAAAAGCAAAACTAATTTCAAAAAAATATACATGGAGCGACATGGTTATAGACGATGACACCAAACTTCAACTCCAAAGAGCTTGTGAACGCATTAAATATCAATATAAGGTATATAATGTTTGGGGAATGGGGAGTAATCTCTTATATGGAAAAGGCCTCAGCATGATGTTTCACGGGAGGCCCGGAACAGGTAAAACAATGGCAGCGCAAATTATAGCCAGTGAATTAGGTCTTGATCTATATAAAGTAGATATAGCCAGAATAGTTTCAAAATATATTGGAGAAACCGAGAAAAATTTAAAAGAAATTTTTGATGAAGCCAGGAAAAGTAGTGTGATTTTACTGTTTGACGAGGCAGATTCATTGTTCTCCAAAAGAACAGATATAAAGGATTCTCACGACAGAAACGCAAATATAGAAGTTTCGTTTTTGCTTCAACAAATGGAAGATTACGATGGGATTGTAATTTTAACTACAAATAAAGACCAAAATATTGATGAAGCTTTCAATCGAAGAATTACTTTTAAAATAGAATTTTCGTC
>CAZSYK010000057.1:0-6816 GCA_964610685.1 uncultured Eubacteriales bacterium
AAAACAGTAAAAATTTATGATGATGAAAAAATAATTTATGAGGGCAATTTAACAGGAAACACTTGCCTCTTGAAAGGAAGGCTGTACAAAGACCCACAAACGCAAGGCAAAGCAGTCCATTTTTCTTTGCAGATTAGCAACGGTAAAAATCCCGAAACGAATCAGTGGAATAATCCGACTTACGCCGATTGCTCAACGTTTGGGGATTTATCGAAAGCAATACTCGAAAGGTATCGTGAAAAAGATCACATCTGGGTAATCGGAAAATTTTATTCGAAGTCGTATAACGGCAAGATTTATAAAGGATTTATTATCAAGGACGTTATAAATTTAAAGCTTGAAACAAGTAATAATCCTGACAGTACGGATTTCATCGGCACCGAGGATGTGCCATTTTAAAGTTGGAGGATGAGAAAATTGAACGTTTTAAGCTTATTTGACGGGATTTCATGCGGTTATCTGGCACTTCAAAGAGCAGAAATTCCGATTGAAAATTATTACGCGTACGAAATAGACAAGTACGCGCTGCAAGTTTCAAAAACAAGATTTCCACGGATTCAGCATTTCGGAGATGTTCGAGATGCTGATTTTTCTTTTCATAAAAATATTGATCTGCTTATCGGAGGTTCGCCGTGTACCGATCTTAGCTGTGCCAAACAAAACAGGCAGGGCTTAAAAGGCAAACAAAGCAGTTTGTTTTGGGAATTTGTCAGGGCTTTGAAAGAAGTTAACCCTAAATATTTTTTGCTCGAAAATGTGGCAAGCATGAGTAAAGCAGATAAATCTATAATTACTGAAGCTATTGGCATAGAGCCTATTTTAATTAACTCTGCACTGATTTCATCGCAAAACCGACGAAGGCTGTATTGGACTAACATTCCAAACATTACGCAACCAAAGGATAAAGAAATTAAACTTGCTGATATTCTTGAAAACGGAGTTGCGGATAGACTGAAATCACGAACAGTTACTTCAAGCGTTGGCCGCACGACCACAAGAGAATATTTTCTAAAACACCAAAATACTATGATTGCAATGCCTGCCAATGGTGAGAAAAAAGCAAAATGTATAACCGCGACCTATGCAAAAACTTCGCTTAACGACGATTTATCGAAGCTAAGCAAAACAGCCGTCGCAATACCCGCAAAAGGCTGCGCTGTAAGATCATGGCCTCGTGAAAGGAAAGAAAATCGAATTTACAATCATTTGGAAGTTCGCAAAGATGAAAAATCAAATTCTTTAACTTCTCATACGAAAGATTCGATGATTTGCAAACCTTTAAAAATCGGAAATTTGGGTAAAGGTGAACAATCCAATAGAGTTTACAGCATTTATGGAAAATCAGTGTGTATAAATTCCGGAGGCGGCGGAGGCGGTGCGAAAACAGGCTTATACAAAATTGATTTACCGGATGGAAATTACTACATACGCAAATTATCTCCGTTGGAATGCGAAAGATTGCAGACTTTACCGGATGGATATACCGATGTAGGAATTTCAAATACTCAAAGATACAAATGTTTGGGGAACGCGTGGACGGTCGATGTGATTGCCCACATTTTTAATTTTTTAAAGTAAAGGAGAAAAATATATGGACATAGTAAAACTTAAAGGAATTTACGTTGAAGGCTACGGAACCATAGCCAAAGTTGTTATGCAGGACAGAAACCTACACGTTACCGCAAAAGCAATTTACGCCTACATGAACAGCTTTGCCGGAGGATCTCAAAGTTGTTTCCCCACCCGCTCAAAAATGGCTTATGATTTGCAAATTTCCAATGAAACGCTGGGGAAATATCTTAAACAATTATCTGAAAACGGCTACATAACAATCGAGCAGACAAAAAAGAAAGGAAAGTTTGCTTGCAATATTTACACCATCTTATGCACGAAAGAACCGTGTGCGGAAATTACCGTTACGGAAAATTCCGAATGCGGAAATATGGATTCTATTAATAACAATCTTAATAAAAACAGTTCTTATAATAATATATATATCCAAAATTCCGCTGCTGATGATGATAACGCTAAACAAGTAGCAATGCTGAATTTTGAACGGTTCTACTCCCTTTATCCGAAAAAGAAGAAGCGAGCTAAAGTCCTTAGCTGGTTCTTAAAATATCAGCCTAGCTGTGAGCTTATGTTTAAAATACTGGAAGCTGTAAATCAGCAATCACTTACCCTTGATTGGCAAAAAGCTAACGGTAAGTATATTCCGCACCCATATTCTTGGCTAAATGCTGAAGCTTGGGATAACGAAGTAGATCCCTGCGAAATTGCGGATACCTCAGAAAAAAGTATATCTCGGTTGTTGGCAATAGAACTTTTTGAAAGATTGCGCCGCCGGCAGTATGAGAAATCCGCAAAAAATGAAAAGCTGATAAAATCCTGGGCTATTATGATTGACGAGTATCTGTCTTTAGAACGCACAAAAGAGCGGGAGGACAGAATTTTTTATGCAATCGAGCAGGCCACAACCGCCGATTACTGGAAAGGCAGAATTGTTGACGCCGAAAGTTTGATTAAAAATATTAATTTCATAAAGTGAGGATATTGTATATGGATTTAAACTTAGAAACCACAAAACAAGCCGAAATGTCGCTAATTGGAGCAATTTTAATAGACGAAAAATCTTTAGCTAAAGTGATTGATAAAGTCACAGCTAAAGATTTTTATTTTGATGAACTTAAGCTTGCTTATGAAGCCATTTTGAAGCTTTCAAACGCCGGAAAATCAATTGACTACATAACGATTTTACATCAGGTAAATGCTGATAATCCGGGCTACGAAGCAGAAATGAAACAGCTTTTGTTTGATTGCGCAAACACAATTCCGTTTGTCAGCCATATTCAAAACTATGCGGATATTATTTCAAAATCACGAGTTGCGCGGAACTTAACAAATTTAATTTCAGAAACTTTTACAAGCGGTATTACGAGCGAAAACGCTGCGGAAACCGCAGAAAACCTAATCAGCAAGACTTCGGAAATGATTTCAGCAAATCGCAAAAAGAAATTGGTATCGATTGAAAATATAGTTTCTGACTTGTTCAAAACTTACGGCGAGGATACAAAATCACAGGAGAACAGATGCGATACAGGATTTTCTAAGCTTGACGGCATCCTCAAAGGAATGGGTGCAGGAAATTTAATTATCTTGGCCTCCCGCCCTAAAGTCGGAAAAACCTCATTTGCAATCAAAGTTGCTCAAAACGCTGCTAAAAATGGCAAAAAGGTTGTGTTTTACAGTCAGGAAATGCTTGGGAGCGAACTGTGCGAACGACTTATTGCTGAGAATTCATCTGTTTCAATGAACACGCTAATTGACAAGAAATTTCAAGACAAAAGTAGACCCGTCGACACAAATGCAAGAGAAATTAATAATATTGCAAAGTCAGTTGATAAAATTTGTGAGTATCCGATTTTAATCAACGATTCGCCCAGTGTTTCGGTGCAAGATATTAGATTTGATTGCAGGCTGATTAACAATCTTGGACTTAT
Organism: uncultured Eubacteriales bacterium; assembly: GCA_964610685.1. GTDB lineage: Bacteria > Bacillota > Clostridia > Oscillospirales > Acutalibacteraceae > UMGS1491. The sequence continues at coordinate 3,501 of CAZSYK010000057.1, forward strand.
CATAGTCGATTACCTTCAGCTTATGAAACCAACAAAAAAGGCAGAAAACAGAAACAACGAGATAGGACAGATAAGCCGTGAGCTTAAATGTTTGGCTACGGAACTGGGTGTTCCGATTTTGTGTTTATCTCAGCTTAATCGCGTGAGTGATGAAAACAAACGCCCGTCGCCGTCTGAGCTTCGAGACAGCGGCTCAATCGAACAGGACGCAAACAAAGTTTTGCTTATGTGGTGCGTAGAGAAGCATTTTAGCGAAAAAGGATTTTTGGAATCAAAAACTATTGGAATTGACGTGGCTCTAAATCGCCGGGGAAACACGGGAGTAACGCTTTTTAATTTTAGCGGCAAACATATGAAATTTACTGAACTTGAAAAAAGTTATGCGGAAAAAGAAGAAACTTCAAACTGGCGAAACAGATTTAATTAAAAATGGAGGAAATGATGATGTTTTTAAATATTTTATCGGGATTACTTTGCTTTTTATTTGGGTTTTATTATGGAGTTTGGTATATGAAAAATAAATATCTTTTGCTTGGCAAGCACTTACTGATAGTTTTGGATGAAGACAATACTTACACCACTGACTTTTTCACAGGTGTATGCGTAACATTGAACACGCTATTTGAAAATAAGCTTGATGCCGAAGTTAAAATTTCGCTTACAAAAAAGATTCTTGCTCAGCACGAAAAGGAGAGAAAAAATGCCGAAAAGAAGTAACCGTATAATTTTAGACAGCGATTATTACATAGAGATCGATTCCTTGAACTGGATACTAAAAAAGAGGCGTAAGTCCCCGAAATCACAGGATAAAGTTTTGGGTTATTATTCAACTCTTGAAAACGCGCTTTTGGTTTATGAAGAAAAAATGATAAAGAAAGCGTGCTTAGACTGTGATACAGAGATTTATATACACCAGGTAATCAAGTTGCTAAGCGATATAAAAAGTCTTGTCAAATCACTTGTAATTACGCTTGATTTAAAAATCAGAAAGGAAGTTTGAGATGATATGGACATAAAAGAAGTCAAAGCAAAAATGCACGACATTGTTTTTTATGAACTTGACGGAAAAATAGTTGAGTACAAGCTAAACGCCTGTATTTTTCGCATGAACAAAGAGAAAAATTATTTTTATCAAGCAGAGCTGCTGGATTTAAAATCCGGCAATTCCGTGCTTATTGTTCCACTGGAAAAAGTAAAAACAAAAAACTCATAAAATATTATTGCAGTATGGCTGGATTATAAAATATAATATATAAGCACTAAAATATTGAAGGGAAGTACATAAATGACAGATTCAGTAAAAGATTTAGAAGAAATGCTTAAAGATGAGCCAAAACCGGAAGCAAAAAGACAAAAATGGTCAGGATTCGTAGAAAGCACAGTAGTTAATTTCTTTGATCAGCATAAAATAGAAAAATTAACGATTGAAGACGGTGACGGAAATAAGGCAAAGCTCATGAGGACTAAAGATAACGGCATCAGAGTAGAATATTCTTCAACTGTTATGCTGTAAGATTTAATAAATCGGGGGAATTATTATTAAATATACTTATTCTACAACAGGGACTTGTTCAAAACAGATAAATATTGAACTCGATGGAGATACAGTAAAAGAAGTCGAGTTCATAGGCGGATGCTCCGGTAACGCAAGGGGTTTATCTGAACTTGTAAAAGGCATGGATAAAAAAGACGTAATTAAAAAACTTAAAGGCACAAAATGTGGGAATCGCTCGACATCTTGCCCCGATCAATTGGCTTTAGCTCTTGAAAGCGTAGAAGAAAATCAGTAAATATATTATTAAAAATATCAAAGAGATAAGATTAATTTCTTATCTCTTTTACTTTGGAGTGATTTGAATTTTATTTTGAATAAATGTGAAAAAATCCCCAATAATATTTTGGAATAAAGTGCTAAAATGCAAGGATGATTGATTTGAATATAGTTGTGGAAGGTATGCTTAGAAGTTTGCTCAGCTTTTCTGTAATGCTTTTAATTACCAGAATAGTAGGCAAAAAACAATTGGGTCAGCTTAATATTTTTACTTATATTACAGGGATTGTGATAGGAAACATGGCAAGCGAAATTATAGTACGCAAAGAAATGCCGATAATTGAAGGCATAGTCGGCATAGTCAGTTGGAGCATGCTTGTAATTATTATTGAATTTATAAGCATAAAGAGTGTGAAAGCAAGGGGAATTTTGAATGGCTCACCTTCTATTGTGATCAGAAAAGGCAAGATAGTGGAAAAAACTTTAAAACATCTAAGGCTAAATGTCGATGATCTGACGATGCTACTCAGAACCAATAAAGTTTTTTCAATATTAGATGTTGATTATGCGATTTTAGAAGCTAATGGTGATTTGAGTGTGCTTAAAAAAACCGAAAAAGAAGTTATAACTAAAGAAGATATGATGATCGAAACTAAAAATGAAAGTGCCATGCCAATTGAAATTATAGTTGATGGAACTGTGCTGTACAAGAATTTACAAGATGCAGGATATACAAAAAAATGGCTGGATGAAAAATTAAGAAAAGAGAACGCTATAAGCAAAGATATTTTATATTCAGAAGTGCAAGCTGATGGAACAATCTACATTCAAAAAAGAGAAAAATAGTTTTGAAACAATTGTTTTTACAAATAATTTTTAATAAGCAAAGAGATAAAATTAATCTTTATCTCTTTGTTTATTTTATAGGAGGAATTAAATTAAATGGATAAAGATGAAATAAAAGAAGCGTTTAACGAAGATATTAATATTATACGAAAAGGGTCATCTGAAACTACTTACTATGTTGACGGAACTAAGAAACTACAGCCGAGATCAGAAAGTACTCCGAACAGCATCGGAACAGCGGAAAAAATCATGAAAATCGCAACAGGGCGCGGAAGCAAAGTGTATGAAACACCATTACAATTTGCAATTGCTCTAAAAGGATTTGAAGATTGGTGCCTTCAAAAGAATGTAGCTCCATCTTATGCCGGACTTAGTTTTTATCTTAATATCTCAAAAGATACTTTGATTAAATATACAAGAGACAAAACAGAATTTACTTGCTATAACTTAATCGACACTATTACAGGAGAATATATTTATTCTACCAACGATAAATCCAAACTTGATAAATATATTAATTCTAATTATTTAGTAGTGGAAGAAAATAATATTAAACCCATTAATTATATTAAAGATAACAAAATAAATAAGAATAAAGTTATATCTATTAAAGATAAAGTAAGTAAAGGTGAGTATATTATAGATATGTGTACGGTAAATTTCGCCAAAATTCTCGCTCCTATAAATAACCTCTTGGAA
>CAZSYK010000058.1:0-6562 GCA_964610685.1 uncultured Eubacteriales bacterium
TTTTTTTGTTAATATATAATTAAAAGCACGTTATTTATACAAATAACGTGCTTTTTTAAATAAAATTATAGTTCTATATTAATTCTATTATCGCCATTTCCGCAGAATCTCCGCGCCTTGGGCCGAGCTTTGTGATTCTTGTATAACCACCATTTTTGTCGGCATACTTCGGAGCGATTTTTTCAAAAAGATTTCTTGCAACATCTTTTTTAGTAACGAAAGACATTATCATGCGTCTGTTATGAAGACTATCAATCTTTGCGATAGTTATCATTTTCTCTGCTAACGGTCGGACTTCCTTAGCTCTTGTAACTGTGGTTTCAATTTTACCGTTTTCTAAAAGAAAAGTAACAAGTGCTCTAAGCATTGCGAGCCTGTGAGCAGTCGCTCTGCCGAGTTTTCTTTTGCCTGACATGCTTATACCTCCTCCTTCTTGTTAAAATTTTATTCAGCCGAGTTATTTAAACCAAGACCCATTGAGTGAAGTTTTTCGATAACTTCATCCAAAGATTTGCGTCCCAAATTACGAACTTTCATCATTTCGTCTTCGCTTCTGCTTGTGAGATCTTGAACAGTATTGATTCCTGCTCTTTTAAGGCAGTTGTAAGATCTGACGGAAAGTTCAAGTTCATCTATGGTTATGTCGAGATTTTTAGAAGTTTCTGTGTTTGATTTTTCTACCATTAAACTGGTTTTTTCAGCTACCTCCGAAAGTCCCAAAAAAAGATTTAAATGCTCGATAAGTATCTTGGCCGCAATCGACACTGCTTCTTCAGCTGTTATAACTCCGTTGGTCCAGACTTCTAAAGAAAGCTTATCAAAATCTGTGATTTGACCCACGCGGGTGTTTTCAACAGAATAATTCACCTTTAAGACCGGAGTATAAATTGAATCTACCGGTAAAACACCAATTATGCTGTTAACGCTATTGGCTTTATGGCGTTCCGAAGAAACATATCCTCTTCCTTTGTCAAAAGTAATATCCATGCGAAGGCTTGCACCTTCACCTAAAGTTGCTATGTGACAATCGAGATTTATTATCTCGGTTTCACTATCGTGAATAATCATACCGGCAGTTACGTTGCATGGACCCTTAGCATCTATTTCCACAACTTTTGCTTCGTCCGAGCTTAGCTTAGCTAAAACATTTTTGATGTTGAGGACTATCTCGGTAACATCTTCTTTAACTCCCGGAATAGTGGAAAATTCATGCATAACTCCGTCTATTTTTATGCTGCTTGGAGCCACCCCGGGCAGCGAAGACAAAAGAATTCTTCTTAAGCTGTTCCCAAGTGTATTGCCAAAACCTCTTTCGAGCGGTTCTACTACGAATTTACCATAATTTTTGTCCTCGGATACCTCTTGGAGGCTAATCCTTGGCTTTTCTATTTCAATCATCAAATCCTCCTTGACATTCTAAAAACTGGGGCAAACACCCCACAAAAGCCCCGCATCGCGTTAATTCTTATAGCGACATTATTTGGAGTACAATTCGACAATCAATGTTTCTTCTACATCCAGATCGATGTCTTCCCTTGCCGGCATAGCTATTTTCTTAGCTTCAAACTTTTCATTATTCACTTCAAGCCATTTCGGAACAGGTTTTGAACCATTAGTTTCGAGAATAGTTTTTATTTTAACGCTGTCGCGTGATTTTTCATTAATGCTTATAATATCTCCGACTTTAACGAGAAAAGAAGGAATATTAACCTTTTTTCCGTTTACGCTGAAATGTCTATGAACAACGAGTTGTCTGGCTTCTGCTCTGGAACTTGCCCATCCTAAACGATAAATTATATTATCAAGACGGGATTCAAGTATCGCGAGTAAATTTTCGCCTTTTTTGCCCTCTTTCATCATAGTTGCCATTTCATAATAGTGAGCAAATTGTTTCTCGAGCACTCCGTAATAACGTCTTGCTTTTTGCTTTGCGCGCAACTGCAAACCATATTCCGAAGATTTTTTACGTCCCTGACCATGTTGGCCGGGTGCATATGAACGGCGTGAAATTGAGCACTTACCGGTATAGCATCTTTCTCCCTTTAAAAAGAGTTTTTGTCCTTCTCTGCGGCATAATCTGCACACAGCTCCTGTATATCTTGCCATATTATTTATTACACCTCCTAAACTATTTTATATTATACGCGTCTTCTTTTTGGCGGACGGCATCCATTATGTGGGATTGGGGTTACGTCCTTAATCATATTGACTTCAAGTCCCGCAGCTTGAAGAGCACGAATTGCTGCTTCACGCCCTGACCCGGGGCCTTTTACATAAACCTCAATATTTTTCATACCATGCTCGATAGCTGTTTTTGCAGCTGTATCGGCAGCTATTTGAGCAGCAAACGGAGTTGATTTTTTGGAACCTTTAAAACCAAGTCCTCCCGAGCTTGCCCAAGATATTACATTTCCCTCAGTATCTGTTATGGTAACGATTGTATTATTAAACGTAGATTGTACGTGTGCTGCTCCGCGTTCGATATTTTTTCTGTCACGGCGTCTGCGTACAGAAGCCTTTTTTGAGCCGGACTTATCTGCCATTTAATTATTCCTCCTTCACATTAACCTTTTTTATTTGCCATTGTCTTTCTCGGACCTTTTCTGGTTCTTGCGTTTGTTTTGGACCTTTGTCCGCGGACAGGAAGTCCTTTTCTGTGACGAATTCCTCTGTAGCATCCGATTTCTATAAGTCTTTTAATATCAAAAGCTATGTCGCTTCTGAGGTCGCCCTCGACTTTGTAATCTTTATCGATGCAGCTTCTGATTTTAGCAACATCATCTTCGGTAAGATCTCTTACTCTGATGCTGGGATCTACGCCTGTTTTTTTAATTATTTCTTTTGCCGTTGTTCTGCCTATACCAAAAATATAGGTAAGACCGATTTCGATTCTTTTATCTCTTGGTAAATCGACGCCTGATATACGGGCCATTTTTAAACCCACCTCCAAAAATTTATTTTTTAATTAGCCTTGTCTTTGTTTATGCTTTGGATTTTCGCATATTACCATTATTTTACCATGCCTTTTTATTACCTTACATTTATCACAAAGTTTTTTAACAGAAGGTCTAACTTTCATTTTTATTTCTCCTCCCCGCAGGATTCTTGTTTTACTACAGTATCAGTTGTTTTACCGGAATCCTTAGTGTTTTTCGAACGCCAAGTGATCCTGCCTCTTGTTAAATCGTAAGGAGAAATCTCAACCGTTACGGTATCTCCTTGCAAAATTCTGATATAGTTCATTCTGAGCTTACCGGATATATGAGCAAGTATCACTTTTCCGTTTGGCAACTCAACTCTAAACATAGCATTCGGCAGTACTTCTGTAACCTTACCCTCAAGTTCTATAACATTATCTTTTGACATATTTAAGGAGCCGGACGCTCTATTCACATTGCTTGTTTCTGCACTGTGATAATAGAGAATCAATCTGCTCACTCCACCACCTCTACTATAATTTATTTGCTTTATGGGATTTGCAGGCTGCTTCTTTAAAAGGTTTCAGCGCATCCCTTATAGATTTATTCGTCTGTAGTTTATCTTCACTTAAAATAGTATTTGTGGGCTTTAAGTGTATCAACTTTTTCTTTTTGACCCTTTCAAGCGGTCTGTGCTTTCCGTCACATACCCTGGCAAACTTATTATCAAAATCCATTATAACCTGAAAGTCGCCTTTATCATGCCCCGCCAGAGAATAAACAACTGTTCCTTTTTTTATATCCATAATTTACTCCCTTAAGACGGATCGGTAAGAATAACAGGGCCATCTGATGTAATTGCTACAGTATGCTCGAAATGCGCAGATAACTTATTATCCTGGGTAACAGTGGTCCATTTATCGTTTAACACCTTCACGTTACCCGTTCCTGCGTTTACCATAGGTTCAATTGCTATTGTCATGCCCTCGCTAATTCGGGCACCCCTTCCGATTTTACCGAAATTAGGCACTGAAGGATCTTCGTGCATAGACGCACCTACTCCATGACCCACAAAATCGCGAACCACCGAGTAGCCACGTTTTTTAACATACTCCTCAACCGCGTTACCGATATCTCCTACCCTATTTCCGACTTTTGCTACGCTTATCGCCTTAAAAAGACTTTCGCGAGTCGCATCAATAAGCTTTTGAGCTTCGTCGGTGATATCACCGCATGGGAAGGTCCAGGCGTTGTCGCCGTGAAAACCGTTAAAATATGCACCCACATCAATGCTGACGATATCACCGCTTTGAATAACACGATTTTTGCCGGGTATGCCATGAATGACTTCATTATTTACAGATATGCAGCTGCTTTTGGGGAATCCATTGTAACCGAGAAAAGACGGAGTAGCTCCTTGCGATTTAATATATTTATGAATTACTTCGTCAATTTTTTCCGTTGTAACCCCGGGATTTACAGCTTCTCCCCCAATTTTAAGTGCTCTTGCAGAAATTTTACCTGCTTCTCTCATCAGATCAATTTCGCTACTTGATTTTAAAATTATCATTCTAGTCCTCAAGTATCTTAGTTACAGCATCGGTAATTTCATTAAGAGATTTTGAGCCGTCCACTACGAATCTTTTACCTTGTTTCTCATAATAATCTTTTAAAACATGGGTCTGATCGTAATAAACTTTAAGCCGCTCTTTTACTGTTTCCAATTTATCATCCACGCGCTGAACAAGGGCGCTTTCACACACATCGCATATCCCTTCTACTTTAGGGTTCACGTTGAGATCAACGTTGTATGTTTTGCCGCATTTGCTGCATACACGCCGCCCTGCCATTCTTTTGTAAATAAGTTCGTCATCAACTTCAATGTCAATAACTTTATCTATATTTACATCGGAATCATTGAGAGCCTCGGCCTGAGCAAGAGTTCTTGGAAAACCATCAAGAATAAATCCGTTTTTGCAGTCATCCTGGCTTATTCTGTCTCTGACGATACCGATTACCACTTCATCCGGAACAAGATGACCTTTATCTATGTAAGATTTAGCCATAAGTCCCATCTCAGAGCCGCTTTTCAGCGCTTCCCTTATAATATTTCCCGTCGAAATCGTAGGAATTTTAAAATTCTTTGATATTATTTCAGCCTGAGTGCCTTTTCCGGCTCCCGGCGCTCCTAAAAATATAATGTTCATTTAGCTAAACTCCTTTTTAAAATCTAACGAATTTCAGGCGAAAAAATTCAAATTTACTATACATCTAAAATATTAATCTAAAAATCCTTTATAATGCCTCATCATGAGCTGAGACTCCATCTGCTTAACCGTTTCGAGCGCAACACCTACCATGATTATGATAGAAGTTCCTCCCATCGAAAGATTTTGCATACCGGTGCCGGCTGAAAATCCTATCGGTAAAAGTGCAATGAATGCCAAAAACATCGCGCCTATAAACGTTACTTTAGAAAGTATTTTAGCAAAATAATCAGATGTTGGTTTACCGGGTCTTATTCCGGGAATAGCCCCATTGCTTTGACGCAAATTATTAGCCATTTCTATTGGATTATAAGTTATAGCCACATAAAAATACGCAAACATGATTATAAGGAAGAAATAGATTATTGTGTAAAACAAGCCATTGATAGAAAGTGAATCAAGTATCATTTTAAATATACCTGTAGGTCTCATGAAAAAATTCGCAAAATTTGGCACAGCCAAAATAGATGTTGCAAAAATTATTGGCATGACCCCTGCGATTCCTACTTTTAGCGGAATATGGCTGTTTTGACCTGCATACATTTTTCTGCCGACTGTGCGTTTAGCATACTGAATGGGTATGCGGCGTTCCGCGTCGTTCATAAATACTATTACCCACATCATAAAGAGGAACATAATCACAAAAAGCGGTACGAAAACATAAAATTTACCATATTCAGAAGGTTGTTCAACAGCAATCGTGAAATATGCTACCAACTTTGTTATCAGACTCGGCATTCTGGAAACTATACCTGCAAACATAAGTATGGAGATACCATTACCTATACCCTTTACATTGATCTGCTCACCGAGCCACATCATAAGTGCAGTACCTGCGGTGAATGACAAAATTATAACAACTGCTACGAATATTCCGGCAGATCCTTCGGTGTATCTTACAATGGACTGACCGGCATAGCTTCCGCTTCTAAGGTACAGGTAAAATGCCGTACCTTGCATCAAACCAAGAAAAATTGTTAAATAACGCGTGATAGCAGTAAGCTTTTTGCGTCCTTCTTCTCCTTCTTTTTGAAGCGATTCCAAATAAGGAAGCGCAACAGTCATCAGCTGCATAATAATCGATGCATTGATGTAAGGCGATACGGACATTGCAAAAATCGTAGCCTGAGCAAAAGCTCCTCCGGAAAGAGTATCAAGATAGGCAAGTATTGCTCCACCATCACCTAAATTACCCATCATACCGGCAAGTGCTTCCACGTTTAAAAACGGAACCGGTATAACTGATCCAATTCTAAAAACTATTATTATGAGTATAGTAAATATTAATTTTTTTCTTAAATCCTGTACTTTCCAAGAATTTATTAAGGTTCTGATCAATTAGATCACCTCCGCCTTCCCTCCTGCAGATTTGATTTT
>CAZSYK010000059.1:0-6442 GCA_964610685.1 uncultured Eubacteriales bacterium
GTCCATCAAAACAATCAACTACTGAGTTGATTGCTTGAATTTGATATTCTTGATTAGGGTCAAACTTAAATTTCATAAATTAAAAAACGGATTTTATTGTTTTTATAACGCCATCAATAAGGTCTACGATCTCATCTCTTGTTGGATCTATATTTTTTTTATGATCACACTTATTTCTAATATCCCCTAGATGCTGAATAAATCTCCAGACGGAAACTTCAATAATAGTATTTTGTTTCAATAAATCATTAAGATCTGAAATAGATGGATCTTTTTTAGATAATTTTAAAGAGTGGTTATCAGCGACTTTCAATAAATGACTTTCTAATACAACGCCCGCTACAGCACCAGCTGCTCTGGCAAAACCTTTATTATTTAACTCTTTTGCAGCTTCTAATTCATTATCAAAAATATCTGCTTGTAATAATAATTGAATATCAAACAATGAACTTTCAAATCGTTTACTAGCGGCTTCAATTATATGTAGTTGCTGTTCAAATTTTGGTATTCCAGCACGAGTTCCCACAATCTCTTCTTTCTCCCACCCCCTGGTTACAATTAAACCCTGCAGATAGTCTTCTATTACATAATTTTCATAAGTTATTGCTTTTCTTGTTTTCGGTTTCTCATATATTTTTTTAAAATCATCAAATCTCTCTGGTAATAATACTTTAATCACTGATAAGGCTTCCGAATACCAAGTTTGATACTTAGTACTAAACTTTGGTAATTTTTTTATGAGCTTATTTTGCTCCTCTTTTTTTATTCCAGCCCCTTCAAGCGCAGCATTAAATTGCGCTGGAACAGACTCATACTGCATTGCGTTTAACAAAATGCCGCCATCTAATACAAGTCTATCGATATCTTTCTTATATTTTTCAATGTTAGATATCATATGGTTTTCAAATCTAGATTAAGTGCTAAGTTGGCAGCCATCGTGTCATCCAAAGCACACTCAAGACAGATAAATAGTTTATCTTTATACAACTTATCAGTCAGTTTCTTAACAGTTTCCAGCTCTAATTTATTTTCAAGACAAATAAAAAGTTGCTGTTCGCCATCAGTGACTTGATAAACATTGTTTTTTCCAATTGATATTTTTTCAACTTTACTATTCAACGATAAACCTTCCTTCACTATATTTTCATAAACAATACTAATATCATTTTCTTTATCAAACAATTGACTTTGTTTTGATCTATTTAGATAAGTGACAAATAACTGCTGATTTTCTTTTGATGACTTTTCAGGATTAAACACAAAGCAATTTTCAGGGTAATTTGATTCAGTCAAAGTAAATAATTTAAATCCAGAGTTAATGGGTTGAGGATTATCACTGTAACCATTAATTACTCGGCGAATACGCTCTTTGGTTATATCAGAAACATTAACATATCCATCGAGATAGCCTTTAGTGTTTTTCGCTAAAATCTCTGGTAATTGAACAAGAATAAATTTTCTATTTCCATTGTCAAATGCATTTGTTTCAAGTAATGCTTGTGCTGTTGTTCCGGAACCGGCAAAAAAATCCATAATAATATCGCCTGAGTCTTTATTTGTTGAACGCAATATGATTTCTTTTATTAAACTTACAGGTTTTGTATAATCAAAATATGCCTTACCTAAAACTTTTTTAAGATCCTTTTTGGCATTATCATTTGAATATAAATTTTCAGTTAAGTCGAGACTTGATAGTGCCCTATCCCTATCTTGATAATCAACAAAATAACCATCTTCATTTTCAGAAATCGTAGCGAGTTGATAAGTTTTTGTATAAATTCTTTTGCCATTCTTTGTTTCCTTTACAACAACAAAATCGTTTTTAAAACCAAACTTAAATAAATCCTCAGACCACCTCCAACGATATTCATCTTTTGGATTATCTTTTTTCCTTTGCAAAAACTCTTTTTCTGACACTCCTCCAGGATAAAAAATTGTGCCATTAATATCTATTTTGTAATCAAGCGAATTTACATAGCCAAGAGTATCGTAATCCAAAGTTTGATTTAATTTAAAAAACCCTCTTTCCTCGAAATGATCATCCTTATTTTTAAAACCAGGGTCATTATGTTCAATTCGATTAAGCTTTCCTATATTTTTATTTTTTTTATACAATAGAATATAATCATGATTTTTAGCGACATCATCACTTGATTTACCGCCTTTTTTTGTAACCCTAGGAATATCTAATACAAAATTTTCTTCTCCAAAAATTTCATCCATCAACATCCGTAAATGATGAACTTCATTATCATCAATAGATATAAAAATTACACCATCTTCACGCAAGAGATTCCATGCAAGCTTCAAGCGAGGATACATCATTGACAGCCAATCGCTGTGAAAGCGCCCATTAGTTTCTTTATTAGTGGTAGTACTTTCATTATTTTCAGTCTTTTGGCCTGTCTGCTTAAGATAATTATCAAGCGGCGAACTAAAATCGTCATTGTACACAAAGTCATGACCAGTATTATAAGGTGGATCAATATAAATCATTTTTACCTTTTCAAAATATGCTTTCTGTAGAAGTTTTAAAACTTCAAGGTTATCCCCCTCAATAAAAAGGTTATCGGATTCATCCCATTTGATACTTTCTTCTGGCTTAGGGTTAAGAGTTAGTTTACTAGGAATTAAAACACTTTTTATGGCATTACTTTTGCCTGCCCAAGTGAAAGAAAACTTATCGGATAAATTAATTGACTTTGAACTTAACTCCTCAATATATTTTTGCAAATTTAAAGACTTCTCAAAAAGTGAGCCATCAGAGGTTAAATTAATTTTTTTTGGATTTTTATTCATATAATTTAAGAAAGGAGCTCCTTTATTCTACTTTTTATATTATCATAAATAGTTGTTAGTTTTCTCTTAGCCTCATCAGTTAATAAAGAAGTGTGCATTAGAGCGTCTCTAATCGGCCTATACTGTTTAGCGTCATTTGGTAATGGATTTTGTCCGCCGGGAGTTTTATCAACCAAATTAGCAAGGTATTTCATGTCTAAGTAACTTATATCAACATTATTTTTTCTCAACTCAATACTTATACCACCGTTAGTCTTATTCTGCGCCTCTCTTGTTTTCCACTTGTTTATTTCGTCTGTTGCTTCCGTTGTTAAAACTACACTCTTATTATCAATAAGTTTTCTGACTAAATTCTCGGATATAAAACACTCACCATAAGAAGCAAAATTATATTTTGCATCATCACCTAATTCGTTAACCCACTCCTCAACTTTTTCTTTATTTGGTGAACCTTCCGGCAAAATATATTCATCAGAAATAGCGTTATAAAGCTCCTCTGATTTTCTCTCTTTCTTGGGCACATTTGTATTTTCCGAATCACCATCTTTGCGATGCTTTCTTCTCCATGTATCCCAATCCTCAATTGCAACACTCACTATATCCCTTCTTAAAGTCTCAAGCATTTCTTTATACTTTGGATCATCGGCAACCATACTTTCTCTACTACTAGTAAATCTATCAGTTTCATCATCCAATTCGTTAAAATGGATTTGACCATACAGATAACTTTCGGCAATTCTAGCTGTTGGTATGTGTTTTAATATATCCCTTTCCCTTAGTCTACCATTTACAAAAAGATCGACACTTACATGTTCATTAGTACTAATTATTTTTAAGTTCCTCGGTTTTTCAACTGATGCAATAAAACCATTAAATCCTCCACCTAATTCAATTTTTTTTATTTCGTTTTTTTCTGGAGTAAATTTACTCTTTACATAATTAATATAAGGATCAGAAGAATCATTGATTTCCCATAAAAATTCCGTCTTATCAACCAAATCATTTAAACATTCGTGGGTAATTAATTCATCATTTATCCATATCTTAAAATCCGGGTCCAATAAAGAAAACCTAAAATACAAAGCCACCGTCTTCTTTAAAAATTCTAAACTATTTTTCATTCCATCTCTTAAATTTTCAAAATAGATAATAGTACCTTTTTGATGATTTGCGGTATACTCAGAAAAGACATCGGAATTAAAATTTCCTAGTGGATATTCTTGCGGAATTAAATCCTCTGTAATAGCTGTATCAAGTTCAAAATTATTAATAATTCCACCTACATACGCCCCGTTTTCAACTTTTGAAATTACATGAATTTTATCAGCGCAAGATAACAGAGCCAACTTCCCAATTCCTTTTCTCCCAATATAAGGTCTACCATTTGGCGATTCATTTTCTCCATTTCTTCTTTTTGAATAACCTATTTTTAAAAATTTATCTTGAAAATCATTAGCGCTCATTCCAGTCCCATCATCTTTAATAAAAAAACTATTGTTTTCTCTGTTGATATATACCCAAACATTTTTAGCATCAGCATCCCAAGAATTAGAAATAGCCTCACCTAAAACTGTCGTAAAACTTCTATACAAGTTTCTTCCCAGATGATTTAATACACTCAATGAAATGGAAAATGAAAAATTATTTGGCATACTGTTTTAAATGCTCTTTTATGCTTTTACCAATAACCGAACCCAATTTAACTGGCACCGCATTACCAATAAACTTAGCCACATGATTTATAATTATTGGTTTATTTGAATCAAAGAATTTATAATTTTCAGGAAAAGTCTGAAAGATAGCCGCTTCACGCAAACTAATTGCTCGATTTTGTTCTGGATGACCGAAACGACCATTGCCCAAACCGATACATTGAGTTGTCATCGTTGGTGATGGTTCATCCCATCTCATACGACCATAAACAGTGCTGCTATAAGTTTTACCACTTTCCTTTTTATGACATTCTAGAACTAAATCCTCACTCCAACTATCAGAATTTCCGCCATTATGCGGAGTGGCCTTAATCCTTTTTAAATTTAAAGGGCTTAACTTTCTTGATCGATGCAATGGATCTTTAAGGCTTATCTCGCCATCTCCAATTGGGCTAAGATGGCTAATCACATCCCTAACAGTTACTTTTTTATTTTTATGAGTTCGCTTAATAAGCTGAATGTCACCAAATTTAGATGCAAGTAATACTAACCTTCTTCTGTTTTGAGGTATGCCATATTCAGAAACATTTACTACTTCATATTTATACTTATATCCGTTTCTTGAGAGCGTGTCTAAAAAATTCTTAAATACCGGATACTTCTTCGTATCAGCAAGCCCCCCAACATTTTCCATTGACACAATATCAGGTTTCACTTCTTCAATTAACTGAGCAAATTTTCCTAGTGGTTCAAGTTGTTTTTTGGTTACTTCTTTTAAATTTAGTTTTGAAAATGGCTGACAAGGAGCGCAGCCAGCCAAAACTCTTACGCTCTCCTTTTTCGGACCGAATAATTTATTTATATCTTGCGTGCTTACCTTTAAAATATCCTCGTCTATAAATTGAGCTTTATTGTTATATTCATAGCCAAACTTACACATAGAATCATTGTCGATACCAGCTACAACATCAAGACCTTCTTTTATTAAGCCGTGGGTAAGACCGCCTATGCCACAAAATAGATCAATTACCTTAATTTTTTTTTCTAATTTCATATTTATCACTCACAAATAATTTTTTATAACAATAACGAACTAACTATATTTTACTATCATTTTAATAAAATAACAATGACCTCCTCCCCGGACTAAAGTCCGGGGTTTCCTTTGTTGGCATGCAAACCAAAAAGCCTCAAACAATTTTGATTGTCAAAACAATCTGGTTGTCTGGGGCTTTTCTTTTTTGTTTTGCCATTCTATGTATCTTTTGACTTGTTCCTCATTGAGTCCGACGGAAGAAACAAAATATCCAACACTCCAGACGCCGTCCTTTTCTAAGTACATTTCTCTAATGAATTTAAACTTCTTTCGTATAATAAAACTGGAATTACCTTTCAATTTCTTTCTGTTATCTCTTATCGGATCTAGATGATCGCTATGTCTGGGGTTTCCTGACATAAAAAAGGATTGTCGTGTTTGACAATCCTCTTAAATAACTTTTTTTTAATTAACCGGTGGAGTGTAGCGACAAGAATAGTATTCTACCGAAAAAGATGTTTTCAGTTCTTCAATTTTTCTGATGGCCAAAGCCTCATCAAAAAAATTACCAGATTTTTCCCTAAGCACATCATTGTCAGCGTTTCCGTCTTTTGCTAAATTTCTCGCTTCCTCAGTCAGCTCAACAATAACTTCGGCTGTCGGATCAATATACTTTTTGAGACCACCATCACTTTTCTCGTACACAGTAATAATACTGCTTGAAGGTTCAATGACTATACCAAAGGTTAAAACTGGCAATATATGATCCATAAAAAACTTTTCAATCTCGGCGTTTCTTTCTCCGCCTTTAAGTATAACTTTCATTATAAAGTCCTCCTGTTTTTATATTGTTAATATGCGATTTAATAACACAAAAAGCATACTATAATGCATGCTTTTTGTCAATAGAGCTCGGTAATGTGCACATACATATGGCGGTTTTCATAAAACTATG
>CAZSYK010000060.1:0-6440 GCA_964610685.1 uncultured Eubacteriales bacterium
TTGGACTTACAATTACCAATAACAGCGGGGTTCTTGAGCTTACTGATCTAAAAGCTAATAAACTTACTTTTGAAAAGCTTGTAGGCACTGATACAAATTACGTTTTGACATCTTCGAGCGATAATGATAGCAATACCACACATTATTACTACGAATATCAGCCGGGCACATCGGGATCAAAGGTAAGCAGAATCAAAGACGCAGCCGACAGAGAAACTTACATAACATACGGTGCCAACGGCATGGCTACGTCGGTTATCGATTCAGATAACAAAATCATAGCTTTCACATACAGCGGCGAAAAACTCACCGAGATCACCTACCCCGATGGTCTGAAAACGGGATATACTTACGATTTGCAAGGCAGGCTTAGCGGAGTTTGGACAAACGAAGGAACAGGCAGTAGCGTTGGGTACCAGTATGCATCCAACGATTTTGAAAGTTCAAACTTCTTTAAAATCAGAAGCGTAACCGAGTACGGCAGCAAAAATTTCGATCCGAAAACCGCGGGAAACAGCATAAGTTTTTCATATGAAATGAACCAGACCGAAATCACAAATAAAACCAGTAATTTAGACGTTCCGTACCATGAAAGCATCGAAATATGGCAGTTTGATAATGAAGGCCGTGTTACCGCCGTTATGGATGAAAACGGCAATATGATTTCGAATATTTACGAAACCGCAACAGACGGCAGAAAAAACAAGGTTAAACACTCAAATGATTGTGGGAAATACACAAACAATCTGCTCAAAAACAGCGCGGCTGCGAACGGATTTGCAAGCTGGGAGGCTGATAACTGGAAATCAAACGGTAATCCTGCGAATTATACTGTCGGCTCAACGACAGAAACGACTCCGAATCTCGGACAAAACTGCTTTAAAGTATCCCAAACCGCAACAAATCCATCGTGGCCTGTAGCTGAGCAATTTGTAGCGATTCCCGCGTCGTCGCAGGACAGAAAATATACTTTTTCAGGTGACGTAAAAACCACAAGCGCCCTTTCGGGCGGAAGTGGAGCATCACTGCACATTGCATCGTTTGACAGCAATGACCAGCAGTTGTCAGGCGACGGTTACAGTGAATGGATCACAGACACAGGCGGCGATTGGCGCAGAATCAGCGTGACAATCACTGCCCCGGCGGGCGCAACTCAGATAGGCTGCTATTTTGGCACGAATGAATCAGTCGGAACGGCATATTTTGATTGCTTGCAGCTAGAAGAAAGCGACAGCGCAAACGACTACAATATGATCGAAAACAGCAGCTTCGATAGTGGTCTTGATAGCTGGACAACAAGTCAGAATTTCGAATCAATCGATGGCGTTGTCGACGGTCGGCTCAAATTGGTCGGAAACCCATCTTTAAATAAATACGTTTATCAAGATATTCCGGTTAACAAAATAAATCCTGTTTTTGCTCTTAGAGCCACAGCACAAGGACTGGGTATACCTAAAGGTACCTCAAGTTCCGCAAAATATTGCGTAGATTGTACTCTTAATTTTTCGGACAGCACCTCCGCGATAGCTACAGCGTGCTTTAACCCGGATATCTCCGATACTCAAAGCCTTTATGCAAATATTATGGCGCAGGATTACGGGGATGGAAAAACCGTAACATCAATTAGGGTTCAACCCGGATTTTACATGAACTGCAACACTGTATATTTTGATAATATTCAGGTTTGTATTGATGACGGCGGCACAAGTTATGTGCGTAACACAAAAGGCAGCCCTGTGAGCGTAACCAACGAAACCGGAAAAACAACGACTTTGACCCGCGACTCCACCTCGAATGAAGTTATTCAAACCGTGGATCCAAGAGGAAATGAAAATAACTACAGTTATAACAGTGGCACCTCAAAACTGCATCAATTAGCTGATGCTACCTCTCCGACACCCGGCGGGAATGTTAAATCCAAGCTTTTTTACGATAGCAGCGGAAACGTCACCTCGTCGCAGGCTCAGGACGCACCATCTCAAGGAAAAACGATAAATTCAAGTACGAGCTATACTTCAAATAAAAAATATAATTATCCTGAATCAACTACCGATTCACGTGGCAAAACAACTACATTCGATTACAATCAAAATAACGGAAATTTAAATTCGGTCATGGATCCGAAAAACGTTACAACAAACTTTACTTATGATACTGTGGGACGCTTACTTACAGCAACGTGCGGCAATTCGCAAAATGTATGGTCTTACACAAACGGAGTTTTGTCATCACTTTCGCATAAAGTTGCCGATGGAGTGAATGTCGCATACAATTTTGCCCGTGACACATTCGGAAATGTCACAAGCACAAAAGTCGGAGATCAAACGCTCTCAACCAGCACTTATGACGCAGGAAACGGAATGTTAAGGCAAGTCAAGTACGCCACCAATCAATGCGCGAATTACGACTATGACAATTTGGGAAGACTGAGCAAAAAATGTTACGCATACGGAAAATCCAAGAAAAACGGCGAGTTTACATATGCTTATGACAGCAAAAATCGTTTAGTTGAAACTTATGATCCCGAGAACAATTTGACAACTAAGTTTGATTATGATAAATATGGCAGATTGGAATTTGTTCGCCGCAGCGACGGCACAACGAGCGATGTGAAATACAACTCTCTTGCAAGCGGTCTGATAGACAAGGTAACGTCGCAGTTGTTTGGAATTACTCAAACCGTCGAAAACACTTTCGGCGCGGGAAATATGCTCACAAACTCCAAAATCACAACAGGAAGCACTCCGATTTGGAGCAAATACAATTACGACGTGCTTAGTAGAATCGGGTCAACCGAAACGTTTAATGACGCTCAAACATCGGGCGTCAAGCACAATCTTTCGTATCTTGACGTGGGCACAACCGGCACCACAGGACTCGTAAGTTCGGTTGAATTCATGAAAAAAGATTCGGGCAACTGGACAAGCCTTAACAAAAAATTGAGTTACGAATACGATGATGTTGGTAACATCACGGACATCAAAGATATCAGTAGCAATTTGATTGTTCACTACGAATACGATAATTTGAATCAATTGATCCGTGAAAATAATACCAATTCAAACAAAACAATCGCATACTCCTACGACCTCGGAGGAAACATTCAGAGCAAAAAAATCTATGCATACACAACGGATACAGATTTATCGATCCTAACTCCTGAAAGTACTGTTACCTATAACTATGGAGATCCAAATTGGAAAGATAAACTGACTTCATATGAAATTTTAGTTTCGGCAACAAATCAAAAAACTACGTACGAAATTATCTACGACGCC
The DNA here is from genome assembly GCA_964610685.1 of uncultured Eubacteriales bacterium. Taxonomy (GTDB): domain Bacteria; phylum Bacillota; class Clostridia; order Oscillospirales; family Acutalibacteraceae; genus UMGS1491. The sequence goes on from CAZSYK010000060.1 coordinate 3,279, forward strand.
ATCGGAAATCCGCTTGCATACAGAGGCGAAATGCAGTTCGAATGGTCGCACGGCAGACGACTTGAGAAAGCATCGAATCAGAGCTATAATATAACTTACAAGTACGATGACGGAGGTATTCGTACGAGTAAAACCGTTAACGGCACAACAACTGAATTTATCACGTCTGGCATTCAAGTTTTAGCACAGAAGACAGGCGATAACGTACTTACCTGGCAAATTGACGGAAACGGTTCAACTGTCGGATTCAATTACAACTACATCGACGGCAACGGTACAGGTCACTCTGATCAGTATTTCTACCTCAAAAACGCGCAAGGCGACGTCGCCGGAATCACAGATGCTTCGGGCAATATAGTCGCCGAGTATATTTACGATTCCTGGGGAAAAGTGCTTCATGTCCTTGATGCAACTGGTATTGAAATCACAGACTCAAGCAATATTGCTCTAATTAATCCACTTAGATATCGTAGCTACTACTACGATTCAGAGCTAGGCCTCTACTACCTCAACGCAAGGTATTATGACCCCGAAACCGGTCGCTTTCTCAATGCGGATGATAATCTTAGCGATCTTAATCTTTTCAGGTATTGTGCAAATAATCCGATAAACTTTTTTGATCCTAACGGCAGAGAAATTTGGCTTGTTCATGGTACTAATACTGATGCAGATACATGGATCAAAGACAGCAAAGACTTTCCGGAATATATCGAAGGAATTTTTGATGAAAAGTCTGAACTATTTAAGTGGTCTGGAGGAAATACACAGGAAGCGCGTAAAACGGCATCTAACGATTTGTACGATAAAATAGTAAAACATCATAAAGCAAACCCCAATGATCCAATCCGTTTAATCGCTCATAGTCACGGAGGGAATGTTGCAATTCTGGCGGCAAATTTATTGGCTAATGCAGGTATAAAAGTAGATACTCTGATAACAATTGCAACGCCTGTAAGAGATGACTATCAACTTACAAATTCTGTAGGGCAGCATCTTCACGTGTATAACAAGGGAGATTGGGTACAAACCGGTGGTGGAAACGATGGAAATCTCTATTGGTGTGGTTTTTTAGGTGCACTTTATAGTAGTGCAGGAAGAACTTTTAAAAATAATGCTACAAACATAGAGGTCCCCGTTAAAGGATTTGATCCTACGGGTCACCATAGCAGTATGCATGCAAATAAAGATATTTGGGACAAACATATTAAAAATAAGATTATTAAATAAAGGAGGCTATTATTATGCTAAAAGCGCAAGATGTATTAAATGAAATTTCTAAAGATTCAACTCTTATGGCTGAATTTAAAAAAACACAAAGTTTCGGTGGACTTTATGAACTTTGCCAAAAAGTTGAGCCAAATATTACCGAACTGGAAGTTGAAGAGGGGCTGAAAGAATTGATTACCGAAAATTTGGGAAATACTGTTTCACCGCTGAGTAATGAAGAACTGGCTGCGGTGGCTGGAGGAAGTATGGATTTTAACAAAACAAAGGCTCTTGCGCTTTCAGCGTTAATGCTTACGGGAGTGAGTTCCATGACTATGTTTTCAAACAACGCTTATGCAGCAGGTACGCCTGAAACAACGAGCATCAGCCAAAAGGCACAAACAGAAAATGACGATCAAGAAACACTGGATAAAGCTTTGTTGCAAGCTGTACTCGAAGGTGATAAAACCTTAGTTGAAAAGTTAGTTAATCAGGGTGCAAATATTAATGAATCATATTATGTTAAGGTTGATGTTAAGTTTATTAGTGGTGAAAGTGGTGGCTCCCCCCCTAACTCTAAGGAAAAATCTATTTATAGAAATGCTCTGGGTTTAGCTGCTATAACCGGTCAAATTGAATTAGTAAGATTATTGGTAGAAAAAGGCGCTGATATCAACAATAATGCAGGCTCCGGTACAGCATTAGAGTTTGCCGCGGAAAATGGACATCTTAACGTTGTTAAGTATTTATTAGACAATGGAGCAAAAAGTCATCAGGAAGATTATGCGTTATCCTGTGCAATTGATTATAATCAAACGGATGTCGTAAAGTTACTTTTAGAAAAAGGGGCAAATGCTGATAAAAAAGACTTTTGGACAAAATTTAGTTTGTTAATGAAAGCCGCGCGCGAAGGTAATGCAGATATTGTAAAACTGTTGTTAAAGCATGGTGCTTCAGTTTTTGTAAAAACTAGTGATGGAAAAACAGCCTTAGACTATGCCAAAACTGATGAAATTAAAGAAATACTAAAAGAGGCTGCAAAAAACGCTGGTTTTTTTGAAAAAACAATAGCAAAAGTGAAAAACTTGCTTTGATAAAAATGAACCCGTGCACTTCAAAAACCTAAATTTTTACAATTTTTGATTTCAAAGGACTTGAAAACACTCAAGTTTAACTGTGAAAAATGTTAAGCTTGAGTGAAAAAAATTAAAACATATTTTCATTACATGGGAAATAGTCATGAGTGTTAACTAATGACAGAGGGGCTTCACTAGAAAAAGAAATTTGTAAAAAATCATTCGTAAGAAGTTTCATTTGTTGTACATTCTAAAGGCAGTGTCGAAGCAGTTATTAGTGTGGTTTTAGCCAATAAAAACTGTATTGTATTTAATCCTTAGGTGCCTGGCCTTTTATAAATATTACATTGTCTTAAAAAGCTTCGTGATATTTCAAATTAGGAAACAAATAATTTTTTAAAGTATAGAATTAATATATTATTTTAAATTTAAAAATGTTCAAGTTTTGTTCAAGAAAGTTATGGGAAAAGAGGGGAAACGAGATTATTTTAGGGAGAGTATAAATGAAATAAATGGTACGAAACTGCAGGATAAGGCATTCCATGAAACACTAACAAAAGTTCCTAACTGAACTCATAACCCGAAGGTCGGTGGTTCAAATCCACCTTCTGCAACCAAAGAAGAATCCCGTAAGCATCACGCTTGCGGGACTTTTTGTTTCGAAAAAGCAACACTAAAAACAGCGATTTTTTAAAATTTATCGCACATTTATCGCACAATATATTTTTTTAACTTGTTTTTGAACGTAAAAATACGTCCGCTACACATTCGCTGGCTTGTTCATCCGATTGTTTTATAATATGGCTGTAAATATCAGTTGTGGTACTGACTTTTGCATGGCCGAGGCGTTTACTTATTGTAATTGAGTTTACGCCGCTGA
>CAZSYK010000061.1:0-6314 GCA_964610685.1 uncultured Eubacteriales bacterium
ACCACAACTTTCCAAAGAATCTCTTACCATTTCAGGGGTCAGTAACACAGTGCGGTGTGCGTTCGAAAAAATTCGAACAGATTTTCAAAAATCATAATGTGACGGGCGAGGTCGCCCCCACCCGACCCGCCCGCAAAGAACGGAGGATTTCAATACGATTTCAATTTTTTTGAATAGTGTTTGTCAAATTCAAGTAATATATTTTTACTGTAATATGTTTTCTTTGACGTGTTTGGATTCTTCGGATCTAATAACCTAACTTTTGCATATTCGGGATTTGAGGCAAGATTTTTTCTAATTGAGTGATATTTATTATTAATTACGAATTTAGAATAGCGATTGTGTAATTGTTTATTAAGTTCCGCATAATCCCAAGGCCAAAATTGGAAAAAGTCAACTTCATCGATTTGAGCTTTAACAGCGTTCGGATCATTAGATGGAATAACGCCGACTTTACCTTTATTATTTAGTACGACAACTGGTTTGACTGTACCGACTAGTTTTAACGTCGGTGAACCTCCTTCTTTAAATGAACCTTGTTTTAGAAATTTTATTTTAGAAATTAAACTTTCATCAATTAAAACAGTACCAGCATTTTCTTCAATTTTGCCAGCTGACAAATCAAGTATTGCCGATTTATCAGGTCCTGTCTTAGCAATCTTACCAACTAAATTCATCCATTCGCGCCTTTCTTTGTTTTTAATTCCATCAATTATTTTTCTTATTTCACCATATTCTATACGTCTTTTTTGAGCTCTATATCTATAATATATATCTCCATTTTTGATTTCGTTGCCAGCACTTAATTTACATATGATTGGCTTCTCAGTTGATTCATGTGTATAGATATACCCTACATAAAGACCTAAAATAGTAACACCTCCTATTTCCCAGTTTATTTCAGGGGAAAAGTGGTCGAGTAAATAAGTTGTAATTTTTTCTTGTTCAACGTTTTCAAATTTATTCTTGTCAATACCGACTAATTTTCTTGGCGCATCAGATATTCCGAAAATAATATATCCACCACAATTATTTGAAAAAGCAACCATTGTTTTTGAGTACACATCCAATTGGCTTAGATTAAAACTTAGTTTAAATTCGTATTTAGACGTCTCTCTAAACAAAACATTTTTATGTCTATTAATGTTGTTTTGCAAAGTTTTACTTAGTAGGTCTAATATTTGATCTTTCACGTCAATTACAATCTTTTAAGGTAAAAAGTAACTATCATTTTATTTATGTAGTTCGTTAAACTTTGGCTGTTCTTTCTTAATGATAGATTTTTCAATTTTATGAGCAAAATCCTTTGTCTTAACTTGTGCATATTGGAACTTTGTTCCCCCTGGGACTTTTTCCGTCTTAATTTCTTTGTGCTCAATTAACCTCTCTTGAGGTCGGCCACGTCCAGCTATTCCAGTATATAAATTTTTACCATCACTACTCTTTATTTTGTAAATTACCACTTTATCCTGTGGCACTTTAGCGATATTTTGTTTTGTAAAACTTTGTGTTCTACCAAATTTTGTCATTATTTTTTTTATAAACATTCAATGCTTGACAGTAATGTTCTGTTAAGTCACAATTAATTATAATCGAAAATAAATCGAAAGTCCAATAATACCAATATGCTAACGAAAAGACAAAAACAAGTACTAGATTTTATCCTTAAGTTCCAAACAAAGTATGGATACTCTCCATCGCTTGAAGAAATAGCTAAACATTTGCAGCTAAGTTCTGTCTCAACCGCTCATCATCATGTTAAGGCTCTTGAGTCTCTTGGGTTAATTAATAAAGAGGAAAATCAACCAAGGGGAATTAATGTCACCGAAGTTGATCAAGTTGTAAAGATACCACTAATCGGATTGATAGCTGCGGGACAGCCAATTGAGGCTATTGAAGAACAACAGACGATGATTTCTTTGGTCAACAGTGATATTACCAACCCAAAAGATTTTTACGCTTTAAGAGTGGTTGGTGAAAGTATGATTGATGAGGGTATTTTTGACGGTGATGTCGTTGTTATTAAAAAACAATCAGTGGCTGAAAATGGTCAAACTGTTGTCGCAATCATTGACAATAACCAAGCAACACTTAAAAAGTTATATCGAGAAAAAACGCAATTTAGACTTGAACCAAGAAATCAAACAATGTTGCCATTTTACAGGGATGAAGTTGAGATTAGAGGTATTGTTTATCAGATAATTCGAAACATTAATACAAAAGTTGTGCTGGATGAACAGAAATATTTGAAACATGGTTTTAGAACTATCGATTTGTTTGCTGGAATCGGTGGAATTAGACTGGGTTTTGAAGATGCTGGGTTCACAACAGTATTTTCAAATGACTTTGAACCAAAATGCAAGGAAACATATGATTTAAATTTTAAAGATTCAAAATTGGTGGTTGAGGATATTCGAAAAATTGGTATCGATGACCTGCCACCATTTGATTTTTTGTTGGGTGGTTTTCCATGTCAGGCTTTTTCTATCGCTGGTTACAGAAAAGGTTTTAATGATGAAAAGGGTAGAGGAAATTTGTTTTTTGATATTGCCAGAATTATTGAAGCAAGAAAACCTGAGGGATTTTTGCTTGAAAATGTAAAAAATTTAAAAGGACATGATGGTGGAAAGACCTTCAAAATAATTGAGGAGACATTGATTGATTTGGGATATCACTTAAAAGTCAAAGTACTAAACAGTATGGAATATGGAAATATTCCACAAAATCGTGAACGAATTTATATTGTCGGTTTTAAAAATAAAATATATTCTGATAACTTTAGATTTCCCGAGCCAGTAAAACTTACCAAAAATGTTGTTGATTTATTACAAGAAGATGTGCCAGAAAAATATTTTTATAACGGAAAACCACTATATGAAAGAATCAAAGATTCGGTAACTGAAGAGGGCAAAGTATACCAATGGAGAAGAAAATATGTTAGAGAAAACAAAAAGGGAGTTTGTCCTACTTTAACGGCAAATATGGGTATGGGCGGTCACAATGTTCCAATAATCAAGGTTAAAAAAGGAATTAGAAAACTAACACCATTAGAATGTGCAAGAATACAGGGTTTTCCATTGGACTATAAATTGCCAAATATTTCAGATGCAGCACTTTATAAACAAGTCGGAAACTCCGTCAGTGTCCCAGTGATTAAAGCAATCGCCAAGCAAATGAAAAAGGCTATGGATCTAGATTCTCCGTGTCTACACTGATATTAAAATATTATATTTCTTTAGCAATATGAGCTAAGTTATTCTCTGTATTGGCAATTAATTTATTATTTTGTAGAGATGGGATACTCCTCTTTGCAATCCATATATTATTTCTGTTTAAAGCTGGATTTCTGCCAACAGTATGGAGATTAAAAAGATATGTTTTATTTTTTTCTAATAAAAAATTACCAAGAACTTTGTTTACTATCGATACATCAGTAAGACATTTAACAAACCTTCTCGAACTTTTTTCGTTTAACTTTTCAAAAACTTCTATTTTACCCATAAAGTTAATTTTTCCTATAAATTCAGGGTCAGGAAAATTTTTATCCATAACATATCTATCAAGTACACCATCGGTAAAAGTGCCAATCTTTTTAAATTTTCCATTTAAAATACTACTCGCAACCTGCTTTCCTGCCTCTTCAAATATTTCCGTTTCATACATAAAATATCCTTTTTGAAATACTAATCCATGTTCAGACAGTTCTTTACCAGATATGGCATATTCGATAACTATTTCAATATTATTTATGTCTGTAAATTCCTTAAAAATTGGCGAATTAAATTTGTCTTTTAAATAAATACCCAACAAATCTTTTTGTTTAAAATTTCCCTGATTATTATTTTCGATATAAGCTCCAATTATAAAAATATTTTCCGGGTCAGATGATTTTTTAATAGTTTCAAACTGTTCCAGTGTTAAACCAATCCATCTATCATCTTTCGATATATTTTTTATTTCAAGAAAACACTGTGGTTTTCTGCTTTTTCCATCTTCCACTACTTTTACAATATCTGGCTCATTTATAATTTCATTATTTTGTTTTATGTCAAAATCCAAGACAAAATCTTTTTTTGGATTGAATGATTTCAGAACATTAGAAACCCCAAGCTCGACAAGTTTTCCTAAAATAAAGCTGTCTAAAACTCCACCTAAACCTCTTGATGCACCAGAGGTTCGTGAAGATTGTGATTTTTTTGGCTCAAGATGATATCTCAAAGCAAAATCAAATGCTATGTCAAAATCTTTTTTTGTAAGTTTGTATCTCATGTTTTATTCGACTAAAAGACTACTAATTTTTATTTTTAATGCTTTTGCGATTTTTTCAATATTTTCTAGGGTGATATTTTTCTCAGCCCTCTCAATCATTCCGATATATGTCCTATGTACTCCGGCCAAGTCAGCTAAACCCTCTTGTGACAGGTTCTTCTTTGCTCTCTCTTGTCTTACTTTGTCCCCAAAATTTTTTAATACTTGTGACTTCATGCTTAATCGAATTATATGTTGTTGCTAACTTTAGTGCTACATACTATAGTTAGCATTATGTCAGTATTATTTATTATTTTTTCAAAAGCCCGCATTTGGCCCAAAAGAAGTTCGAGCCGATATTTTGGCAGTTTTATTGAAATCCTCCGTTCTTTGCGGGCGGGTCGGGTGGGGGCGACCTCGCCCGTCACATTATGATTTTTGAAAATCTGTTCGAATTTTTTCGAACGCACACCGCCAGTTGGGAAAAGCGGGCGAATTTAGCAAAATTCGCCAGCCAATATTGCCCTGAAATCCAAAATTTTTATCTTTTAAAACTGGGCCAAAATGCGGGCTAAAAAAAATGAAATATTTTCTCTATGCTAGAAAATCAACTGACAGTGAAGAAAGACAGATCAAAAGTATTGGTGATCAAATAGCTGAATTAAAAGAATTTGCCACAATTCAAAAAATTGAAATCGTTGCCTCGTTTACCGAGGCAAAAACTGCCAAGAAACCAGGAAGGATTGTTTTTAATCAAATGATCGAAAGAATGGAGAAAAGAGAAGCCCAAGGTATTTTGGCTTGGCATCCCGATAGATTGGCAAGAAATTCAGTTGATGGTGGGAAAATCATTTATTTATTGGACACGGGAAAAATTCTTGATTTAAAGTTTCCTACTTTTTGGTTTGACTCGACTCCACAGGGTAAGTTTATGCTAAATATTGCCTTTGGTCAGAGTAAATATTATGTTGATAATTTAAGTGAAAATATTCGGCGAGGAATAAGACAAAAATTAAAAAATGGTTTGTGGCCGTCGTTTGCTCCGATTGGCTATGTTAATAATAGGAAGACAAAAGGGATAGATGTAAATATCACCGAGGCATTTATAATCAAAAAGGCTTTCGAAATGTATTCGACTGGCGACTGCACTCTCAAGAGTATCGCCGAATTTTTTGTTAAGTCAAACCTTAAAAGTTATCAAAATATAACTTTATCGGTTTCCCGTGTCCAATTTCTATTAAAAAACCCAATTTATTATGGTTTAATCCGATTTAATGGGGAATATTATAAAGGAGTACATGAGCCAATTATTTCTAAGAAACTTTTTGATTTGGTTCAGGAAGTAATGGGTAATCGAGGTAAAAAACAAAGAAAGCGAAAGCATGAATTTATTTTTTCGGGACTAATGAGATGTGGCGGATGTGGTTGTCTTATCACTGCCGAAACTCAAAAAAATCATAATTATTATCGCTGTACCAAAAAGAAAAGTTATTGTCCCGAAAGATATTTACGAGAAGAAGAATTAATAAACCAAATCAAAACTAGAATTCAAAAAGTTTCTTTGCCTAAAGACTGGGTAAAAAAGATGATTCTAGAATTGGATAAAGAAACCAATCAAGCAAACACCAAATCCCAACCATTGATTCAAAATCTTTTAACTCAAAAAACGGAAATCAATCGAAAGCTTGACGACTTACTAAATTTACGACTTGATAGTTTGATTGATAACGACCAGTATTTGACCAAGAAAAATTTATTTATTAATCAACAAACTGTAATCGAGGAGGAAATTACCGATTTTGAATCAAAGGGAAATAATTGGCTCGAACAAATGAAAGAAATGATTTTATCCGCCAGTCAAGCCAAAATATTAATCAGGAAAAACAATCCTTATGAATTTAGAAGTTTCTTAAAAAATATCGGCTCGAACTTCGTTTTAAAAGATAAAAATTTTGGATTTCAGGGCAATATTGGCTGGCGAATTTTGCTAAATTCGCCCGCTTTTCCCAACTGGCGGAGAGGGCGGGATTCGAACCCGCGAGCCCTTGTGGAGCGCAGACTTTCCA
>CAZSYK010000062.1:0-6296 GCA_964610685.1 uncultured Eubacteriales bacterium
TCTGTTGCAAGCGCACTGATGCAAGAAGAGTTCATAACGATCCTTCCCTTCCGATTTTACTGCAACCAGTCGGCGCGGAGTTTCTCCGCCCAGCGGACGATGTCGAACCACTTTTCGATTGTCCCCTCGCGCTCGAGGCGGAAGACGTCTTCGTCCGAAAGATTCTCGGTCATGTATTCGCGGCCCTTGGCATCAAGTTCCTCGACAAACGGGAAGAGCGACTTCCGCCAGAAAGAGCGCTCGCCCGTCCAGGGATCATCCCACCGGCGGATACCTTCGTAGCGGTTGATGCCGCGCTCGCCGTGAACCTCATGCCCGAAGTGCTCGTAGGCCGCATATGCCACGCCCTTGAGGATGCTCGCACGCGCCGCCTGCGGGAGTTCAAAGACAAGTTCGCCCCAGTTGGAACGCTCGTGAATGCCAGTCAATCCGTTCCAGGTGTCGCCGCCCGCGCGGTCCCAGCGCATGCACTCGAAGTCCCACACCTGGCCATCGCTCGGGATGAAATTCGTGTAGTGCTGCCAACTGAATGAGACCTTGGTGACGATTGCGCCGTCCTTGAAAATGGTCTGGTAGCGCAGTTGCGAGGAATCGTCCTCGTCAAGGTTGCGGTTGCGCAGGTTGTCGTAGGTCGTATTGAAGACTCCAAGTTTCTGGCCGTCCTCCATGTAGAAGCAAATGTAGGGCTCGTTCTTGCCTGGTGCGAGATAGGCCTCGAACGACCCGCCGGAGCCCAACTTCGCCTCGATTTCACGTGCCTTCGAATCGGCGTTGAAGAAGCGGAAGTGGATGCCCCAGTCGTCCGCGACAACCTGCATCTGCGTGCGCGGGATCTTCTCGTCGGAGTTGCCAACCGCACGCGAACCAGTCGTCACATCCGTCGCCATCATGTCGGGCGAACCACCGAAAGGACGGTCGTAGACAGCCTTCTCGACCTCGACGCCCAGGTCCTCCCAGTCCGCCGAATCGAAGACCGACTTCGCCGTGTAGCGGACAGTATAGCGCTTCTTCGGTGTCGGCACGAAGAGCGACTTGTAATAATCGTCAAGTCCGCGGACCGCATCCTCGTCGAACTGGAGGTTTGCGATATTGCAGGCGCGGGCAACGACGTCCTTGACCTGGTCGTTCTTGAGGTCGCCTACGTTTTTCTTCATAAACGATGCCATCGCATCGCACGCCGCCTTGCGACGCGTGCCGAAGAGCGGTTTCGCGTAACCAGGGGCGATTACGTCGCGGAACATCTTGAGTTCGAGGACCTCTATGGGCTTTAGGTTCTCGTTGCGCTGCGCGCGTTCGACAACTTCCGCCACCTTTTCGCCGCGGCCAGTCATAACGTACGCCTCCGCGAGGGAGGTTGCGGCATAGAACGGGAAGGTGTTGTCGCCAATCGCATCCGCCAAAGGCGCCGTGCGTTCGTAGAACCATGTCACCGTCGGATAGCCGCCCTCGACCATGTATTGGATGACGCGGTGCTTGGAGCCGAGTACGTTCCACGTCTCGCGGACAACATCGTTCGTCTTGGCGAAGTTCGTAAAGAGTGCCTGAACCTCCGCGCGCTCGCCGAGCGCGGGATTGCGACGAAGCACCTTCCAGAGGACGGCGCGGCGCTGGTTGGGATTGGCATTCTCGTCAAGCGCGACCTCCTCGCGAATCTTCTGCGCACGGGCGAAATCAACCTCGCCCTCGAAAAGATCTGCCGCCGCGACCTTGGCACCCTTCTTTTCCAGGAACTCTGCCAGATCCTTCTTGCGGTTGTATTTGTCGGCCACGCGACGCGCCTCCCTCTCCGCACCCAGCACTAGATGCGGCGCACCATTCGCCTCGCGATACATTTTTTCAACATTCGCCATCTCCGCGCGATAGGCCGCGTCCGCCGCATTCACCAACTGCTTGTTGGGATCGGCCACAGGATACGGCACGACCTTGTCGGCAGTGACGTGCAGCAGGAGTTCCTCGATGTAGCGCACCATCTCGGCACGGCACCAGGTGAGATCGCCCTTCTGTCCGTCAAAGCGGGCGAGGTGCATCAGTGCGAGACCACCTAGATGACGCACCTCGATGACCTCCGACTGGCGAGCCTTCGTCGCCAGTTCCATCAGGAGCGTCGCATAGCGGATGTCGTCGAGGCCCTCGCGGAAGCCCTCACCGCCGAGGGTGTCGATCAGGCGCGTCTCGGTGCCGTAGAAATCGCACATCGGCTTGTACCACTGCGTGTTGTCGTTGTAGGGACCGAAGTGGTGCGCGTAGTTGCAGAGCGCCGTATAGCCCGCGAGGTAGCACGCGAGACCGTTCTGACGCCGGTTGAGGGAGGGATTCTCCGTGCCGATGTGATGGTGCGCGTACCAGGCGACGTGCGGCGCGCCGGAATCGTTGTAGGAGCGCAGCATCTCATTGTAGTCGGGCCGCTGCGATATGTTCGCCCAGTCATAGAGGAACGCCGCCTTGCTCTGCACCGCGAGACCGCCCGCGATGGAGACCTTGAGATCGGCGGAATGCGCGTTCGAAAGCATGTGGCGCATGTCGTTCTTGTCGCCGAGGAAGCCGTAGAGCGACGGCTCGTCGCCCATGACCGCGTAGAAGTTGTGATGTCCGACGCGCTCGTCGAGGAGATTGCGGAACCACAAGGCTTCCGCCTGTCCCTTCTCCTTGCCGCCGGTTCCGAACGTGATGAAGTTCTGCAGCACGTCCGTGCGCATGCCGCACCGCTTCATCGCCTCGAGCGTATACCACCATTCGCCGCTTCCGAGTCCGGGCTTGATCATGTCCATGCGCTGGTTGTGCGCGGCGAGATTGCGATAATACATGTCGAACTGCTTGAGGGCGAGCTCCTCGTCGCCGCCGTTCCACTCCTTGATGTCACCGATCGAGAAGTAGCTGTAAGAACTCACGAGGAAGTCGCGCGTGATGTCGCGGTAGCACTTCGGATGCGGCAGTTCGAAGTTGTGGACGACGATTTCGACGGGAATGCGGCCGAGTTCGGCGCCCTGCGCGTCTTTGAGCTTCACCGCGCCGGTATAGACGCCCGCCGGTGTCTTCGCGTCCGACCGGACCGTCAGGAAGAACGTGCGGAAATCTTCCGCCGGCAGATTGACGGGCTGGAGCGTGTCGGCGTCGTTGAAGCCGGGCGCCAGCGGCTGGAAGGCGGAACGGTTGATCCAGGGCTTCGTGGGCGCGACATGGCCTTCCGCCTCGAACGGCGGATTGAGCCACTTCTCGGTCACCTTCCCGTCCTTACCGACGACACGGGCGTAGTTCGCCTTCTTCGCGTCGTCGCAACGGATGAGTTCCTCGTCGTTGAGGAGAAGCTCGGGACAGAGCTTGGCGTCACCGCGATCGCCGAAGTAGCTGAACCACGCGTTGAGGTTCTGATACCAGCACTTGACGTACTTGAGGTCGAGATTCGTCTTCGGATACGGCTTGCCGCGGTACCCGCGGCGGGAATAGATGTTCTTGTACTCCGTCATTACGAAGTCCTCGAGATCGAAGGAAACCTTGCCGAGATCGCGCGTCGCGAAGACGGAGAAGGATCCCGGTTCGTATTCGCCCTTCGCAAGCGAGATGCGTACCGCGGCACCGGCGCGCCCGTCGGTCGGATAGGCGTCGGGAAGGTGCTGGATATCGCTCATAGGATCGAGTGCGTAATGGACGAACGGACGCGTATCGTAGTCACCGAAATCACCACGAACCCGGTCAACGAGGCCGCCCTGGCTCGCAAGGACAACTGATGCAAATGCAATAAATGCTGAAATAACCTGTTTCATCTCAAATTCTCCCTTCTATTTCGCTCCCATACCCTGCAGCCAACGCGTACGCAGTCGACTCGTCCAGAAGACGATGTCAATCCACTTGCCGATTGTGCCGTTCTTCTCCAGTTCGAATATCTTCGCATCGGGTGTCGCGAGCGAAAGATCCTTGCCGGCCTCCGTCAGTTCGTCGACAAAAGGCGCGAGCACCTTCTCGTAGAACTCGGGATCGCCGGTCCACGGATCCTTCCAGTGATAAACACAACCCTCGTACTGACTCGAACCATGCTTGAAGTCGACCTCGGCGAGGAATTTGCGGTAGGCTTGAAGCGCCAGGCGGCGAAGAATGCGCGCACGCGCCGCAGCCGGCATGTCGAAGACAAGTTCGCCCCAGGTGGAGCGCTCGTGAATGGAGCGCGTGCCGTTCCAGGTGTCGCCGCCCGCGCGGTCCCAGCGCATGCACTCGAAGTCCCAGGCCTTGCCCTTTTCAGGAATCCGCCCCGCGTAATTCTCCCAACTGAAACCGAGGTACGTGACAATCGCCTCGTCCGTGTACGACACGCAATGCCGCACCGTATCCGGGCGCCTTGGGTCGATCTGGCGCAGACCGAACGTGTCGTAGGTCGTGTTGAAATCGCCGAAGTCGTTGCCACCGTCACCGCCGAAGAAGCAGATGTATGGCTCGTTCTTACCTGGCGCGAGATACCCTTCGAAGGAACCGCCAGGGGTCAGGCACTTCTGGATGGAACGCGCCTTCGGATCGGCGTTATAGAAGCGGAAATGGACGCCCCAGTCGTCCGCGACAACCTGCATCTTCGTGCGCGGGATTGTCTCGCCCGACGAGCCGACCGCACGCGTGCCAGTCGTCACGTCCGTCGCCATCATGTCGGTCGAACCGCCGAAGGGACGGTCGAAGACCGCCGTCTCAACTGCGACGCCGAGATTGTTCCAGTCGGGGGATTCCGCCACGGTCTTCGGCGCGTACTTGACCGTATAGCGCTTCTTCGGCATCGGCACGTAGAGCGAATCGCGATAGGCGATGACACCGCGCAAGACATACTCGTCGTTGAGGACGTTAATCAGCGTGCCCACGCCCTGGATATATCCAATGCGCTCCGCGCCCTTCATCTCGCCGCGATTGGCCTTGTCAAACGCTGCGACCGCATTGTAAGCGCGCTTTTCGCGCGCATCGCCTGCCTCCCCGCCGCGCATTACCTTGAGTAACTCGGAGAGAAGTCCGAGCCGATAGCGGTCACCCGCCTTAAGCGTGTCGTAGGCCAGTGCGCGGCGAAGCGTTCCCTCCGCCTTCGCGACATCCCCCTGCGACATGTACGCGCGGAATGCATTCTCGGTTGCGGCATACGAAATGTCCTTGATGCCGGCCTTGTCCGCCATCGCAGTCACCAACTCGTAGAACCAGATGACTGCGGGTAACCGGCTCGCGCTCGTGTTGTTCGGTGCGCAGATGCCACTCCAACGGTCGTTCCACATCGAGCGAACGAACTTGTTCGTGTCGACTTGACTGAAGAGGTCGTATAGAATCGGGTCTTTCGTCAGTTCGGGACGCGCTGAGATCGCATCCCAGGCCGCGTTGCGACGCGCTCCTATTGAGGCATTCGTATCGCGCAGGATGCGCTCGGGATAGCCCATTTCCTTCGCATGGTCGAACGCAAGGGCGTTTTCGCAGGCCTTGGCGGCCTTATCCCAGAGTCCCGCCTTGTCGTAGCAAGGGATGAGGTCCTCGGGACGCATCATCCGTTTGGTCACCGCCACAAGTTCCTTCTCGGCCTCCGCCTGTTCGACGCCTGGCTTCGCCGCCGCAAACTTTTTCGCGGCGCGCTCGTAGTCCGCGCGATATTCAGCCATTGCCTTTTCGTTCTCCTGATATTGACGGTACGGTTCGACGGGGTAAGGCTTGACGATCTTGAGAAGACGGCTAATAAGCACAATCATCTCCTGTCGGCAGCAGGTGAGGTCGCCGTTCTGTCCGTCAAACCGTGCCAGGAACATCTGCGCTAGGCGACCAAGTTCGCGGTTTTCGCTGTCCGGCGATGCCTCCGCCTTTTCGGCAAGTTGAAGGAGGAGCGTCGCGTAGCGGATGTCGTCAACGCCTTCGCGGAAACCCTCCCACGCGAGCGTATCAATGAAGCCGTCGTAGGTGCCATAGGTGTAGCACATCGGCTTGTAGTAGCCCGACGAATCGTTCATCTCGCCGAAATGATGCGCGTAGTTGCAAAGAGCCGTGTAACCCGCAAGATAGCCCGCAAGACCATTCTGACGGCGGTTCAGGCACGGGTTCTCCGCTCCCACGTGCTGGTTCGCGTACCAGGCGACGTGTTCCGCCCCCGCGTCATTATAGGCCTGAAGGAGTCGGTTCCACTCCGGCTTCTGCGAGATGTTCGGCCAGTCGTACATAAAGCCGCAGCGGTTGAAGACGCACTGGCTACCGGCGATGGAGACGCGCATATCCTCGGACATGAAGTCCGTCAGGCTGCGGCGCGCATCATAGAGACTGCCATTGTAGGCGCCGAGGGCTGGCTCATCGCCCCAGAG
>CAZSYK010000063.1:0-6245 GCA_964610685.1 uncultured Eubacteriales bacterium
GAGAGAGCATACTCAAAAGAACGTGCAACTCAGATAGCTTCTGAATGGAGCAAAGCGATGCAAAGCGGACCTCATCCCAGCGATTTCATTGCCGTTGGAGACGTTGATATTAAAGTTATAGGCTCGGATAACCCGATTCTTGAAAGCCAAATCCCCGTACGGCAAATGCTTGAGCAAATAATAAGTAAACTTTCCATACCTCCGTTTCTGCTTGGATTAAGCTGGTCAACAACTGAGACAATGTCAACGCAGCAGGCGGAAATACTTAGCAGTGAACTTGAAGCTTACCGCAGACTTTTAAACCCGGTAATTCGCCAGATTTGTGATATCTGGATGCGACTTAATGCTTTTGAAATTGATTACAAGGTTGCCTGGGACAAGATAGACCTTAAAGACCACCTGAACACGGCTAATGCAAGGCTCACAAACGCCAAAGCAAGAGAAATAGAGAAAAAACTTGAAAAAGAATACAACGAACAATTTGAGGACAACTTTTAAATTATAAAAATTATAAAATCGGGAGGATTAAAAATGAAAGACGGATATGTAATAAAAAACAAGTCCTTATCCAAAGCATCCGAAAAAGAGCTGGAGCTCATCAATAAACTTACAAGAAGAAAATTTACGGAAGATGAAGTTTATACTTTCTCCGTTGTGCTTTGCGATAACGATATCGACCGCGAAAACGAACGCTTTACTGACAACGCGCTCGAAAAACTGGCTGAGCTTTATGTGGGTAAAACCGGAATACTTGACCATAACCCGACAAGCGAAAATCAAACAGCAAGAATTTACGCGTGCAGAGTTGAAAGCGTTGAAGGCAAAGCCAACAAATTAAAAGAAAACTATATCAGACTTGTTGCAAACGCTTACATGCCCCGCTGCGCTAAAAATGAAGATATGATCTTGGAAATAGATTCGGGAATTAAAAAAGAAGTCAGTGTCGGATGCTCCGTTGAAAGCAAAACTTGCTCCATATGTTCGAAAAACATGAAAAACGAAAAATGTGCACATGTTAAAGGTCGCAGATACAAAAAAGATGGAGTTTATCGCCTTTGCCATGCGATTTTGGACAACCCGACCGACGCTTATGAATGGTCATTTGTGGCTGTACCCGCGCAAAAAGAAGCCGGAATTATAAAATCGTTTATCCCAAACAGAAACGGAGGTGATATGAAAATGGAAGATATTATTAAAAGCTTAGGTTCAGGTCAAACCGTAAATCTCTGCGAAACGCAGTGCATAAAACTTTTGGATTTGATAAAAAGCCTCGAAACAAAAGCAGAAATAGGCAACTTTTATAAAGAGGAACTCAAAAATGAAGTTATTAGGCTTTCGGCAATGGTTCAACCTGAAATAAGCTTGACGCTTATGAAAAGCGTTACCGAAAAGCTTTCGATTGAAGAACTTAAATCGTTCAGAGATTCCTTTAAAACAAAGCTTTCGAGCATAATGCCCACAAAACCACAGTTTACCCCCGAAAAATCCGAACTTCCTAAAAATCAAAACATTCAATTTAAAATATAAAAAATAAAAATAAAACGGAGGAAATTAAAATGGGATTTTGTGATTCAATGAAACTTGAAAAGGGTATGTATAGCGTAAGCGGGAAGAGCTTTACGGAGGTTCTCGAAGAAATAGATCCTTCAGAAAATTATAAAGGCACGTATCTTGAAAATTTGGACGCTTACCAAAGGCAACTCAAAAGATTTGATATCCGAGTAAGCGGTTCGGGATGCGACAAAGTTGAAAAATTCTTCAGCGCAACTGATTCGTCGATACTTTTTCCGGAGTTTATATCAAGAGCAATCAGACAAGGATTAACCGCATGTGATATAATCCCGTCAATTACTGCTGCGAACACAGTGATAGACGGCATTGATTATAGAGCAATCACTTCGGAAACGGAAGCTCTGGGAGCCGACAATACCGGAGCAGAGGGCAAATCTTTACGCGCTGTGAATGTTTCAACAAATAGCACGCTTGTATCGCTTAAAAAATACGGAAGACTGTTCTCCTCTACTTATGAAGCGCTGAGATTTCAAAACCTTGACGTTGTAGCTGTAATATTCAAACAAATCGGAATGGACATTGCATCAGAGCAGCTTTCCGATGCAGTATCTGCGTTATTATCTTCCGGTGCCACAGCCGCCACGGAGATCGATTCGACCACCGCGGGCACTCTTGTATATGCCGATTTATTAAAGCTCTGGGCGGGTCTGAACCCTTATCAACCAAACGTTATGATAGCTTCCGGCACAACTATTGAGAATATTCTCGGTCTGAGCGAAATGCGCGACGCTCAAGCAGGCCTGAGTTTCCAAGGTACAGGAAAACTTGCAACACCAATAGGAGCAAAGCTCATAATGAATGAAAATGTTACCAATAAAAAAATCATCGGTCTTGATAAAAACTTTGCGTTGCAAATGATTCAATCAGGCGACGTTATCGTAGAATATGACAAAGTTGTGGAAAAGCAGCTTGATAACGCCGCAATCAGCACAACCGCAGGATTTTCAAGAATCTTTAAAGACGCCGTAAAAGTTCTTGATTACACCTCTTCAAACTAAATTTCGAATTTGCTTAAACCCCCTAGCCTCCCCGCCACACTGTAAGGCGGGGAGCTATGATGATAATTAAAGGAGGAATCTTTTTGAATTTACAGGAAATTCTTGAAAGATTTGCGATCATAGCCAGCCTTTCAATGGACGACGTATCGCTGTGGATACCCATTTGCGAGGACGCGTCCGAAGAGATAAAAAGACATTTAAAAGAAGGCATCAGCGAAGACGAGAACGCACGAAGATTAAACGTAGCTGCAGCTGCTCTCGCCTTTTACAGATATATTCTTTACAAAACAGCCGGAGGCGGGACGGAATCATTTTCCGCCGGAGAACTTAGAATCAAAACCAATGCGCAGGTAAGCGTGAAAACAGCTTACAACGTATGGAGAGACGCCAAAAACTCGATAGCTGACCTTCTCACTGACGACGACTTTATATTTGAAAGGATAGTGTAAGATGGAAACAGAAGCGAGTATACTTATTTTACGCTATGGCCAATCGATTACAATTAAAAAAAGTTCAGCTGACGCACCCGAAAACACACGAGCCTTTATACAGCCCCTAAGATGGGACGGCCAAAGTCCGCTTTACGGAGATTACGCCGAAACCGAAAACACAGAACAATTCCTATACATAGGGCCTCCGAGTTTTCAGCTGAGTACTTATCCCGCCACCACCGTAATAACCGCTGAAAATCAAAATTACATAATAAAAAAAGCTGAAAGCGTATATCTTTCAGATCAAAGAATATATGAAAGAGCAGTACTTGAAAAAGAAACAGAAGTATGATGATTTTGCATGGATAATCACAGTACCAAGGTGCTTTTTAAAATTTTAAAGTTGCCTTGATATTGTTTTTATTCGCACGAATCATGAAAACCCACTGAGGAGATATGAACATATGTCAGAAAACATAAAAAATAAAGCTGTTGGGAGAGCCGCTTTAACAGAACCTGTAATCGTATCCGGAAAATGCTTTGGAATAAAACTACTATCCATATACGATTTTATGCTCTGCACAAAAATGCTTCAGGAATTAACCGAAGAGCTCATGTCACAAGCCTTTGATAAAAAACTTTGTTTAAATATATGCGAAAAAGCTTGTCTTGTTGCAATGTGCCTTTATGATTCAAAAGGTCAAAAAATATTTAAAGATGGATTTTCGGTATTAAAAAGTCTTACTCCCGATGAACTTTATTTTCTTTATCAAGAATATATAAAATTGCAAAAAAAAATATTGAAACGCGATAAGATAACATACAGCATACTCGAAAACGTAAAAAAACACGGGTATAAAAAGCTGCTTGAAAATTCGAAAAGTTTATTTTCGGCGCAAAAAAATAGGATAAAGAACTATTGACTTTTTTATTTAATATGTGGTAAACTACTGGAAGTAAGTATTTGATCGTAGCAAAGAGAGTGGGAAAATCCCGCTCTTTTATCTGTATTGGGAGGTATTTGATGTCTAAACCCGAAAAAAACCTTACCGTATCAAGTGTTGTTTATTCTATCGCAAAACCACTTGCGGATGAACTTGGTTTTGAAATTTGGGATATAAAATTCCTGAAAGAAGGTCCGAATTGGTATTTGCGAGTTTTCATAGATAACGACTCGGGAATAACTCTTGAAGATTGTGAAAAAATGAGTCGTGCACTTGACGAACCTCTGGAACGGCTGGATCCTATATCACAGTCATATTTTTTAGAAGTAAGCTCACCAGGAATCGAAAGGGAACTCACAACACAGGAGCATTTTAAAAAATTTACCGGTTCAGACGTAAAAATAAGGCTTATCAGAGCAAACGAAAGTAACGAAAAAGAAATAGATGGTAAACTTAAATCTTTCAGTAAAGATAATATAACATTGAAAACCTGCGAAAACACTGATGTAATCGTCGAGAAAAAAAATATATCACATATTAACTTGAAATTTTAAAGGAGAATTTGAAATGAGCGCCGAAATATTTGAATCACTCAGATTGCTTGAACAAGAACGTGGAATATCAATGGATTTTATGCTTGAAAAAATAAATAAAGCAATAGTCACGGCATGCAAAAACAGCTATGACGGAAATGACGAAGTAATAGTAAACCTCGATGAAGAAGCCGGAATTTTCGAAGTGGATCTTTTAAAAACAGTAGTTGAGGAAGTTGTAGCATCCGGAAAAGAGATATCGCTGGATGATGCAAAAAAAATAAACAAAAAAGCCAAAATAGGCGAGCAAGTAAAGATAGTCCTTGATACAAAAGAGTTTGGCAGGATAGCCGCTCAAACCGCAAGAAATATTATTAGACAAGGAATAAAAGACGGCGAGAGAAACCAAATCACGCAAGAATTTCAAAATAAACAGAATCAAATAGTCAGCGCCCTCATTGAAAGAGTGGACGTTAAAACGGGAGCACTTACTTTAAGAATCGGGAAAGCCGAATCAACACTTCCAAAAGGCGAACAAATAGGAAACGAAAACGTAAAAGAAGGAGACTATATAAAAGTTTACGTTTCAGAAGTACGATCAACCGAAAAAGGTCCCAAAATAATGATTTCACGCACAAACCCGAATTTCGTGAAAAAACTTTTTGAAAGTGAGATACCTGAAATAAGTGACGGAACTATTGAAATAAAATCGGTATCTCGCGAAGCAGGATCAAGAAGCAAGGTCGCTGTTCAAAGCCATAATCAAAATGTAGACGCGGTAGGCTCGTGCATTGGGCCGCATGGCAGTCGCTTGAACGAGGTAATCAGTGAAATAGGCGGAGAAAAAGTAGATCTTATAGAATATAGTGATGATACCTCAAAATTCATTGCTTCATCTCTTGCACCCGCTAACGTCGTGAAGGTGGAATTCGACACGGAATTACCAAACACATGCAAGGTAACGGTACCCGACAATCAGCTTTCGCTTGCAATAGGTAACCGCGGTCAAAACGTAAGACTTGCGGCACGACTTACCGGATACAAAATAGACATAAGACCGGAAAGTGGATTTTTCGGAGAAAAATAAAATTTTAAATTAAGGACGAGTGCGAATATTGATTCAAAAAAATGTACCTTTAAGAAAATGTATATCCTGCGGAATCCGAAAGCCCAAAGAGAATTTTATGGTTATAGTACGATCTCCAAGGAATGAGCAAAATAAATCAATAAAAGTTTTAAACGGCGACGAAAAAAAAGAAGGCCGAGGAGCATATATCTGCAAAAATTCGGACTGTTTAAAAAAAGCTCGCAAATCTCGAAGGCTTGAAAGAATTTTCAAAAAAAAGGTAGATGACCAAATATACGATGCACTCGAAAAGGCGGTGACCGATCATGAATGAACCTCTTCTTTCCTTTCTTGGGATAACCAGAAAATCAGGGAATATCGTTTTTGGAATGGATCCGGTTAAAAAAGAACTCGCAAAAGAAAAAATAAAGTTAATATTAACAACAAGCGACATATCAAAAAACTCGCTGAAAGAAATTCGAGGTGCTTTAAACAATAAAAACATCAGGGTTATAAGCATCAACTACACTAAAGATAATATAAATTCAGCGGTTGGAAAATATTCAGCAGTGATAGGAATTTTAGATAAAAATTTCTCGGAAAAAATAACGAAGCTTGCTGATGAATCAGAAAAATTAACACGAGTAAACAATCGGGAGGAATGCAGTTTATGATGATAAAATACAGAGTTCACGAAGTGG
>CAZSYK010000064.1:0-6034 GCA_964610685.1 uncultured Eubacteriales bacterium
CTGTCATGACACCTTTTGATGTTGAAATTATTGCTATTCCAAGACCTTTCATTACCTTTGGCATATCCTCTACATCGCTGTAAATTCTAAGACCGGGTTTGGAAACTCTTTTGAGCCCTGTGATTACGGATTTTTTATTATCTACATACTTTAGGAAAATTTTTATAACACCTTGTTTGCCGTCTTCAGATACAACAAACTTTTTAATATATCCTTCATCAAACAAAATTTGCACTATTGCTTTTTTCATATTTGATGCCGGTACTTCCACGATTTCGTGCTTTGCAGAAGTTGCATTACGTATTCTTGTAAGTAAATCTGCAATTGGATCGGTGATCTGCATAAGTTATTTACCTCCTTAGTTCAGTTTTACCAGCTGGCTTTTCTTATACCCGGGATTTCTCCTTTATATGCAAGTTCCCTAAAACAAATACGGCATACACCAAACTTGCGAAGGTAACCATGCGGCCTACCGCATATTCTGCATCTTGAGTATTCACGAGTAGAAAATTTTTGCGGTCTGCTTTGTTTTACTTTTAATGATGTTTTAGCCACAATAATCCCTCCTTATTTTGCAAATGGTGCTCCCATAAATCTTAAAAGTTCTCTTGCTTCGTCATCGGTTTTTGCGGTTGTTGAAATCGAAATGTCCATTCCGCGAATGCTATCGATTTTGTCGTATTCGATTTCAGGGAAAATAAGTTGTTCTTTGATTCCCATATTATAGTTTCCTTTGCCATCAAAAGACTTGGGGTTAATCCCTCTGAAGTCCCTGACGCGAGGAAGTGCCAGATTGAAAAATCTATCTAAAAATTCGTACATTTTTTCGCCGCGAAGTGTCACTTTTGCGCCAATTTTCATGCCTTCACGAACTTTAAAGTTAGCAACCGATTTTCTTGCTGTACAAACAACGGGTCTTTGACCTGTAATTGTTGCCAAGTCTTCTAAAATTGAACCTATCACTTTAGAATTATCCTTGGCTTCGCCTGCTCCGACGTTAAGGACTACCTTTTCAACTGACGGTATCTGCATAACGTTTTTGTAAGCAAACTTAGTTTTAAGCTGCGGCGCAACTTGTTCTTTGTAAAAATCTTTTAGCCTTGCCATTCATATCCTCCTTACAGTACTTCGCCGCATTTTTTACAGCTACGCTTTTTTTCACCGTTATCCATAAATTTATGGCCAACGCGTGTAGGTTTACCGCAATGAGAGCACACTAACTGAACTTTGGATGCGTACATAGCACCTTCTGTTTTGATTATTCCGCCCTCCTGACCTGCTTTGCGGGGTTTAACATGCTTTGAAACAATGTTAACTCCTTCAACAATCAGCTTCGCTTCTTTGGGGCTGACTGCAATAACTTTGCCTTGTTTTCCGCGGTCTTTTCCGGCTAAAACCACAACCGTGTCGCCGGTTTTAACGTGTACTGTTCCGTTGCCGGAACGAGCTGCTTTATTACTACTTTTTTTAAACAACAGTAAACACCTCCTGTTAGAGAACTTCCGGGGCCAAACTCAGTATTTTGAGATATCCGTCTTCGCGCAGTTCCCTGGCTACGGGTCCAAATATACGTGTGCCCTTCGGATTTTTATCCTCTTTAATTATAACGGCTGAGTTTTCATCAAAGCTGATATAAGATCCATCATCACGGCGAATCTTATCAACTGTACGAACAACTACTGCCTTAATGACATCCCCTTTTTTGACAACGCCACCGGGTGATGCTTTCTTAACAGATGCAACAATAACATCTCCGATTCCGGCATACCTTCTGCCGGTTCCGCCGAGAACTCTTATGCACATAATTTCTTTAGCGCCTGTATTATCGGCTATTTTTAAACGAGTTTGAGGCTGTACCACAGTTAATTCCTCCTAACCGGCTAAATATTTAAAATATTTTCCGCTTTTTTAATCTTAAATTATTTTGCTTTTTCAAGAATCTTTACAAGTCTCCATCTTTTGTCTTTAGAGATAGGTCTTGTTTCCATGACTTCAACACGGTCACCAATTCCGCACTCATTGTTTTCATCATGCGCCTTTAATTTTTTGGTCTGTTTGACGATTTTACCGTAAAGCGGATGTTTAACGCTATTTTCAACAGCAACCACTATGGTTTTGTCCATTTTGTCACTGACTACTTTGCCGATTTCGACTTTCCTCATATTTCTTTCGCTCACAACAACACATCCTCCTTCCGTTACGCCTTGGCGCTTTCACTAAGTTCGTTTCCACGAAGAACTGTTTGGACTCTTGCTATATCCTTTTTTACCGCCTTGATACGCATTGGGTTTTCAAGCTGATTTACAGCGAGCTGAAACCTAAGATTAAAAAGTTCGGATTTAAGGTCTTTGAGTTTGTTTTTGAGATCTTCATTAGTCAAATTTTTGATTTCTGAAATCTTCATTACACCTCACCATCCGTTTCTTGCTTCTTTACGAATTTACATTTAATCGGCAATTTGTTTGCTGCCAAACGCATAGCTTCTTTGGCGATTTCTTCCGGAATGTCACCGATTTCAAACATTATTCTGCCGGGTTTTACTACCGCTACCCAAAACTCAGGAGATCCTTTACCTTTACCCATTCTGGTTTCTGCGGGTTTTTTAGTTATTGGCTTATCGGGGAATATTTTTATCCAAACTTTACCTGCTCTTTTGCAAAACCTTGTCATAGCAACACGCGCTGCTTCAATTTGATTTGATGTGATCCAAGCGGGTTCTAAAGCTTGCAGTCCAAAATCACCGTAAGAAACTTTACTGCCTCTTATTGCGCGGCCTTTCATTCTTCCGCGGTGAACTTTTCTGTATTTAGTTCTTTTTGGCAACAGCATCTTTATTGCCCCCTTTCACATCTTCCTTCTTAACGGAATTCATTAAAATCTCGCCTTTATAGATCCAGACTTTAACACCAATAATTCCGTAAGTTGTAGCAGCTTGAGCAAATCCGTAATCTATGTTTGCTCTGATTGTTTGAAGCGGAATAGTTCCCTCATGGTAATGCTCGGTTCTTGCGATTTCCGCTCCGCCAAGTCTACCGGAAACTTGAGTTTTGATTCCTTTTGCTCCCGCTTTCATTGAACGACCCATAGCTTGTTTAAGAGCGCGTCTGAACGAAATTCTTTTTTCAAGCTGAGCAGCTATGCTTTCGGCTACTAATTTTGCGTTCATATCTAAATTTTTGATTTCAATTATATTGATAACTACAGGTTTTTTAATTAATTTTTGACAGAAAACCTTTAACTTTTCGATCTCCACTCCGCCTTTACCGATTATTATACCGGGTTTGGCGCAATGAATGTGAAGACGAACTTTATCGTTATCTCTTTCGATCTCAATTTTTGGGACTCCTGCAACCTTTAACTTTTTAAGAAGTACTTTACGAATTTTATAATCTTCGATCAAAGCATCCGCAAAATCTTTTTTCTTAACAAACCAACGTGAATCCCAATTGTTAATTACTCCTACACGAAATCCGTGTGGATTTACTTTTTGCCCCATAGTTAACCTCCTCTTCTGCTAATCTTTTTCCTTTAAAACTATAGTAACGTGAGAACTTCTTTTCTCGATTCTATATGCACGTCCTTTAGACACGGGTCTTATTCTTTTAAGAATAGGTCCGGGACACGCAAAACACTGTGATACATAAAGACGAGATACGTCCATTTGATAGTTATTCACCGCATTAGCCATAGCTGACTTGAGTAATTTTTCAAGATATTCACATGCTGATTTTGGGGTGTTTTTAAGCACTGCCATTGCATAATCGACAGGCTTATTTCTTATTAAATCAAGAACTATTGAAACTTTTCTCGGTGAAATGCGGGCGTATCTTAAATGAGCCCTTGCTTCCATGATAATAACTCCTTTCGCCCGTTATTTTTTACCTGTTGTTTTAGATCCGGCGTGACCTTTAAACGTTCTTGTTGGTGCAAATTCACCAAGCTTATGTCCAACCATGTCTTCGGTTACATAAACCGGCATATGTTTACGTCCGTCATGAACAGCAAATGTGTGCCCTACGAACTCAGGGAAAATTGTTGATGATCTGCTCCATGTTTTTAAAATCTTTTTTTCATCGGTTTTATTAAGTTCTATTACTCTTTTTAAGAGTACCGGTTGTACAAAAGGTGCCTTTTTTAAACTCCTGCTCACAATACCAATCTCCTTTCCCTACTACTTGCCTTTTCTGTGTTTAACAATATATTTGTCGGAATGTTTCTTCCTTGATCTGGTCTTGTAGCCAAGTGTTGGTTTACCCCAAGGTGTTGTAGGTCCGGAACGTCCGATCGGGGATTTACCTTCACCGCCTCCGTGCGGGTGATCACATGGGTTCATTGCAGATCCGCGGACTGTAGGTCTCCAACCCATGTTACGCTTACGTCCGGCTTTACCGATCATAACATTTTCATGATCAATATTTCCGACTTGACCAATAGTCGCCATACATTCAATAGGAACATTTCTAAGTTCGCCTGAAGGAAGTCTTAATAACGCCATCTTGTTTTCTTTTGCCATAAGCTGAGCCATATTTCCCGCAGCTCTTACTAACTGAGCACCTTTTCCGGGGTAAAGCTCTATATTATGGATAAATGTTCCGACAGGTATGTTATTAAGCGGAAGAGCGTTTCCCGGTTTTATATCAGCGGTTTCTCCTGCCATAATATCTTGGCCGACTTTCAGACCCTGAGGAGCTATAATGTATCTTTTTTCACCGTCTGCATATTCAATAAGAGCAATATGCGAAGAACGGTTTGGATCATACTCTAATGTGACTACTTTACCCGCAACATCAAATTTCTTTCTTTTGAAATCAATTATACGATATTTCTTGCGGTTTCCGCCGCCTCTGTGACGAACGGTAATTCTGCCGTAACTGTTGCGTCCTGCTTTTTTGTTAAGCGGAAGGAGCAAACTTTTTTCCGGTTCTACTTTTGATAAATGGGAATAATCGGTAACCGACATATTGCGCCTTGAAGGGGTAGTCGGTTTGTAATTCTTAATTGCCAAATTGTTTCACTCTCCTTGAAAATTTAGCTTTGCGGAGGCTGACTCCTCCTTACATCGCTCTTTATAAGCTTTACTGTGCAAAAATGCACTTGGTTTTAAAATTAAACAATACCCTCGAAAAATTCTATTGCTTTGCTGTCTGATTTAAGGGTTACGACGGCCTTTTTCCATGAAGAAGTATAACCTTGGGATCTGCCCTGGCGGCGAAGTCTTCCTCTTACTTTTAAAGTATTTACTTTATCAACTTTTACTTTAAATACTTCCTCGACTGCTTTTGCTATCTCGATTTTATTAGCGTCTTTAGCCACTTCAAAGGTGTATTTCTTATTCGGCATTCCGCCCATTGTTTTTTCGGTTATAATGGGACGAATAATTATGTCGTGTGCCAGCATTATGCATACACCTCCTCAATTTTGCTTATTGCATCTTTAAGAATTATAAGCTTTTTGGTGTTCAGGATATCGTAAACATTAAGTCCGTTTATCTGAGATGTTTTTACACCCGGAATATTTCTTGCGGATTTGATTATTTTATCTTCGTTTTCAGGTAAAACTATGAGTACTTTTTCGTTTACTCCGATAGCATTTAACATATTAACAAATGACTTTGTTTTGTATTCTTCCATCTCAATAAAATCCAAAACTATTATGCTGCTGTCGAGCAACTTGCTTGAAAATGCAGATTTCATAGCCAAACGTCTTACTTTTTTGTTAAGTACATATCTGTAATCACGAGGTTTTGGCGCAAACACTATACCACCGTGTCTCCATTGAGGTGATCTTATTGAACCTTGGCGTGCGTGACCTGTTCCTTTTTGTCTCCAAGGTTTTCTTCCGCCACCGGAAACTTCCGCACGCGTGAGTGCACTTTGTGTTCCCTGGCGTTTGTTTGCAAGATGATTTACAACAACATCATGCATTACAGCCATATTAGGTTCTACTCCAAAAATAGATTCCGGCAAATCAACCGTTCCTACTTCTTTACCTGCCATATCAAGTACTGCTATTTTAGGCATCACAATTCCTCCTT
>CAZSYK010000065.1:0-5799 GCA_964610685.1 uncultured Eubacteriales bacterium
CCCAAATAGCACCTATCATAAAATAATTTCTCCTTTAATTTTTATAAAATTTCCTTTGGTTTTTTAGTAAATCTACAATAAGTAGAATTAACAAAACTCCAAATGCCACTTAAAATACGGGGAACCGTTCCGGTTATTAAAGAGCTAAATGTACTTGTAATCCTGCCGATTCATGCAATTGCAGATACACGCATTGAAGTATTGAAGCGGTATTTCTTAATTCTTTATTATATCAAATTTTTCAACAATTTTAGAAGATAAATTGTCTTTTAAAAAAATATTGCTATCTTTAGAGATATTTTTAAAACTTTTGTTTTCCATACAAATACATTCAGAGTGTGCTTTATATTTTTCAAAATGACTTCCATTTTTCAATATTTCATCCTTATAAATTTGAATAGTATACACAATATTAAAATCAAACTTTACCGTACTGTTGATTTTATCCGTCTCGTGTTTTAACCATCTCACATAACTAATATCATTAAAGTTTAAAAATATATCTCTTGCTGAATTATCAGTAACGAAATTTCTAGTATCGGGAGGGCCATTTAGCATGAATTCCGAGTCAGAAATATTTGCGATACATTTTTTAATCAGTTTCTTAATATTTTCCATAGTTTCAAAGTCAGAAACAGAAAACTTTGCAGTTTTGAAACAACTTTTGAAAAATACTGAAATTTTCTTAGTTTTTATAACGTCATAACTTATTTTCGAAAAACAATCTTTGTAAAAAAAAGATTTTTCTGTTTCATGCTTAATCATGTAATCATATATGTTATTTTCTTTTAAAAATTTTTCTATGTCAATAATTTTATTCATATATATCGCCTTCCACTTTCAATCCCAAGACGCTAACAGTGGGCGCGCCAATACCTATGCGCAAGGTTTGTCCAAACTTAGTACAATGACTTCCGAACACTTTAAAATCATTGCCAATTTTATCAAAACATAAAAAATCATTGTAAAAATTTCCTGATAATTTCAAGTTATCGACAAAATTTTGTTTTTCACCGTTTTTAATTAAAAACCCTATCCCGGTTATACTGTAATCTCCTGTATACGGATTCATTCCTCCAAAATATACTTGATCAATAAAGACTGAGTTTTCATACTCTTGAAAAAATTTTTGCAAGTCCATATCGTCACATGGAAGCATGTAGGTACATCTCATTCTGGGTAATATATCGTGCTTATAACTTGCCCTTCTGGCGCAACCATAAGATTTATTATTAAAACTGTTTAATTTTTCTATAGCGAAAACATTATTTATTTCACCATTTTTCACGAGCGTCAAGGGTTGAATTTCTATTCCTTTATCGTCATATTTGTGTATTCCTGTTATATTTGAATATCTTTCATTAGAATCCACAACATTTAACTTGTTGGGGAACTTTAAGTTTTTATAATTTTCTTTGTAATTAGAATAGAAATCTTCTTCAAGCGTATGTCCTAAAATTTCGTGTATAAAGTATCCTGCTGCTTGAGATGAAAGAATAACAGGCATCGATTTAAAAATTTGATGTTTTAAGCTGTTTTGTTTTAATCTAAAGTTGTGTTTGTTAATGTTTACGTTGTGTTTTATAAAATCCTCTAAATTTTCTGGGTTGCTTTTATTTATTGGTATTTCTGAAGCAAATATACTTTTATCATTTTTGTAAATAAGCCTGATAAAGCCGTATGAACGATTGTCTTTCTTTGAGTTATCAATCAGTATTTTTTCGTTGTGTAAATTTACATAAGCTGAAAAATCCGTATTCTCTAATATCATAGTTTTTTGGATAAATTTTAATAATTTTTTCAAATCGTTAATATAAAAGTTACTCAGATCTAAATAGTTGTCATTTTCTGTGAATAAACTTTTGCAGGTTGAAATTTTGGTAATTCCCGAATATTCCTGCCTTATTCCGTTTACTTTATCCACGTAGTATTCAAAATTATCTTTATTGAATTTTAAGTGTATATCATAAATACTTTGCTGATACTCAAACATACTAACACCCACTAAACATTAAAATCGTTTAAAACCACTTTTTGATTTTCAAACCAATTGCATTTTTTTACTTTATTTTTTAAGCTCAAACCTTGCGCCATGCAATTTCTGCAAATGTGCTCATTTTCGCAATTTTTGCAATGCTTACTACATGGAGCCGTAAAATCATGAAAAAAACTTCCGTATTTAGACATGATTTCTTCAATAGATTGTGTATGTAAGTTACCCATTATTAGTTCGGTCATAGGGCACGGAGTAACATCTAAATTAGCCTTTATTCTTATTATTTTGTGCCCAGCAACACATCTCCCATATTCTGTTTGGTTATGCTGTTTTACAGAAAAATTTTTATCTGAATATTTATCATCTAACTCTTTTAAAAATTTAGTAAAATCTTTGTGTTCAATTTGATGTGTTAAGTTATTTTTTGCAGCATTTCCTACCGTCATTACTGCACCTAGCTCAACTAGGGAAACGCCCCATTTTTTTGCTTTAATAATCAATTCTTCTAATTCGGATTTAGGTTGATTGATAACAGTAGTTCCAATTTGGCATGTAATGCCAGAAGATGTAATGGTTTTGATAAATTTAATTGCTTTATCATAAGCAAATTTATTATTGCGAATATAGTTGTGAGTTTGTTTGTTTCCGTCAAGGCTAACACGTACACCACTCCCTACTACATTTTTTATTTTGCTTAAACATTTCAAAATTTTGTCATTTAAAATAAAACCACTTGTTGATATTGATAAAACAATACCTCTGCTAATTAAATTGGAAACGATATACTCCAGTAAGGGATGAGTCAGTGCTTCACCACCTGTGATTTGAACTTGAGAAACACCACTTTTGTCTATAATTTTAATTATTTTATCGATATCTTCTTTAGAAAGTATAAAGTTATTTTTGTCAGGCAAATAACAGTGACGGCATTTTAATGGACAATAATCAGTTATTTCCCAAATTAACGCATCTGGATAATAAATATCGGAACTCCCGCGTACTATATCTTGCATTTTTTTATTTGAAGAATATTCTACTAATTTACAATCAATAAATGGTTTTAGAAAATCTTCAACATTCGCTTTTATGATTTCATGTGAAGAATCATATTTTTCCCCAATTATATTAACAATATCTTTTAGAGAATTTGTACCGCTACATAATTCTAAAATACTAGCGGCGCTATTATTTATTACCAAATCACTACGAAAATTATTTTTGAAAAAAGAAAATAAATAAGAATCCGGTTTATATTTTACAAAGGATTTCTGAGATAATTTTAAAAACATCTAAACAAACCATCCTAACTACAACATTTATAAAAATTTTAAAATGCTCCAACGGATTTTGACACTACTATTACTGCATTACTGCAAAATTGTAAGAAGGCCACCAGTTGGAGCATATAAAAAATATTGATACCTAAAATTTCGAGTTTTTAATTTCTATAATATATAATTCACGGTATGCCTTTGCGATATTAACTCAGAAAGGCAAGAAAAGAACTCGAAAAGATTAAAGAGCAAGCAACTCTCCTGCCATAAAAGCGCCTGCAGCAGGGAAATTGCAAATGGCGAATATTACTGGCCAAGATGCTGCTGCACCACTATTTATAAATGCCATAAGAGCTGCTGCAACTCCTCCGACAGTTGCGCACGCAGTAGCGTAGCCAGCGAAACTTGTTCCTAAAACTTCAGGTTTTTCCATTTCCATCATAGATCACCTCCAAATTTTTAAAATATATGTCACTAAATTATTACATTTCCCTTAATCACCTCCTACCTAAGATAGTACGTATCAATTTTAGTTCGAATGTCTAAACTTTGTCATTGACCTTGTTTAACATTATTAGATAATTTTTTTACCTCCAGTAAGTTAAAGGTAAACAAGCCCCAAAATAATCGCATTTCACAACCTATTAATTTTACCAATCTTTTCTATTTTTAACGTCTTTTAACCTGCTTTTTTGAAGTTTTACTTTTTAAACAAAGAAAAAAAGCACAGCAATTACTGTGCTTTTTGCGATTTTAAAAAATTTTAATTATTTTTCTATCCTGTTTTATTTGTAGGTTCATCATTATTTTTGAATTTTTCTTTTATAGCTTCTTTTACTATGTGAATCAAAAAGTCTTTCGGAATTGGCGCACCATTTTTTTCATCGATCGGGCCTTGGTAACTTTCTTCAAGAATTTTGAAATCAGTATTCAACCAATGGCGTTCGAGAGCGTTTCTAAGATTCGCATATACGGACCTGGGGTTTATACCCAGAATTTGGGCCATATACGAAAAAACATCGGGTGTGATTCTAACTTTATTTATATTTTTATGAGATTTAAGCACGACTGCCGCAAAAGCAAGTTCCTCAAATCCACTGCTGATTTCTTTCATATGCAAGTTTCGAAGAATGCCCTTAAAATATTCCATTTCTTGTTTGTATTTGTCACTGAAAAAACACAATTTTTTTTGATTTATTGCTTCCTTTAAATCTTTATAGATATTATCTTCCTCGGTATCACAATTACATTTGAATGCTTCGTAATCGAAACCCTCTAAGTGATAATCGTTTACAATTTCAGATTTTTCGTAATTTTCTTCTTGTATTCCAAGATTTTCAAAAAGTTCATTTGCTGCAACGAATCCCAAAAATCTTTGTCTATTATTTTTCGTGGCAATTTCAATAATGTTAGCAGCGTTCCTTCCGGGGCGAACAACAATATCAATATACGGAACTTGGACGCCTAAAATTTTGACGTATTGAAAAATTTGATTACATGGGTCGTAAAGCTTATCCTGATTTTTGAATTCTTCCGGCGACATCAAATTAACGACTAAATCTACTCTTTCGATATCCTTGACGGCATTTGTGCCATGTGTTCTCTTTATATTAACAAACCCTATGCCACGCGCTTCCATGAAATTTTTAGACTCCCTGCAAGCATTCCCAAAGAGACTGTTTTTCATCCTTCTGAGTTCGACTATATCATCAGCAACTAAACTATGACCTTGGTTCAGCAGTTCCAAAGCAGCGTCACTTTTCCCAACTCCACTTGAACCCGTAATAAGAACTCCTTCACCGTAAAGGCTCATAAGCCCACCTGGTCTGCTGACCGGCGATGACGAATATTTGTTTGAGATTACTTCTTCAAGTGAAATTTGAACGTTACTCGATAAATTTATTAAAAATTCTGCCACACTTGGCTCGGGGCTATTTTTGTTATAATTTCTAAGAAAACAGAAACTATAATACTCGTTTCTTAAGGTTTCATGTTCTTCCACCGTCCAAATTTTCTTGATAATATTTTCAATTTCGTGTTTTACACTACCTTTAGACGGCAATTTAAGAAGGCTATCTGCCATTTCGAAAACATCATCTTCAAAATTCCAACCTGTTGTACCTCTGAGCATACTAGTTACAAAAAGGCAAAAAACTAATGAACTGAAGCCTTTTGTACTATCATTAATACCTAACTTGCTCAGCTTTTTTACAAAACCTGAAGTTATATATTCATATTTATCTAAAAATGCAAGAGTGTCACTACCTGCATTTACAAGAAATTTTGTTTTTTTAGGCGGGTGCAAAATCCACTGCAAAATGAGGTCTTTTGCGATATAGTTTTGTTTTGCGTTTTTTGTTTCAGCGTGTTTATTGGCAAAATAATAAAGACTTAAAAATATTGGTAAGACACATAAAATTATATTACACATAACCCAAACAGACAAACTCCCGACCGTTGCTTGTTTTAATTCAATTTTTAAATATATAACTGCTAGTAAACACATACCAAAAAAAGCGGGTACTGAAC
>CAZSYK010000066.1:0-5763 GCA_964610685.1 uncultured Eubacteriales bacterium
ATTTTAATATAAAACTAAAAAATTGTCACTTAATTAACCAACATTTTCTTTTGTGTAATTTCATCAAAATGCAAATAATAATTACTACTACATTTTTAAACATTATAATCATTAATTTTACAAAATATAATTTTATAAGCTTTACTTTTTAAATTTAAGATTAAAATACTCTGCTTTATAAGGAGGCGATACCCTTGAAAAAATTTTTTCGAAATTTATCAGGAATTTTTTTAATTATAAGCACAATAATGTTT
Organism: uncultured Eubacteriales bacterium; assembly: GCA_964610685.1. GTDB lineage: Bacteria > Bacillota > Clostridia > Oscillospirales > Acutalibacteraceae > UMGS1491. The sequence goes on from CAZSYK010000066.1 coordinate 255, forward strand.
TGCGGTCTTTCTTACGCTTCTTTCAGCTTACCTGCTGTTTATGAAGTCTTTGAAAACGAAAATTCCTCATTTCAGATATTTCCTTTTTCGGTAAATTTAAAAGAGAAAGAATGCTTAAAAACAGCTATGTGTAAAAAATATTCGTCAAAAAATCATTTGGCCAATTTGATGTTTTTAAACATTCTTCCGATTAAAACCGTACAAGTAAATGTAGTTTCAAAATCCAGCGTAATCCCATGTGGCACGCCTTTTGGAGTTAAAATACACACAGAGGGCGTAATGATTATAGGCATTTCCGAAGTAACCACAAGCATAGGATTACAGTCACCGGGGAAAACAAGTGGGCTTCAAAAAGGAGATGTTATATCCAAAGTTGATAATCAGACTGTTTTCAATAACGAAGAATTAGAAAAAGTAATCGAAAATTCCGGCGGTAAAGAGCTTACTTTATCGGTTTCAAGAAACAACGCTCCCTTCAAAATTGCACTCACTCCTTTAAAATCGGTCGATGACGATAAATATCGCGCGGGAATATGGGTGCGTGACAGTTCAGCCGGAATAGGCACCCTTACATTTTGCAACAGCAATAATAAGGTCTTTGGCGGACTCGGGCATGGAATATGCGACATTGACACAGGGGAAATTCTTCCCGTGGCGCAAGGTGACATAATAGATGCCGTTATATCCGATGTAAACAAAGGGCGCGAAGGATCTCCGGGTGAACTTAAAGGTTGTTTCATTGACTCCGAACCTATCGGAAAAATCTGCTCTAACGGCGAAACAGGCATATACGGAACATTAGAAAATCCACCTCACGATGCACAATTGATAAACGTAGCAATGAAGCAGCATGTAAAAAAAGGGCTCGCACAAATCTTAACCACTATAGAAGGTAATAAACCTCAGTATTACGACATAAATATAGATTCTATAAGCTATAATGTGAATTCTCCTACGAAAAATATAAAAATATCGGTGACAGACAAAAATCTCTTGGAAAAAACGGGAGGTATAGTTCAGGGCATGAGCGGAAGTCCGATAATCCAAGATGGAGCTCTTGTGGGAGCTGTGACTCATGTTTTTGTAAATAATCCTACCAAAGGGTATGGCATTTTTGCAGAAACAATGTTGACAAATTCCAACAACATTCTTGACTGCAAATACAAAAAGGCTTCCTGAATTTTACCTGAATTTGACAAATCTACTGAATATTATTTGTTTAATGGAAAACTATTGACATATTTGGTAATATATGTAAATATTAATATCATAAAAATTAAATATAGGAGGAAAACTCATGCAAAATCGGTTAAAAGTTCTCATTTCGGAGGACTGTGCGGAATTCGACAGGGAAGCTCTGGACATGTTTAAACACTATTCTATGGATTTGTCATTTTTGCCCAAAGACGGGTTTAAAATTATCGAAATTATCGAAAATTCTTGTCCGGATATTGTTATTATGGATTTATTTATGCCCAGAATTGATGCCATAGGCATAATAACAACAATTCGCAAAAATCGCAGGATCGAGATGCCGACTTTTATCGTGGTATCAAATTTTGGAAGGCCAACTCTTGAAAGAGAAGTAATGTCCGCGGGAGCATCTTACTTCTTATTAAAACCGATAAGTTATTCTGACATAATCGAAAAAATACTTCAGATAACTTATAAAAACACTCTTAATAAGCCTGCTGTTCAGCCATCACCTAATCCTATACATATTAACAACGATTCAAATACAGAAATTAAAATTACCCAGATACTCCACCAGATCGGAGTTCCGGCACACATTAAAGGTTATCACTACCTGCGCAGTTCCATAATGATGTCAATTGATAATCCGGACATAATCAATTCTGTTACAAAACAATTATATCCCGCAGTGGCCAACAACTTTGAAACCACACCGTCAAGGGTAGAACGCGCAATACGCCATGCCATTGAAGTAGCGTGGGATCGCGGAGATATAGATATTTTAAATTCTTATTTCGGATATACAATTCATAACTCAAGAGGCAAACCCACTAATTCGGAATTTATCGCCATGATAAGCGACAAATTAAGACTACAACTCAGATCCGCAAGTTAAAATAAAAATCACCACTGCTGTTAAAAGTAGTGGTGGTTTTATTTATATTCAAAATAATTAGTTCATCAAAAACGCCGAGATGGCTCTATAAGTCATATAAAGATCAATTTTCGATATAACTTCAAAAGGTGAATGCATGGAGAGCACCGGTACTCCGATATCAATTACATCTATATTAAGATTCGCAATATATTTAGCTATTGTTCCGCCACCGCCGACATCCACTTTCCCAAGCTCACTGCTTTGCCAAAGGATATTATTGTTATTGAATAATCTGCAAATTTGCCCGGTAAACTCTGCCGAGGCATCTGAAGTGCCATATTTTCCGCCGCTTCCGGTATATTTTGTTAAGACCACTCCCCTGTTAATAAACGAACTGTTTGCAATTTCATAATGGGTCAGATACGTAGGATCATAAGCCGCATTAACATCTGCAGAAAGGCACTGAGATTTTGTTAAAACCTCGCTGCATTTTATTCCTTCAATATCAGCAAGATCGGAAACAAAATATTCCACAAAATTCGATTGCATTCCTGTGTTACCGTCGCTGCCGACCTCTTCTTTGTCGGTGAGCACAACAATTGCTGTTTCGTTCGGAATATCGCTATTAAACAGTGCTTCCACACAGCAATATGCACAAGAACGATCATCATGAGCATAGCCACCTATCATACTTCTGTCAAATCCGATATCCTGAGCTTTCATCGCGGGTACAAGCTCTAAATCCGAGGAAATAAAATCTTCTTCAACTATCCCATATTTTTCATTAAGAAGCCTTAATATGTTCAGTTTTACAAGCTCTGAACCTTCATCGCTCTTAAACGGAAAGCTTCCTACCATTACGTTAAGGTCCTCACCTGTTATGGCTTCGGACATTTTTTTGCTCATCTGCTCTTTGGCCAAATGCGGAAGCAAATCAGTTACACAAAAACAAGGCTCGTCTTCCTCTTCGCCAACGCAAACGTCAACATACGTTCCGTCCCTTTTTATTATTCTTCCGTGAAGCGCCATCGGAATAGCCGTCCATTGATATTTTTTTATTCCACCGTAATAGTGAGTTTTAAACATTGCAAAATCGCTCGATTCCACCAAAGGATTCGGCTTTAAATCGAGGCGTGGGGCATCTATGTGAGCGACAGCCATTTTAGTTCCGTTCTTAACTCCGTCTTTACCGATAACACATAAAATCATGCCTCGGTCTCTGTTTATAAGATATATCTTATCGCCGGGACTATATTTACGAGATCTGTCAAACTCAGTAAAACCAAAAGCAATAGCTTTTTTAAGAACATAACTCACATTTTCACGCTCGGTTTTGGATTTATCCAGAAAATCTTTATATCCGCTACCGAAATCTTCGCATTTAAGAAGTTCTTCCACCGATAAAGTTTTTCCGCCGTTCGCTCTTTTTGAGAACAATTTTTCTTTGAGTTCTTTTGCATTGTTTTCAATATTCATAATTAAATCCTATCTCCCTACAATTCAAAATATAATTTTTTGTATAGTTTTTTTGTGGTTTTAACTCTACTGATATAATCTCTGGTTTCTTTATAAGGTATATTATCAAACTTAATCCCGTCAGCCGAAACCTTTTTATCACTAAGCCACCTTTTTACGACAGACTCACCTGCGTTGTATGAACTTAGAACAATTTCATCACTGATATATTTTTTGCGCAAAATAGAAATTAAAAGGGTGCCGTACATTATATTGATTTTTGGATTTTTAAGCTCCGACTCATTCAACTTGGAATTATGAGTATAAGTCTGGAGCCATTCGAATGTTTCCGGCATTAGTTGCATCAATCCAATGGCACCTGCGTGCGAATGTGCATGTTCGTCAAATCCGCTTTCACATTTGATTATAGCATATATAAGCTCTTTTTCAACGCTATATGTTTGTGAAGCTTCCGAAACTATATCCTCGTATTTGATAGGATAAAATATCCTAAACAAAGATTTGCACCATATTGGTATTAAAAAAACCGAAACGCATATGACGAAAAGGCAAATTAATGAAACAACAGCGGCTCTGCTTATCCTAATAACTATATTAAATCCTCCTTGTCATAAGATTTTATAATTTTAAATATAAAAACAAACTATAGCTCTATAACTTTAAATCCCGCGGCTCTTATAAGCCTGTTGTAAATTGCCATGCCAATGCCCTCGTTTTCTTTGAAATGAGCATAAACGCTTTTTGCTTTCATCTCGTCCGCTTCTCTTAAAGCATCAAACAGGTTATGAGCCTGTTCATCAGCCTTGGATTCACTGCCATAAGATACATATGGAATTTTTATAAATGGTATGTCTTCATCAAAACAAAGCGCAATAGAATTTCCGTCATTTTTAAAATTTACAAAATTTGAATATTTATTCACGGTGCCTTTAACCATAAATACTCGCGCATGAGGTGCGTAATGCTTGTATTTCGTGCCCGGTGATAAAACAGATTGTCCGGGTTTTAATTTTTCATAAACCGCACTATCAATCTCCACTTTACCGATTATTTTTTGTAAATCTTCCTCAGTTATAGCACCGGGTCTTAAAACGCGAGGAATATCTTCCAAAAGTGAAACCACTGTTGACTCCACTCCCACGCTGCAATTTCCGCCATCAACTATAGCATCAACCTTTCCCCCGAGGTCTTTACAGGCATGTTCGAATTTTGTGGCACTGGGTTTACCTGAAATGTTGGCCGACGGTGCAACCAGAGGAACCCCTGCTTTTTTTATTATTTCCTTCGCAATCTTACTTGATGGAAACCTTACGGCAACGGAATTCATACCTGCACTTACATTATCGGGGATTTCTTTATTTTTTGGCAAAATTATTGTAAGTGGTCCGGGCCAAAATTTCTCCGCGAGTTTTCTTGCTTTAATCGGAAAATCCGATACCACTTTATTAATATCTTTTAAATCTGCAATGTGAACTATAAGAGGGTTATCGGAAGGTCTTCCTTTTGCCGAAAAAATTTTTGAAACCGCTTTTTCGTCAAAAGTATTAGCCGCTAATCCGTAAACGGTTTCGGTAGGGATAACAACTATTCCGCCGTTTATTAAAATTTTTGCCGCTTCATCGGTTTGATTTGACTTTAAATATATTGTATCCAAAATTTCCCCCTGCCTTGACTTTAAATGTTTTTTAAGATATAGTTAAGAATAAAAGAATGTTTAAGTTATATATTTTTAATTAAGGAGAACAAAAATGACCAACAAAGTTAAAATGATCATTACTGCAAGCTTAGCAGCTCTAAGTTTCTCTGCTCTTATAATAGCAATAGTAACAGCATGTGGTTATGTCAGACGCATACCTGCACATAAACTGCCCGTAACACCATTTGTACATCCGGAACCGGAGGATGCTCCTGTGCCGGCTGATTTACCGGAACTGGATGGTGTTGATGTGCCAGCTAATTTTT
>CAZSYK010000067.1:0-1163 GCA_964610685.1 uncultured Eubacteriales bacterium
AAACACCTGACGGTTCCAAATCGGTCGCGCGGGAAAACCCACATTCGGTTACTGCGAAGCTTTCGCCGTTTGCCATAAACTTGATTTTATCCCCGGTGCGTACTGACCCGTCTATTATCCTTACATAAACTATTACACCCTTGTAAGCATCGTAGAACGAATCAAAAATCAAAGCTTTCAGAGGTTTATTAACATCGCCTTTAGGCGGCGGTACAAGCTTAACCACGCTTTCCAAAACCGCCTTTATATTTTGCCCCGTTTTTGCAGACACTTGCGGTGCCTCTTCTGCAGGTATTCCTATTATATCTTCGATTTCATGGCAAACCCGCTGAGGATCCGCGCTGGGTAGGTCGATTTTATTTATAACTGGAATTATTTCAAGCCCCGCATCAAGAGCGAGGTAAGTGTTTGCCAGTGTCTGCGCTTCAATGCCTTGAGAAGCGTCAACAACCAAAATCGCACCTTCACAAGCTGCAAGTGAACGCGAAACTTCATAATTAAAATCCACGTGGCCGGGAGTATCTATTAAATTAAAAAGATACTCAAACCCGTCATCCGCTTTATAACAAAGACTGACAGCGTGAGATTTTATCGTTATCCCGCGCTCTCTTTCGAGATCCATATTATCAAGAAGTTGACTCTCCATTTCGCGCACGGAAACCGAATGGGTAAGCTCCAAAATTCTGTCCGCAAGCGTAGATTTTCCATGATCTATGTGAGCAATTATACTAAAATTTCTTATTCTTTCTTTAGATGCCATGAATTAATGGTTCTCCTAATTAAAATATAATTTTCATTGTTTTATCCTGCAGCGATAACCTTGAGTTCGCTTATTTTATCCTGAATTCCTTGAGATACTTTAATGTCATACTTTTTAAAATAATTTTCTTCCAGCAACTCAACCAGTTTTTCCGCATAATATTTTTTGAGTTCGGGTTCTTTGGTATCTTTGGTTATATGTAAATAATTAATGTCCATAATTTTATCCAGGATCCACTCATCGGCTTTTCTAAAATTAAAAAGATCATGATGATCAATAAGCTCCTGCGCAACTTTAAGTGAACTACTCAGCACCTTTTTTGCGTTGAAACTGTATACCGCTGAATTTGGGCGATTCAATCTGGCACAATAAAAAACATTATCATCTTGGACCATTTCATATA
>CAZSYK010000067.1:1263-5701 GCA_964610685.1 uncultured Eubacteriales bacterium
TTGTATTTTACAGCATCTTTATAAGCCTTTTCATAAGCATACGGAGGTATGATGTCATCTGAATCAGCAAATACCATGTATGTGCCCCGAGCGTCTCTTATTCCTCGATTTCGAGCCGCTGAAACACCTGCGTTTTTTTGTTCTATTATTTTTATGCGACTGTCTTTTTGCTGATGATTTTTTAGAACTTGCAGAGTGTTATCTGTGGAGCCGTCGTTTACACATATAATCTCAATTTCTTTCAAGGTTTGATTTTCAAGACTATCGAGAAATTCTCCAACATATTTTTCCGTATTATAAACAGGAACCACAACTGAAACTTTTATACTACCCATATCCTTGTCATTGAGCGGTTCATAGGTTACCACCTTAGAAGCAAAAGTTAAACATAAAACTAACATGCCCACAAATCCAAAAACTATTGTATAATTTTTTAAACTTTTCCTCACAGAAAATTCCTCTCCCTGTAAAAATATTTTTTATAATTACACTTGAATATAAATATTTAAGCGTCTTTTATTGACAAGTTTACTCTACCTTTGCTGTCTATCTCGGTTATTTTCACCTTTACTTCTTGCCCTACAGACAAAACATCGGTCACTTTGTTAATACGTTTGCTTTCTATTTGAGAAATATGGCAAAGACCTTCTTTGCCGGGTGCAAATTCTATGAAGGCTCCAAAATCCATTATTCTAACCACTTTGCCCTTATAAACCGCTCCAACTTCCGGCTCGGTTACTATATTTTTAACTGTATCAAGAGCTTTTCGGCAATTGTCAATATCAACACCCATGATAAAGACGTTCCCGTCTTCTTCAATATCCACTTTAACATCAAAATCCGCGCATATCTTTTGTATCACTTTACCGCCGGAACCTATTACCTCTCTTATTTTATCGACAGCAACAGTGGTGGTCAAAACTTTCGGAGCGTATTTTGAAAGTTCCTCTCTTGGTTTGGAAATAGTTTTGAGCATAACCTCATCTAAGATATAACCTCTTGCTTTGTGGGTCTTTTCAAGAGCTTCTTTAACTATTTCCATTGTAAGCCCTTTAATTTTAAGATCCATTTGAATAGCCGTGATTCCTTTGTGAGTACCGGCAACTTTAAAATCCATATCTCCAAAAAAATCTTCAAGTCCCTGAATATCTACCATAGTCATCCAGCGATCGCCTTCTGTAATAAGACCACAGGAAATACCCGCAACAGGTGCTTTAATAGGCACTCCGCCATCCATAAGCGCAAGTGTTGAACCGCATACAGCGCCTTGCGAAGTCGACCCGTTGGAGGATAAAACTTCGGAAACCAGCCTTATAGCGTAGGGAAAATCCTCAACAGATGGTATAACCGGTAAAAGAGCTTTTTCGGCAAGCGCGCCGTGCCCGATTTCGCGCCGTCCCGGACCGCGGTTGGGACGGGTTTCTCCAACGGAATAAGACGGGAAATTATAATGATGCATATAACGCTTAAATTCTTCCGTATCTATACCGTCAAGCAATTGTCTATCGCTGATTGGACCGAGAGTTAAGACCGTAAGTACTTGCGTTTGACCTCTTGTGAAAAGCCCTGAACCGTGAACTCTTGGTAAAATCGCAACTTCCGCATCCAAAGGACGTATTTCGTCCATACCACGTCCATCCACTCTTTTTTGTTCGTCCAAAAGCCAACGACGTACAACGTGTTTTTGAGCTTTATACATGCATTCATTAAGTTTGTTTTGGCTTTCGGGGTAAACTTCATCAAATTTTGAATGCATCTTTTCATAAATAGGTATAAGTCGTTCTTCACGCACTGTTTTATCGTCCGTGTAAAGTGCTGTTTTTAAATCTTCCTCAACATAATTTTTTACATCCTCGAACATTTCTGCAGACGGGGCAGCACTTTCGTAAGAAAATTTATCTTTTCCGATTTCTGATTTTATCTCATTTATAAAATCAATGATTTCTTTATTAGCTTCGTGCGCAGCTGAAATGGCTTCGTACATTATTTCATCTGAAACTTCATAAGCTCCGGCTTCTATCATAGATATAAGCTCCGTAGTTGAAGCAACAGTAAGCGAAAGTTTGGATTTTTCACGCTCCGCCGCTGTAGGATTGATAATTATTTTATCATCCACCAGACCCACGGACACCCCGGAAATCGGTCCTTCCCACGGGATATCAGAAATACTAAGGGCTATAGAAGCACCAATCATTGCAGTAATTTCAGGGGAGCAATCTTCATCAACAGACATAACTGTACAAACTACCGAAACGTCATTGCGCATATCTTTAGGAAATAGTGGACGAATAGGCCTATCTATAACGCGCGAAGCAAGTATGGCTTTTTCTGAAGGTCTTCCTTCTCTTTTAGAAAATGAGCCGGGTATCTTACCAACCGCATATAGCCTTTCTTCAAAATCAACAGAAAGAGGGAAAAAATCGATGCCCTCACGAGGCTTTTCAGAAGCTGTAACCGCTATATTTACTGTAGTATCTCCATATTTTATCAAGCATGAGCCGTTTGCAAGTTGAGCGAATTTTCCGGTTTCCAAGATAAGACTTCTTCCCGCAAGTTGAGTTTTGAACGTCCTGTGATTTTTAAACATTAATTGCCTCCATAAAATCAAAATACCTATTGTCTAAGTTGAGTTTTAGATTACGAACTTTATTTAACATACAACCATTAAAAAATCAGAAAATTGTTTTAAATATTCTTAAATTAGCTGATTTCTATATTATATAATATTTAACAAAAAAATAGCTATATTCGCAAGTAAAAAAATTTTTAAAAAATTACAACATACAGGCAGCTATATGCATAGCCGCCTGTATTATTTAAATGTATTTTTTATTTGCGAATTCCTAATTTTTCGATAATAGCTCTATACCTGTTAATATCTTTTTTGATAAGGTAGTTAAGCAAATTTCTTCTTTTACCTACCATAACAAGAAGTCCTCTTCTTGAATGATGATCTTTTTTATGAGTTTTCAAATGCTCTGTAAGATCATTGATTCTTTTTGTCAAAAGAGCTATTTGGACTTCCGGGGAACCTGTATCTCCTTCGTGCCTTGAATGTTCACTGATAATTGGGGTTTTTTCTTCTTTTAATAACATATAAATTAACACCTCTCTAAATTTACCCAATCCATAAAAATTATTTATGGCAATCTTAGAGTTTTACTCCGAGAAAGGGGGTAGGTAGAGACACATTATAACACAATTTTTTTATAATGTAAAGTTTAAAAAACTATTGTAGTTAAGGAGTTGTTAACCAATTAACCACTCTATCTTCTACGTGTTTTTTAGCATCCTTAGCTTTATCGATATACTTGAGAACAGTTTTATTTTTTATTCCGCCTCTTTTATGAACACTAACCCCAATGCCTACTCCCGTAGCAAGTATAGATGATAAAATCACAAATTCCAAAGCTTTTGTGATAACCCCACCACCTGAAATCAGCTTCAAATCTTCTTCACTCATAATTTCGCCGTCATGAGCTTTTTTGTTGGCAGATTTAAGTGCATCCATAATAATTTGAGCTTTTTCGTCATTAATTCCCAGACCTTCAGATGCAAAAAGTTTTTTTGTTTCGGCAACAGTTTCCGAATCGTTAAGTTTTGCCAAAAACTCCTCACTTTGAAGAAGCAAAATAATTTTTTCCCCGTTCATGTTTATCATCCTTTCATTTAACAAGTAGCAAAAGCTAACTGCCATAATTAAAATATTAAGTTGTTCTTCTTTGAATAGCACTTGCTGCGTTTTGCGCAGGGGAACGCGGAGAACCTATTAATCCAAAAGTGCCGACATAAGCCCAGTTGCCCCAAGTTGATCTACCTGCATTACCAGCCACGGTACCCGCCGCAGCTCTCAACGCGTCAGCCACTACCGGTGCTATAGCCTCCCCTGCTTTTCCTGCCATATTCATAGCTCTTTCACCGGCTGTAGGTGCTTGTGGAACCGGTGGGGTGCTGTTAGAATGTTTTAAGGCATAGTTACCAATAGCCCCCATGCCTCCTATCACGACTGTTGTCGCTAAAGCAACAGCCAGAACCTTTGTATAGTCGACCGCTCCTCCCGAAATATTTTCAAGATCGTCTTCTGAAATTTTCATCTCGCCTTTAAGCAGGGAGTTAAGGGTATCACGAACTATTTTCACTTTTTCAGGCTTTAATTCACCGCAGCCGTTTTCGGCAAAAAGCTTTACCGCTTCTTCGTCGGATTTGGTTTCAGCCAGTTTTAAAACAAAATCTTTATCCTGAATTAATAGGGATAATTTCTCTGCTAATTTTTCTTTATCCATAATACAAACCTCCTGATTTTTTAAAAACAATATCAAAATTACATTACTTATTAATGAATTATATCACTAATTAACAAAATATATCAATGCCCTTGGATTATTTTTTTGTTAATATATAATTAAAAGCACGTTATTTATACAAATAACGTGCTTTT
>CAZSYK010000068.1:0-5484 GCA_964610685.1 uncultured Eubacteriales bacterium
GCATTTCCAGATTGTTTTCAGGCAGAGGTATCGGATAGTTTTTATTATGCACCAGGTCATGTATGACAATTTCATTGACTGTATAGCCCATTTCTCTCAGCGCATAACACTGCGCATATACCTGAAACACATAACCGTCATAGATTGTTTTTATTTCTCGTTTACGTTCAGTAAGCTTGCCTGTCTCGCAATCAAAAACGTCAACCTTGCCGCAAATGTTGTATCTTTCTGAAAATACTTCCACATCCTGCAAGACATTCTTTCGCGTACTGTAACTTTTTGAACCAATGGATTTGTGCGCAGCTTGACCCGCTATTTGCGGCTTTTGTTTGTACAATTCATGGTTCAGCCCGCCGTATAATTGATGAAAATAAATCGACCGCGGACAAAATATAAAATCGTTCAAGAACGATAAAGTTATATACGGTTCCATTATTTTGCGAATGGCCTATCCTGTACGAACTGCAACCATTCTTTATTACTAATAGCCAAATTTACTTTTTTCAAATCTTTAGCTTCTTGAATTTGCTGTAAACACCACAAACCTTTAAGAGCAATATGATAGGCACCATTAGCGTCGGCATTTTGCGGCATGCTTTCATCAGCATCCCTGGAATCGAATATTTTACCGCGCACTCTAACTGGCGAAATTATCCAGTCCTCATAAGAATTAACACGGCTGTTTCTGATTTGTAAGGTAAGCTTGAGCAATTTCATTAATCTTTTAAAAAATTGACTGTCGCTTTGCCGGCAGATTTCTTCTTTGATACACTTGCCGTCAATAAATTGAATACCCTGACTTTGCATAAGATTTTGAAGCTCTTTTGTTAAGTCAACTTCCTGTGTATCCCAATTATTGTTTTTCTTAGGATTCCGATAAGTGTCCAGACGTAAACCGCGTGTGCAGATTGTCCAATCCTGTTTTGTGTCTTCAGCTTTGGGGTTAAATGCGTCATAGTCTTTTATTTCAAATTCAAAATAGTTCGCCTGTCGGTTGAAACGAATAACTTCAAATTTTTCGAAAAACTCCCGCGATTTTTTTACGGTTTCATAATTCGGATAGAGCAAATCGGTAAAGCCCGTTAAAGGACATATTTTTGACGTATGGTAGGCAGGCACGTAGAAAATAAATCCTGTTTGTTTTCCCATGGCTTTAAAACTTTTAAAGGGCGCAGTAATTTGGAATGCATTCAATAAACCGCCCGGTTTTTCAGGACTCACATTCTTGAAAACAAGATAATTTAATTTATCTATCAACATCTTTTCGAGCTTTTGATAAACTTGTTTTTCAACTTTCATACGACCTCTTTTAAAACCAAAATTGAGGTCTTCAAAAGCTACGATAGCGTTATATTTTATCATCAGTAATGCAATATTATGCACTACCTGCGATAAGTAACCCTCTTTAAGGTCTTTGATTCTATCGATTGTATTCCATGCTTTGCGGTCTTTATCTCTTTCGCCTTCTCTCTTATCAAGCAAATCACGATAATCTTTTTTGCCTGTAGGATTATTCAGACTGCCCTGCAGATAATTGCCATTCTCGTCCTTTAAAATATTTCCTTTATCGTCTATCAGCGTGTAATAAATTAAATGCCTTTCGCCACGGTCTATTCCCAAGATTTTTACATTCTCATAATGTTTCAAAGAATCATTAACAGAATCATTGAATTTTTCGAGGTTAGGCGATTTATCAAAATTCAAATTAATAGATAGGTGGAATAAATATTTATCTTCAGTATAGCGTTTATCCTTCTTAATTTCGTAGTCAAACTTATTTGCCTTAACAAGATTTTTTAATTTCTTACTCGCGTCGCTTAATTTGTCTTCTTGTATATTTCCTTTGTAAAATAAACTTAGTTCTTTATAAATATCATCCGGCACTGTCTTTTGATTCCCGTCTTCATTATAGGTTCTGCAAAGTATTAATTCATTCTTTCTATGTATGATAGGTTCATAAAATGGCGTCTTTCTTCTGTGAAAAATCTCCCCCTTCCCAATATCAATCACTTGTTGTTCACCTGAAAGCAATTGTTCAAAATAAAGGGTATGTAAGTTTTTTGTCCCTATTTCTTTTTTACGTAATCCTTGAGAGGCTTTTTCGTAATAACTTAAATCTTTATTGGTAATTTTAAAGAAAAGAAGCGGTTTTGTCTCGCGATTACATGCTTCATTAAATTCATTTTCACTAACGGGGAAATAGTTGAACACTTTGTTCTCTTTAGCTATTTTTTGAAGGTCTCTTATAATTGCAGTGAATCCTTCGCAACCAGCATACGGCTTATCTTGTACTTCAATTAATTGAGGATTTCTTTCGACATATTTAATAGTAAAATTTTTCATTTCTGCTATTGCTTCATTGAATATTTCTTCTACTTCTTTTTCGTACAGGATATTAATAAATTCTTTTTGTTTTTTTATTATTTCTATGTGTTTGCCGGGCGTATCAGCGTCTCTAAGTTTTCCTAGAAATTCGTCTAAATCAGAATTACCATTTGAAGTTTTTTCTATTTTCGTTTCTACTTTTCTTAAAAGGCAATCCATTATTTTTTGTTTGTTTTTATTACTGTACTCATCACTAAAAAAAGTCGTACTCTTGGGCTGATAGTATTCAAGTCTTTCGTATTCGCTTTTATCATTTTCTGAAATATCATTCTGCAAATGACAACGAAATAGTTTTGCATCCGTACTTATCCCAAGAAAATACTCATACGCGTCATATCGTTGGTGCTTCTTTCTGAATAAATATGCACCATATTGAGTAGCATTGTCAGAATCTGTATACGAATCAACAAAGCCGCCTAACAAACTGTGATGGCCAAAATTCAATTTATACTTTTCTATGCTGAACGGTTTCTTTGTAAGGTAGTTACGGACTTGATTATAGAGAGGAACTATCTGATCCAGTACGTTGAAAAGCGGGTCAAAATCATCATAGAAACCATTATCTTTTTCAAATATTTCCTCTTGGTTCTTCTCATCTTTCGGGGTCAGCGTCACATATAAGGGTTTAAAATAATGTTGCAAATCCATTAAAGCATCTAAATAGTTTTTTACAACCCGCACCTCGATATCCTTTTTATTTTTCAAGAGTTCTTCTTCAACGTCTCCATATTGTTCAAAAACCTTTTGCGCTGCTGGATAACTTTCTTTTATTTGTTTGAGCAATTCTTTTTTTTCAAATTTATTTGTTTTTTCATTTTTTTTGCTTATTTTTAGCTCTTTGAAATACGAGAAAAGCGGTTTTCCGAGGGCAATCTCTTTTACTGCTTTTGTTATTCCCTGTTCTTCTTCATTATTTTCTTTTTTTTCATCCCTTAATTCTTCATCACTATATTGCTGAAAGAATATTTCCAAAGCAGTATGTATTTCAGCAAAAGAAAAATAAGTCGTGTCTTTAAGCCAGCCTTCACATTTCTTTTCTCTATCTACTTTTTGCTTTGCCGTTTCTTTTTTCTTTTCTGGGTTAGGGAAAATAATTTTCTCTGCGTAATAATTCAAGCTTCTAGTAATAAGGCTCCAATTGCCAAATAGATGCTGGGATATTTCCGTAATGGCATTACTGCTCTTATTTCTGATATATAATTGTCCAGGATCGGCTTCTTTAAAAGCCTGCACCACTTTTTTAATTGCTTCGCTGATATTAAAATCAGATTCTGTTTTCTCGCCGGTATCCCTAACAACGTTTTCCTTTTTACCCCAAAGATTGTTCTCATTGTCCGTATGGAAAATATGCTCGATCTGCCTGCACAGCTCGCCATCATTTTTAATACTGTCTAGTCGGAAAGAGAGTTGGCTGCGGTCGCTTAATATTTGTTTGTACAGTTCTTCCAATAAGCAGGATTTGATATACTTGATTTTGTCAGCTAAATCTTTTTTATCATCATCTGTGGCACGTTCTAATTTCCGGTGCAATTGTTGTACATGTAGATTTATTGTTTCGTTGATGCCCTGTTCTTTATTATTACCTTTCTTGCTTTGTCCCCCTCTAATCAGATTATATTCATCAATGCCTTTCTGGGTCAGGCATTTGTTAAAATGTTCAAGAGAAAACACTTCATCCAGTTTTACTCTATATGTTTTTTCTACATTGCTGAAATTCACGCCCGCTGTTTTAGCTTTATTGAAGCGTTTTATATTCTCTAGATACTTCGGCAGATTATCGTGAACCAAGCGGTATCCGATAGAGGTGCCAATTCTTTTCTCTGAATAAATATTCTTTCGATTATCGTTAAAACCGCTGAAATAATTAGTCCAGTTTTCAAAATCATTAATAATTGCTTTAGGTTCTGGAATTCCTGAAATCGAAATAGCATGATTTTCCAACCATTTAATTAAATTTTGTTTTATGAATTTTTTCTTTTCGCCTTCTTTTGCATATAAGTAATTATCTTCTTGCAGTTCCTTTGCTATTCGTTTTCTCAAATCATCCTGCCTAGACGCGAAATCGTTTATTAATTTTATATTTTTTTTGTCCTTTTTCATGGCCTGATAGGCCTGCTCATATGCGCGTAGCTCTTCGAGTGTAAACGTAAAAGAAGATAGTTTGTTGCTGATAAAATTCTTATGATACTCATCGATAATTTTTTTTGCTTTCTTATATTTTTCTGCCAATTTCTCATCATCATTGAGAAAATTTTGCTTCTCGATATGTTCTTGTGTTTTTTCCCGTGCGATTAATTCAAATCTTAAAGTCTTGCTTACCGAATACTTTTTTGTGAAATTTTCGAATATTGTCTTCATAATACAAGTCTCCCATAAATAAATTTATGCTGTACTTTTAATCTTGTTTTTATCAATTCTAAAATATCTCCACACCCATTTTATGTCCTATTAAATAATTTCTTATAAATTCAAACTTTAAAAGCTTTATATAATTTCCATAAAATATCGATTATTCATTTCAAAATACTGGGAGTTGATGTTTTATGCATTTTGTTACTTATATAATAAAATATTATCAATCCCCCGAAAGAGGGATATTGATAATCATTTTGACCAAAAAACAGCACCCTCGCTCAAATCCCTCTACCCTGAATACCCTAAAGGGCACTATAGGGTCACTATAGCCCTCAAGGGAGGGAATAGTTTCTGGATGCCCGCCAATAACATGCGGGAATGACAGAACGTTGGATTCCATCGGTATGTGCGGCATACGACCGGGCGGGCTGCCCCGGCAAGCTGCCAAGCAAGGCGAATGCCCTACACATTATAAAAAATCCCCCCCACCCCCTTTACAAAAGGGGAGTTTATCTTTGTCCGGACTGATCGGGGATCAGTCCCTACACATCATCAAATCCCTCTGAATCATCCTTTATAAAGAGGGGAAATTCTCTTATTGCCATTTGCCGGTCACTTTCCACGTTTCTTGAAAATCCGTTTTTTTATGGATTGCCTCCAGAGGCTTTAGCAGAAATTTTTCAATGGCTTTGGCCGCTGCCGATAGTTTTTTCGGCGCGTGTTTTATATCGTTCTTCCTTAAAA
>CAZSYK010000069.1:0-5398 GCA_964610685.1 uncultured Eubacteriales bacterium
GGTAGTTTTCCAATCATGCTGTTTTTGAATTTATTTGCAGGAATTTTTATCTAAGATACTGATTCCCTGCATATATTCCGAATGTTTTTGAACTTATTTTTGCTGACTTTCAATGATTTAACAACTTTTTAAGGGCCGACTAATTAATATGAAGTATATATATATTAACCGAACTTTTTGTATCTGAGGAATTGATTAATTTCTTTTATACAAAGATTATATACATCCTCACGATTATATTTTTTATACCAATCACTTGTTAAAAAAGCACACTGATTTGCATCCATTCTAGGTTTCCATCCAAGCCTTGTCTTTGCCTTTGTGATATCCAATAAAAGACAGTTAGCCTCATGAGGAGCATTAGGATCTGAAACATTCTTTAATTGTCCATAGCCAAAGTTTTCAACAATAATAGATGCGACTTCCCAAACATTAAGAACAGACTCTTGTTCAGGTCCAAAATTCCATCCTTCACAATATTCGGTAGGGTTATCCCACATCTTTTTTGCAAGTAACATATAGCCAGAAAGTGGTTCAAGAACATGTTGCCACGGACGTACAGCCATTGGGCTTCTAATCTCAATAGGCTTTCCTGCTTCAAGAGATCTAATACAATCAGGAATGATTCTATCTTGTGCCCAATCACCACCTCCTATTACGTTACCTGCTCTTACACTAGCAAGACTGACGTGATGCTTTTTGCCATAATAATCAGTATTGAAGTAGCTTCTTCTCCATGATTGAATGGCTATCTCACAAGCACCTTTTGATGATGAATATGGGTCATAACCACCAAATGGATCATCTTCCTTATATCCGCTCAACTGTTCTTTATTGTCATAACACTTGTCTGTGGTTATCATTATTCCAACCTTGACACTATTTGTTGCACGAATTGCTTCCATTACATTGATGGTCCCCATCACATTGACCCAATATGTTTCAACAGGAATCTCATAACTGAGACGGACAAGTGGTTGTGCTGCCAAATGGAATACAACTTGAGGGTCGAATTCAGTAAAAATTTCTTTCAGTTTTTTGCCATCTGTTATATCAGCCCTGATGTCTGCAACAATCTTTTTTCCAATATTGGAAAGGACATAATTGTCTTTTTCTGAAAGAGGGTCAAGAGCCAAACCTACGACTTCTGCTCCAAGTTCATGAAGCCAAATGGATAACCAAGAGCCTTTGAATCCGGTATGACCAGTAACTAGTACTCTTTTGCCTTTGTAAAACCCATTGAATATATCAATCATAGATTATTTTATATTATATGCAATCGTATCCTTGGGATCGTATAGTTTGTCTGAATAGCAAAGAAGAATAAAATCCTTATCAGAATTGTTAATAACTATATGAGCTACGTTATTCGGAATAAATACTGTAATTGCTTTTTCAAAAGACATTTCAATATCAAGACGTTCGTGGGTCAATATATCTTCAAGCTTCAAGATTGCACTTCCTTCAACAAGGGTAAACCATTCTACTGCTACTGGATGATAATGACCCCCTTTTGCTTGGCCTGGTTTGCCCATTGTCAAATATATTTCCCCTGTATTTTTTGGAATGCTCTTTTCAGTTCCTGTAATTACTTTTAGAAACCATCCACGATCGTCGGTAATTAAACGTCGATAAATTACTTTAGCCCTTTTTGCAAGAGTTGTCATAATCCGTTTATCAGTTTGTTTTTATACTCAAGATTAGGAACCTGACAATCCCATTTCTTCCAAGGAGCCTTATCCTCAGCTAATAATTTCTCAAGTAAATTTTTTTCACGTATATTATCCATACACTGCCAGAAACCAGTATGTATGTATGACATCAGCTGACCCTCTTCAGCTAATTTGACTAGAGCTGTCTTTTCGAATACACAAGTATCATCTGTCAGGTAGTCGAAAATCTTAGATTCCAAAACCATATATCCAGCATTTATTGGAGCTGAATCACTAATATTCTTTTCACGAAATAAACGGACGGCATTGTCACCACCAATATCAAGAATTCCCTTTTCTTGTGCAATCTTTACAGCTGACAGAGTTGCAATTCTACCATGATTTTTATGAAATTCAATGAGTTTATCAATCTCGACATCGCATAAGCCATCGCCATAGGTCATCAAGAAAGGTTCATTACCGACGTATTTTTGGACACGTTTGATACGTCCACCTGTCATCGTATTATAACCCGTATCTACAATTGTAACTTTCCAAGGTTCCATAAAACTCTGGTGAACAGTCATCTCATTTTTTCCGTTGCAATAATCAAATGTCACATCGCTATTGAAAAGAAAATAATTTGAAAACCATCCTTTTATGTATTCTTGTTTGTATCCAGCACAAATAATGAACTCTGTATGGCCATAATAGGCATATTCTTTCATAATGTGCCAAAGAATAGGCATTCCGCCTATCTCAATCATTGGTTTGGGTTTAAATTGGCTTTCCTCACTAATGCGAGTACCAAAACCACCGGCGAGAAGAACTACTTTCATGTTATTTATTTTTACATATTTTGCTTGATACAAATAAAATGATGAGTTCCTTTTCACGCTTATTCATCCCAGCAATATATATTGAAAACATAGTCCATATTGCTGCAATAATTAAAAATATAAAAGTACCCATATAAGAATGAATAAAGACTAGTCGCACTGGTACCAATGGAGCAAAAGATAATAGTGTTGACATAAGTGAAGGCAATAATGTACGCTTATAATATTCGGAAAGACTAAACGATGTCAATCTGGTCATAATATGTATCTGGAAAACGAGAGTACAAATAGTCAATAGGACCATAACTATCACATTAATATAGGGTGGTAATCCCATTTTGTATAGAAGAAAGATTATTGGTAATAGAGAAAGATTAATTAAACTGTATCCAATCTGATTTTTTCTAACTTTTCCAGTTGCCTGAATACTAGCATCAAAGCCAGCTCCCAAATTTGACACCATACCATTTATCAGCATAAATACTACAAATATCTTTGTAAATTGAGGTATTGTTCCAAGCCAAATAGTAAGTACATCTTCCATACATAATAAAAGCGGAATAGCCATAATATTCATACATAAATATGAATATCTAGACATTGAATAAACAAGGTTCAATGAACGAGCCTCATTACCAGAACTCTGACTTTTCATTATCTGTGGAAGAGCAGCCTGACGTAAAGTCGATGTAAACTGCCCAACTGCATTGCTCACCTGTGAAGCTAAACCAAATGCCGTATTAAGTATTGTTCCGAAGAAGAAATTGATTATCATTGCGGCACCTTGCATTTTCCCCATAACGGCTGCAACACCAAAAGACATCCACCAGGAAAATCCTATCACGCCTTTATAATCAGCCTTATTCCTATTTAAATGCCACAAAACGATATCTTTATCCTTTATTCGACTATAAAATTGATATGCGACAGGCGAAATCAATTGAACACAGGCCAACATTACTGCGTATATTCTCAATCTATTACCATCCATACATAAAAGCCAAAATATAAGTAACAACTTAACTATCGCACTTAGTGATTCTATAATCGAAACAAAAAGAAACTTTTCACGAGCTATAATCAGCCCATTCATAGGAACTGTTATGATTGCAAATGCAGTAGTTATAAGACTTAAATGAAGGACAAACATTGCATCTGGAATTTTTTCTAAATCAACATTCAATATATTATTAACATAGTATACGCCTAAAGTTTCTCCAATGAATAGAAGGGAAAGGGCCAAAACTGCATGAACTACAAACAGAGTATTATAAATCTTATTTGGATTGCCAGTCTTACCCTTACCTATCTCTACTGTCATATATCGATAAGATGTAGCTACCATGCTAGTACCCAAAGTATTAAGCATCGCTACAACACCTCCTACTACATTGTATAAACCATAATCACTGGCCCCAAGTGCCTGTAAAACTAATCTTGCAGTAATAAAACTAACAACAATATTAATTATCAGTTTTGCATATAATATTGTCGTATTTATCGCTATTTTCTTATTGTCATTCATAATAACAAGTCGTCAGGAATGGCCATACCTCTGTAATAGTTATCAAGAATAACATGATAGGCTTTTACCCACTTCAATATTGTAGTATCATTACCTACTATAGTCTCATTATAGGTAATAAAGGCATTCTCCTTTATTTTTTCTGCAAATTTTTCATCTGAGAGCAAACGTAACATATTAACAGCCATTCCTTCGTGATCGCCAATTAGGGACATGAGGGCACTAACTCTATTTTCGTTCAATTTTGGAGTACCTGAAGTAATCGTTGTAATAACAGGTATACCATTTGCCATAGATTCTCTAATTGTACCTGAGATAATATCAATTTTTAACGGGAGTAAAGCGAACCTCGCTAACCGAACTTGTCTTATAACATCTTCGTGAGTAGAAAGCATTCCTTCAAATGTAATAGCATGACTGATCCCCAATTCTAAAATTCTTTTATCGATATTTTTTTTGAAATCGTTGTCATATTTTCCAATAATATCTAATGTAATCGTTGGATTAATTTTGTATGCTATACTAAATGCCTCAATAGCAAGGTCGCATGCTTTATTTATATTAGCAGCGAAATAAACAAAATCAAATTTTTTATCCTCAATAGATTTATTAATCGGTTCAGAAATAGCCAATTGAGTATTAATTAAAACAGCTGATTCACATACGTTTCGTATTATTAACTCTTTATATCTCAATTCAGGAGTTCCTATATAATCAACTTTTCGAAGTATTGATTTTTCCAACCTAGCCATATAAATATAATGGGATAGATCACTCATGTATTGTGTTTCTACGTTTGGATCGTTAACAAGGGTTTGTAATTGAGCGATTATTGGAGTTGTGCCGTTATAATTTAATATGGATAATGCATAATGTAAATTTTCTACCCCTATCAAATGAATTACATCGGGTTTAATTCTATCTAAAAGTTCCAATATGCATTTCGTGTTCTTTTTATAGTTGCAGTGATAGCCCTTAACTATATTTCTTTTTATAAATTCGAGCAAAGAATCCGTCTGGTTTCTAAAAAAGTGATAAAAAACACCATTAGACTCAAACTCTGTTAATTCATTTGATAATAATTGATACGGCGATACAATATGTAATTCTATATCATTAATCTTCTCAATAACAGAAATACCTTGGCTATTCCATTGAGCCAAATCACTCATAGCAACGGATCGTTTCTTTCTAAGAAAACAACGTATGATATGTTCTACTATAGATATCTTTGTATGGATTTGCGCTCTAATCATTGAATTGGAAAGATGACATATCCAAACAACTTTAATTCTTTCTCCCATACTACTATTATGTAACATCTTAAACTTTAATTATTGAGTAATTTTTTGTATATTAGCCATTATCAAATAATTTTGTAG
>CAZSYK010000070.1:0-5390 GCA_964610685.1 uncultured Eubacteriales bacterium
ATTACCTAGGCTGTTCAATCCCAACGGGCTTGACGTCTCGTTCTGGATCAGGATGGTATTCTCCTGCCTCGTGGATGCGGACTTTTTGGATACCGAACAATACATGCAAAAGGATGCATCCAACCTGAGAACTGGCTTTTATACCATAGAGCAATTACTCAAGTTCTTTGATTCACATATGATTTCACTTGCAGCTCATGCGACTGCGGCATCATCTGTTAACTTGATACGAAATCAAGTACTTGCTGATTGTCGTACTGCTGCCCAACTTTCCCCTGGTCTTTTCTCGTTGACCGTTCCTACAGGAGGGGGTAAAACCCTTGCCAGTCTGGGATTTGCCTTGGAGCATGCGAAACGATTTAACAAGAAACGGATCATTTATGTTATACCTTATACCAGCATTATTGAACAAACTGCAGATGTTTTCCGTACTGTGTTCGGCTATGACCAAGTGATTGAGCATCACTCAAATTTCGATAGCGATTATCAATCTCAGAAGATACGATTGGCTTCAGAGAATTGGGACGCTCCAATTATTGTGACGACCAACGTACAATTCTTGGAATCACTTTTTGCTTCTCGGCCCGGGCGTTGTCGGAAGCTTCATAATATTGCAGACAGTGTTGTTGTTTTTGATGAGGCTCAATTACTGCCTATCGAGTTCCTTCACCCAATTCTCGGTAGCATCGAACAACTGACGACACATTATCGAACCAGTTTGGTGTTCTGTACAGCAACACAACCATCATTTGAGAAGAGCTCAAAATTCCCTTCATTTCCAGGATTTGAAAAAGGATTGGTAAGGGAGATAATCAAGGATGTTCCTTCCTTATTCCGTATATTGAAAAGAGTCAACATTGAACTTTGTGATCCAAACACTCCAACTTCTTGGGAAGAGCTGGCTGCAAGGCTGGTGACTTACGACAAGGTTCTTTGCATCGTTTCTGATAGAAAAAGCTGTAGGGAGCTCCATGCATTGATGCCCTCAGGAACAATACATCTATCGGCTCTCATGTGTCCTCAACATAGAAGTGAAATAATCACGCAGATCAAGGAAAGTCTCAAGACAAATCAACCGGTTCGGGTGATTAGTACTCAGTTGGTCGAAGCTGGTGTGGATATAGATTTCCCAGTTGTATTCAGAGCCTTGGCAGGTATCGATTCAATTGTACAGGCAGCAGGGCGTTGCAATCGAGAAGGCAAGCTGGTTGGTCAACTTGGACAGGTCATTCTTTTTACCCCTGCTAGAAAAGCTCCTCCAGGAATCCTTCGAAAAGCTAACGAAATCACAGAAATACTTCTGCATGAATCAACTGTTAATTTTTTTGACGCCGATCTATATAAGAAATACTTTACAGCCCTGTATTGGAAAGCTGATTCACTTGATTCCCACCATATTCTGAATTTGCTGAAACCAGACAGCAAGACTATGGGAATACAGTTCAGGTCAGCTGCAAAGGCATTCACGCTCATCGACGATAGTGATTCTGAAACAATTCTCATCCCTTACGGAGCAGGGAAGAGTCTGATTGAGCGCTTGCAATACATAGATATGCAGAACGAACCATCTGCACGGTATCTTTTTAGAAAATTGCAGAGGTATGCAGTCAGTATTTATAAAAACCAGTTTCAAGCATTGCTGCAACGGGGCTCCCTTAAGGAGGTGTATCCAAAAGTGTTCGCGTTGCAATGCGCCGTCGAATACAGCGATTCTGTCGGGCTATTGATTGATGAATTGCCATCCGATCCAACTGCATATATTGGATGAAACAAGGAGGAAGGTGTGAAAGATTGGGTATTGGAAGTCTGGGGAGACTATGCTTGTTTTACAAGACCCGAAATGAAGGTGGAGCGAGTCAGTTATGATGTGATTACACCTTCCGCCGCAAGAGCAATTTATGAAGCAATCTTTTGGAAACCAGCTATTCGCTGGCATATCACGGAGATTGAGGTCCTCAATCCCATCAGAACAGCCTCAATCCGAAGGAATGAAGTTGGCAAAGTTATTTCTTCACCTTCACGTTTACAGATGGATGGTTCCTATCACCTGCCCATGGGTTTCTGTGTAGAAGATGAGAGACAGCAAAGGGCGAGTTTGGTTCTTCGTGATGTCCATTACCGATTGCATGCATGGTTTGAGTATGTCGGACAATCAGATCGGAGGGAAGCGGATATTAAGCCTGATGAGAGCCCAGCCAAGTATGCTGCAATGTTTGAGCGGAGGGCGAAGCATGGGCAATGCTTTCATCGTCCGTATCTTGGATGCCGGGAGTTTGCATGTTTCTTCAAGCTGGTTGATCCTGCAAGCAATGCTTTGCCTCCTCCTCTGCAAGAAGATACAAATTTTGGTTGGATGCTCTACGATATGGATTTCTCTGATACTGCCGATATCAGACCACTGTTCTTCCATGCAGTCATGAAAAATGGTGTCGTGAATACTGATAGAAGAATGGTGGAGGTGCTTGCATGATTCTACAAGCGTTGAAGAGCTATTATGACCGGCTTGCTGCTGATCCCAAGAGTGATATTGCACCGCAAGGCTGGGCCAAAATGGAGATTCATTTCGTTCTGGTCATCAATCATCAGGGGGTACTGGTTCAGATAGAGGATACCCGAGAATACCACGAAAAGAGTTTGAGAGGGAAAGTGTACCTTGTCCCGCAACCAATCAAGAGGTCTTCAGGGGTTGCTTCCAATCTGTTATGGGACTCGATGACCTATGTTACAGACGTTATCAAAACAGAAGGCCGCAATGAGGAAGAAATCCAGAAAGCTGGAAGACGTTCGATTGAACAGCATGTGGCATTCATCCAAAAGGTCGAGGGGACTCTCCGTGATTCTGTGAAGAAACGTGCTTGCTTGAAGTTCCTGACGGCGGTTGATGAACCGATGTTGAATCAATTTGCCATTTGGAAGGAAATAGTTCGAACGAATGCAAACCTGGCAATCCGCTTTGTCGGTGATTTATATCTTTATTGCCAAGACGAGGATGTTACATCAGTGTATCCCGCCACGGATACGGCGTCTGATAAGCATCGCTGCCTGGTTACGGGAAATCTTGATACGACAAGTCAGTTGCATACAGCAATCAAGGGAGTCTACGGCGCTCAATCAGTAGGTGCGAACATTGTATCTTTCAATCTGGATCCCTTCCGGTCGTATGGCAAGAAACAAGGTGGGAATGCCCCGATTGGTGAGCAGGCTATGTTTGCATATACAACAGCCCTCAATACACTGCTGGCACGGGAATCAAGACAGCGTATGCAAATTGGGGATGCTTCTACTGTCTTCTGGTCAGAGAAAGAGAGTGCTTTTGAATCAGATTTCCAACAGATGTTCAGCGAACCTCCCAAGGATGACCCTCATGCAAACTCCCAATGCATCCGCAGCCTTTTTGATTCGCCAAAAACCGGAGAATATTACAATAGCAAGGAGCCAAACATCTTTTATGTATTGGGATTGTCTCCCAATGCTGCCAGACTATCGATTCGCTTTTGGCTGGTAGGGAATATTGCAGAATTTGCTTTGCATATCAGGCAACACTTTGAAGATTTGCGTATCACTAAATCAGCGTTTGAACCTGAATTTTACTCAATCTGGCGTTTATTGTTACAGACTGCTCCAAAAGGGAAGAGTGAGAATATTCCTCCAAATCTTTCTGGTGATTTCATGCAAGCGATTTTGCTTGGAACCCCCTATCCACACAGTCTGCTTGTGGGCGTTGTAAGGCGGATCAAGAGTGATAGTGAAGCAAGAGTAAATGCAGTGAGAGCTTCCTTGATCAAGGCGTATCTCAATAGATTATTGCGATGTCATCCCAATCCGGATGAAAAGGAGTTGCAAATGGCTTTGGATGTTGATCAAGCATCAATCGGTTATCAACTGGGGAGATTGATGGCGACCTTGGAGAAGATTCAGGAGGAAGCAAATCCGGTTTTGAATTCTACGATAACAGATCGCTATTACGGTGCTGCCTGCAGTACTCCCGTTACAGTCTTTGGTACATTGATGCGGCTGATGCGGTATCACATGGAAAAATTGGAGACGGTTGGACGTAAGGTGTATTTTGAGAAATTGGTAGGAGAAATCACCGGACATATTTCAGAGTTCCCTGCGCATTTAGGGCTGTATGAACAGGGAAAATTCGCAGTTGGATACTATCACCAAAAACAAGCGTTCTACACAAAGAAAGATAGTGAATAAAAGGAGATATAGTATGGAATTAACGAAACGGTATGATTTTGTGTTGTTTTTTGATGTCAAGGATGGAAACCCGAATGGTGATCCAGACGCCGGTAATCTCCCAAGAATTGATCCAGAAACAGGTGAGGGGCTTGTCACAGATGTTTGCCTTAAGAGAAAGATTCGTAACTATGTTGGGTTGATAAAAGGCGATCAACCCCCCTATGAGATTTACGTCAAAGAGAAAGCAATCCTCAACAATATAAACAAGAGGGCGTATGTTGCACTTGATGTTGACTTGGAAAAAGATACTGGCAAAAGGAAAGGTGGGGGCAAGACTGACGAAGCAAAAGCCTGGATGTGCAAGAACTTTTTCGATATTCGAACTTTCGGTGCCGTAATGACTACCAAAATTAACTGCGGCCAAGTAAGAGGCCCTGTGCAATTGACCTTTGCCAGGTCTGTAGAACCGGTATTTACGGCTGAGCATAGTATTACAAGAATGGCTGTCACCACAGAAGAGGAGGCTGTAAAACAATCCGGGGACAATAGAACCATGGGAAGAAAATTCACCATACCCTATGGCTTGTATAAGGCTCATGGTTTTGTCTCTCCGTCTCTCGCCAACCAAACAGGCTTTTCAACTGAGGATTTGGAACTGGTTTGGGAGTCGTTGATTAAGATGTTTGATGTGGACCGCTCGGCAGCCCGAGGTTTGATGGCTACCCAGAGATTGGTGGTTTTTGAACATGAATCGATGTTTGGCGATAAACCAGTGCAGGACATCTTTGCAAGGATTTCTATCAAACGGAATAACGAGACTGCTCCTGCAAGATTGTTTGAAAACTATTCAATCCTTCTTGACGACTCCCCAATATCTCAGATTTTTACAATAGTGAAAGCTTGACGATCCCATTATTCGCCTTCTTTGTGTAGCTATTTGTCATTCTAAGCGTAGGAAACTAAGTATTAACACACAGGAGAAAACTGAGTTATGCATAAGGCATCAAATGACTGCATAACTTACAATAGTTCACAATATTTACTGTCGTACCCATCGCGGATGCGTGGATTGAAACTCTACAGGCCCCCCTTTGGTAATAATCCAGATTGCAGTCGCACCCATCGTGGGTGCGTGGATTGAAACAGCGGGGCATGGAGCTTGAAAAGAAAGAGCTCCCGTCGCACCCATCACGGGTGCGTGGATT
>CAZSYK010000071.1:0-5344 GCA_964610685.1 uncultured Eubacteriales bacterium
ATATCAAATTTCTGCCCCCATGTCAATAATATTGGTGACTGTCCCCTGTTATTCGAAAACTGTGGGACAGACCCGAATTTACTGCGTAAATTCTTGCGTCAGTCCCGTTTTTCGCTTGTGTTTTTGTTTGGTCGTTTTTTTCAACAGGTTCCATTGCCGCTGAATTTAATGAAGATTCTTTTATGGGACTTCATTCGCGGTTTGTTCGTTGGTTTCCTCGGGAGATTTTTTAGGAATTTCTTCCAAAGGCGGTTTGGCGACAACCGGCCCGAATCCGCGGGTAATCAGGGCGATTCGCTTTTTCTCGGGATCCAGGATGCAGATCTGGTCTTTTCCAAGCAAAAAAACGGCATAATCACCGGCAATGTGGGTACCATTTCGAACTGGCCATTGTACAAAAAAGGTGAGTATCCTATAGCGTGCATGTCTGCCTTGCTCAATTCCGCGCACTGAAAACCAACCCCAGAAATCTGAATTGAATTCCCACTTTTCGACATCACCGAAACTCATGAAATTTCTAAAGTCACCCCAAGTCTCAATATCCCACCCTCCCTTATACTCGCCACCAAATAATTTAATGGCCGAGTGTGGGGAAAAATGTTCCAAGAGCAGTTTCGTCTCATACTTCCCATTAATATTCATCAGAACATACAAATCGAATCCACTTTCCCAGCAAATGCGCTGAACGCTCTTATGTTTCTTGTTGTCCTGTATCTCTTCAGTGACTTTCCTCGGGCATGCACATAAGCGATCCGGTATACCGTCCATGTCAAGCGTTGCGATTACTTCTTTGTCATTGCCGGCCAAATCGCTACGCAAGACGTGTTTCCCATCAGGAGAGATGTAATACAAGTCGTAGTCCTCTTTCATCTCAAAGGTCGACGCCGGGACTAACTCCAATTCCGCGACCATATTTATGGAGTCTTCGCCCCTGTAGAAGAAGAATAACAGTGAATAACTTATACAATGCACGAAGATCGTTGCAGCCACCCCTTTCGGAACCAACCATTTCCGCCCGTAAAGGGCCACAAGAAAAAAAGGGAATTCAATGATCATGGTCAGCACAAAAGTAACATATACCATGGTCCAGAATGCAGGTATCAGATTCTCAACGGTTACATCGCCCATAATTTGGGAGGTATATCGACTTTTGACAAACAACATGCCAAGCCATGCGGAGGCAATGTTGGCGGCAATCATGGAGAAAAATATCCGATACTTCAAGGAACGGAATCTCCACGCGCGTAAGAGTATACACAACAACAGTCCTTCCCCAATACCGATAACCCATGTAAGGACTACCAGATGAGTACTAAATCGCCATAAGATGGCTGGCCCGGCGTTCGCATGAGCAATAGTCGGCAACATCGTAGTTACAAGCGTAATTAACACTCTCTGCCGTAGCTGTTCCATGGTTACTCCGAAAACAATGCTTTTTTTGCATTATTCTATTATCTCACTCAAGGTGAAGCAACATACGCCTGAAGCGCCTGCAAAATTTCAGTGTCTTTGTCTGTGGGCCAATCCGGCAATACGATGGGGAAAGTGAAGCCCAGCGGTGACCAATCTTCACCGATATACTCCAAGAGGGTTTCCTCTTCGGTGACTTGCACGGTCGGGTCCGCGCCCGAGGGCAACAAGAAATTTACCAAATCCAGATTTCCCTGAGCACACGCCAGAATCAACATCGAATTCAGATAATCGTCTTCGGTATTGTCCCAATCCATGCAAGCATATTTTATATACACATAATGTGACCGGTTGGAATAGTTGCGCATCAGATTTATCCAAGCTTGATATTGCGTCTTGTTTTCGATCAACTCAATAAAGAAATCCTCTGCCGTGAAAAGTAGCGAAAAGGACGGATGCTGGATTGCTGCCGTGAAAAGCGTCAGGTCACTATTTTCCAAGGCGTACCAACTAAGCTGTTCCATCGTTTTCCTGAGTATGGCGGTTTCGGGTATTCCTATAATAGCAATACTAACGCTGGCGAGTGGCGTCCTTGTGTTTCTCTAGCCTTTCTTCAAATGCATCCATTATCTTTTCCCTAAGGATTTTACTTTCAATCAGGGCATCAAGCGAACTCAATATCTGACGCTGCCTCCCAGGATCGTCTTGCGCAGAAACCATATAGATTGCTATGTTCCGCATTTCCCTATCTATTATGTATTGAAGTCCCTTCTCTTGTAAATACTTTTCTAAC
The DNA here is from genome assembly GCA_964610685.1 of uncultured Eubacteriales bacterium. GTDB lineage: Bacteria > Bacillota > Clostridia > Oscillospirales > Acutalibacteraceae > UMGS1491. Next base: position 2,204 of record CAZSYK010000071.1, read on the forward strand.
TTTTGGTTATTTTCGACAATGGCTACTTCGTACTGTTTCCTGGCTTCCGGATCTATAATGTCTTCAGGTCTCATTCCGGCAATTATTACTTGATGCTCTGCAGCCCAACGGGGGGGAATCACTTTGTTGGGGAGTCTAGGTACATTATCCAAGTCATAGGTGTAATCCCTTTCTTTAAAACATTTATTGAGTACTCTAAGTCGAAGTTCCTGTACTCGATGCGCCCTTGTTTCCCAGCCCTTATACTCAAAATGAATATTAATTCCCTCTATAGCCTTATGCGCCTCTTGTAAGAAACTGATTTGTCGGTCTCTATCATATTCAGATAGCATTTTTAGTATTTTTATTTCCGAATCCTTAAGTACTTTTTCTAAATCTTTCTCCTCAGAAAAAACCGAGGTGCCTAGCAGCAATGCAATCAGAATCGTGCCATATGCTATCCTTATTATCCTGACTCTCATGTTAATAATCCTCCTTCACGGGGTAATAAAATGTGCGGTGCCACCAGTACTGATACTGGCACCTGATTCATCCTTTATAATTGTAAATGTTGCCACGTTACCACCTTGTCCAATCAGTGTAAACGTCTGGTTGACAAGTTCAATCTCTTTCGTTGCCTCTCCATCTATGCCGTATGACCATACTATCGGCCATATCGCAGTGGACGTTTCCATTGGGTACGGAGGCTGACAGCCACTACCATATATTGAATCATACTGAAACATTTTGCTTCCTTTTCCTGTGATATACCCAGCCATGCCCATTGGGGGGTTAGCGGAATGGGGAGGAACAGGACAGGTGTTAGTATAACGGCCACTTACAACGGCATCAGCATAACCTTCAAAAAGTTGAATACTGTAGAAATTCACTGTATCCGGTTGCACAAAAATGTTGGCTGCGTATTCTAAGGTGGGCGTTGCCCACAACCCAGAAAGAAAATATTCAGAGTATGTTGTTCACACTTTAGTGTGCGTGTTAACACAAGAATCTTGAACAACATAGCACGCTAAAGCGTGAACAACGTACGTGATTTCTTGTTTTTGATGATAGAATATTTTTGATAAGGTACTAATCCTATCCAATTTGTACTCGGCGGTGCAGAACCGCCTGGCCCCGCAAAATTCTCGAACAGAACACCACTAGGTTCAATCACAGTGAACGTTATTGAAGCCGAACTGTTTTGTGCACAAGACTCAGCTGTAACCTCTGGAGTTGAAGCACGGTCATGAGCTATAAAGTTCGCAATTGTATTGCTTTTAACGTACAATGTTCCAGCACCTGTTAAGGACCATGAAATTGGCCCTGACCCCATGTAACCTGTGATCGTCAACTCTACCTCTTCTCCAACGCCTATGGTTTTTCGTGTCCTATCGGGCGGTTGTGTCGCGACAGTCTCGGACAGGATTTCAAATGTGTCTATCTCGAACATCGGTCTTACCTCACGACTTTTGTCCATGGTGATTTCTATATTGATAGATTCACATCCATTGATTGGTTTGGGATTGTTTGAGTTTCCGTTAGGATAACAAATGCCATCGCCGCCTTGTCCTTCCCATTCTTTGAATACATATCCATTCAGCGCATGTGCTTCTATTCTCACCTTTTGTTTGCCGCTGGGATCTTCTCCCGCCGATCCCGGATAAAAATATTTAATCGTAGGCGAAGTAATGGTACCGGTTTCAAGCAATTCAACGTAGCCCTCCTCTCGTTGTCCTGTTATAGTCAACGTATAACAAGGCAAGTAATAATAGGTATGCAACGTATTTTGGAAGTCAGAATCATTCCAGAAAAAGCCGGGTGGCATTATGTTGGTTAATGCGGAGCTATAAACAGGATCATTAATGCCCACAGTTATATCGCCCACAAAATAGGGGCTTCCAGAGACATCGGCGTTTTTCAATTTTACATGCCCAACATTGGGGGGATAGACACGACCCTTAACCTGCTTTAGCGCATCTGCTTGTCTAATTCTGCATCCGGCTTTACTTTCTATAAGACACGAATCATCATCCCCATTCGTTTTATAGAGACTTGCATTGCCGCTGTAATTAACGGTTCCTTTGTCCGTATAAAATCCAGGCGAAAATTGAACGGGAGGAAATTGGGTACAGGATGCGGAAAGGGTCGCTTTAATGACGGCATCGCTTTGCCAGTACAAATAACGACCGATGAAACTTCCATTTAAATAAGCCGGTATAACCGCTGTTTTCGGACCGTCCAACTTAATTGACACATCTAACGGAATTTGGGAAAGCTCCACTATACAATGCTCTTGTGCCACCTTTTTCATATTTGCTGTAATAGTCCGTTCGCCGCACATCACGAACGAAACTCTGGGTTTGGGACATCCGTTGATCAATAACTCCGGGGCGTTCCAGGAGTCGAATTCCCAGGAATCGGGCATCAGATTGTTCTTAACCGATACCGTGACGGTATGCCCAAATCGCACCTGCGTCGTGCCATTGGGAGTAAGCACCGGCGCATTACAATCGTCGCTGATCGCGACGATTTCCAAGACGGTTTCGCCCTGGACTGTCTTGGCATCCTGTAATGTTATACCTTTGCTTCCAATACACGGATCATTCGGAAAAACGATGCAGGGTTCCCCTTCGCCCTCGCCTTCGCCCTCCCCTTCGCCCTCACCCTCGCCTTCCTGTTCCCCTTCCCCTTCTGGGCCGGGTCCGATACCCGGCAAGGTCTCGTTGCCGTTCGTGGTGGGATCCGTTGCGGCGGCGGCGTATGCCGCCACGGCCGCCATGCCGGTAATCCCGTTGTCTACAATGGTCTGCCATTCCCGTTGGTTCATGTAACCATCCGCATCGGCATCCCCATTAGCGGCCAGCCAGACAGCCGCCTCGCGGCTATAATTCAGGCCGTCAAGGGTGACTCCCAATTTTTCAGCTACAATCGGGATGATAGCCCCTTCATACCCCAGCGTCATATAGGCAGCCACGGTGCGTTGGATATCTATGGAATGCGCCACCAGGTCGATCGCCGCCCGCGTCACATTCTGCACCCAGATGTCATAGACCACATCGCTGAGAACGCCGCCTCGCTTTACCAGGTTCAGGTTATGGTTCTCCAGGACCACTTGCAGCAGATAAAATTCCGCCGCATCCGGCACCCCGTTTCCATCTTCGC
>CAZSYK010000072.1:0-5304 GCA_964610685.1 uncultured Eubacteriales bacterium
GATTTTATTATATACTTTCAATCTTTTGAGTGTCCGCTTTTACTTTAGCAGATCAGATCTTATCTGTAACGACTGATTTAGGTTCCACTGTCACTCTTAATTCTTCTTTTCGCTCGTATAAATCTTTAAGATAAAGCTTATCAAGTTCTAACTTTGCTTTGAGGTCATAATAGTTTTTCATTCACGCCTCCTAATCAAGCTATAAAGTTTGCCATGTAATCCGTATTTTAAACATATTCGCCAGTTGCCGACTCACCTATTAATTATCCGAGGTGGGAAGCAACATCCAGATTACTTGAGGTTCTTTCCCGTACATTATCACAATCGGGCGAAGTTCCAGCCTCCTACAAGCACTTTGCTGTGATGTTTGTGCTGCAGGCCTTAAAAATAAGCCTATTAAACAAATTATAGCTGCTAATGCTATGGCGCCCCATATTATGAACGTGTCTAACTTAAAATTCGATATCATATTTTTAAGTATTTCTGTTATTTTACGCATCGATCCGTCTTTCTCTCCTTCTTCGCCCAGCTAACAATTCCTCTGATTGCCAGCAGAAAATAAATAAAAAAGAGCACGCTTTGCGCATACTCTCCAATTACGAAAAATCTTACAGTCATATACAAATTTGAAATCAACCAGAATACAAATCCATACTTGTTTCTTTCGGCATTAATCAATGTCCCGGCCAAGGCGATTGCCGACATTGCCCAGGATAATATTGTCCAAATCATATTTTAACTCCTTTATTTTTATCTGAAATTATTTGCAGCACCATTTCTTTTGACCACAGCTACATCCATGCCATTTTACCGATGGCATCATATTACCATCGCGGGAAATGTTTAGCAGGCATCTGTAATATTCGCTTTTGGCATTACCACATTCATAAGCTTTCCAAGCGCGTTCACTCATAGATTTATCTTCTCTGACAAAGCGACATAATGCGCATTTTATGAGCTCTCTATCCTGCATTTTTGAATCTCCTTCTTAAAAAAAGTTGTTTAAATAATCTGTGTAGTTATCGCCTTTCATTTGGTTTTCATATTCTTCAAGATCATAACTGCGTTCCTTGTCTTCTGGCGTTTGGCCTTTTTTAAATTTTTGTTCCCTAGATTTTTGCTCTCTAAAAGCTAAAGCCACCCATTTACGGATGGCTAAATAATGAGATTTTGCTTTGTACCCCTTCATTTCAATATAACTTGACAGATGTTCTATGATTCCGGTCAAATCATCAGAGTACTCCGATTTTAGCCGTTCGTACTCCTCGTCTGTCAAAAGCACATTTTTAAACTCCCCATGCTTTTTCTTCTGGGCTTGTGCCTCAACTTTACACTCAACAATACCATCAAGGATCTCTTTGCTATGTTGATTACAAAAATGCTTTGAATTTATCTCATAAGTCGATTTTCGTGTACAACGCTCACCATTCTTTTTGGAATGGTCACATTGGCAACAATCTGCGTCTCTATTCATTACGAACATAGTGAGTAATGAATTATCTTTGTCTTTGTCTTTGTCTTCTTCTTTGTCTTTGTCTTCTTTTAGGTTTTCAAAAAACCGTTCGCTTTTTTCAGAAACCGTTTGGTTATTTTCAAAACCGTTCGGTTTTTCGTTTGATTCCGCCTTAGGTCTCCCACCTAATTTGCCGTTATTTCTATTCTGATCACATTTTTCGGCATATTTTTTATTATCTCTATCGATTTGAGTTTTTATAAATCCAAACAAGAACTTTTCATTTCCACGAAGTTCAATCGCTTTCTTTGTGCTGCTGTATTCCAAGGCAGCACGGAAAAGTCGGCCGCACTCCGCGTCACTTAGTTCCGATATTGATTCGAGATAATCATGATATGCTATAAAATATTCTCTCGACATTTTATCCACATCTCTTTCAGATTTATTCAATTATCTCCGAATGCTTCACCAAAATATTATTTTTTATGTAAGTTAAACTTTTAAGAGCTACATCTTTTTCGGTGAATTTTCCATCAATCGCGAAATATTTTCCGGATATTGTGGAAGCGATAATTTCATATGAGCCCCCTAAGTTGGTCGATACTCCGTCGATAAAAACCGCCTCCACGTTATCTAAATTTATAATTTCGCCATAATTTGTGTACATCCACATATCTTTCAATCCTTTCTTTTAAAACGGCAGATCGCCATCATCTTCTAAAATATCCGGTTCAGATTCTGATTTGAGTTTACTTTCACCTGTAAAGTAAACTTCATTAATAAGAATATTAAAGGATTTTTTCTTAACGCCTTCCTTATCTGTATATGAGCCAATCCGAATACTGCCTTTTAATGCAATTAGCTTGCCTTTTGAAAAGTATTTGCTTATGAACTCAGCCGTTCTGTTCCAAGCTACGCAGTCTATGAAATCAGTCTTCTGGTCTTCGCCTTTTCCGCCACGATTTACAGCCAAGGTAAGCCTTACATATTTTTTATCATCTGACACTGGTTTAATTTCAGGGTCGGCTGTTAACCGACCCATCAGTATTACATTATTCAGCATTCTTATATAACCCTTCCCGATTTTTTATTGTGCATAGAAAACCAAATCGTCTGTATACCCCTTTGGCAAATTTCAAGTTTGCCTCTATATCTTCCGGATGACTTTCAACCATTTCGAAAAGTTTGTTTACTTCATACTTAATTATGGATTCTTCACGGTCTATTATCTCCTTAATTTTCAGTTCTTTAAGTTTCATAATGTTAAACATCTTCGCTTTCTCCTTTATTTAATTTCTCTTGGCATGATTTACATCTGACTTTGCCGTCTTTGGATTTTTTCTTAGCTTCTTCGTAAGCTTGTCTTTCTTTTGGTGTGAGGTCTTTAAACTCAGCTCCGCAATCGGAGCAGTAGCATTCCGGCAAATCCTCGCCGGCATAGATACATAATCCCAAGCCAAACATTGCAAGATTTTTAACAAGGCACCTCATGATTGTCTTATTAATATCAAACATGGTGGCGGCTTCAACTGTGATGCCTTTTTTGTATTTTGTGTCGTAAGTATATGGATGATTTTTCATAGCCTTATTTGCACTATCCATCACGGGAAGCCACATATCACAAGTAAGTTTATATTCATCCAAAATTGTAATACTTGTAAATACCATATATCCGGTATTTTCATCGTACACATACGGGAGTTCATTTTCGCCAAAAAGCTTTACCTCATAAAGCGACTCGGGGAAAATCTTTTTAGTTTCTGCCCATGCATATGGCCATGATAGATAGCTAAGTCCATTTTTCTTTTCAATGTGCTTGCTGACATCAATCTGGAATAATTTTTCGAAAATATTCATTCAAGTTCCTCCGTGCATATCATTTCAAATAATTCTTCATTCGTCGGTGCACGCTTAACCAAGAAGCAGTTAAAACTCTTACATTCAGGCAGCATCGGCTTAGCACATTCCGGGCAGTAAGTGAATCCCTCAACTGCTGTGACCTCATCGCCCTCATACACCGGATCCTTGCAGTGCGGGCAATTGTATAAAAATCTTGGTTCCGTACGCCTTTTTGTCAGAAATTCTTCAAATTGTTTTGCACTTATATTGCTGCTCAATCGATTCCCAGCCCTTCTTATAAAATAACTTTACAGTTTATCGCACAATCTTCGCATATGTACATGTTTTCATAATCAAACCAATAAGCCTCATCGCCTTTGTACAAATCTTTTAAGCAGTAAAAACATATGCAAACCCGATTACGTTTTTTGCTTTCCTCGTGTTTTTTTAGTTCATTGCTTAAATGCTCGTCCCACATTGCTCCAATATCTTGATTCATTTCTTGCCACACTCTCTCATCATGATATGGATGCTTCTTAACGCCCTGGTTATGAGCTTGCTTTGCATATTATTAACCATGCGCATTTTCTCCCAGTCTATTTCCATATCGTCAAGTTCCAAAATAAGCTTTTTTGTATCAATCGGCATGCTGCTTTTTTCTTTTTTAACAACATCTTCAATTGGCTTTTTGTCTGATTTGGATGCAGCGTTCTTTGAGTCGTTGCTTTTTTCATCTATTCCGAAAAGGTATTCTATCGTCACGCCGAAATAATTCGCCAATGCATTTATTTTGGCTGCGCAAGGTTTGTTAGCCCCTTTCTCCCATGCTGAAATGGTTATCGGGCTCACCCCAAGTCTTTCTGCAAGAATCGTAGCGCTCATGCCTTTTTCTTTGCGAAGCTTCTTCACTATTTCGTTAAAACTCATTTGTGTCAAATCTCCTTTTCAATCTATTTTCTTTGCATATGTTTTTCAGAGCTTCTTCAATTTCTCTTGTAGTTAATCCTATGGTTTTAATGCTTATACTTACACAAGGTTTATCAGAATAAAGCTTTTCAAAATTAACTCTGCATACCTGTGCATCATCTTCGTATAAAACCCCATTCAAAGCATCAAGTATAATTTTTATGACATTATCACAATCCGGTTTTTTAGTTGGCAGTATCTCGCCATTAGCCATCTGTATCTTTACCTTTTTGCTAGTACTTGCCGGCATTTTATAGTAAGCTTTAATATTCACTTCCAGGGGTATATTGCGGTTAAACTTGCGGTTAAGCAGACTTGCATAACTCTTTACATGGTTTTCGTAATCCTTTGTGTTTTTCGGTGTATACGTTTTCCCGGTTTTAAAGCTAAATCTCGGTCTTGCTTTGCCTTGTGGTTCTCCCATAACTGTAAATCTTATCTCCATTACTTGATTCTCCTTACGTCTGAATCCTTTTCTTTGGTTACATCTTTTTTCATTATTTTAAAGCATTCAAATATCTCGGCTTCTAGCCTGTCCATCCGATCGTTTAGCTCTATTACCTCAATGCTTAAATCCAATGTTTTAAGTGACGCGTGCCCCATATACAAAAATGCTAAAACTACCAGTGCTATCATTAAGTAAAATCCGATCATTTTGTTTCCTTCTTTCTAAAATAAAAAATCCTCTCGTTTTAGAGAGGTTTAAATTCTTTTATTCCATAATTTTATTGTATTGTTTCGTATAGCCTGTTTTGTTTTGAATTTACTATAACCAAAATCAACGTCTACCCCACAATTCTCACATACAATATTCATTGCTGGTAAAATTTTAAGTTCATATATATTTATATTTTTACCACCACAAAATGGGCAAGGTTTTAAATCTTCCATTTTTACACCTCATCTTTGATTAGATCATACTCATCTAAAAATCTTTCTTTTCCCATTCCGTACATTGTACCGCCGTCTTTGATTATAAAATCTCCAGATTGACAAAGCCTACGCAACGTGCGCCATTCTTCAACGGATTTTAAAAACCAATCTGG
>CAZSYK010000073.1:0-5226 GCA_964610685.1 uncultured Eubacteriales bacterium
AATGCCAAAATCGGAGATGTGTTCATCATAGAAATGAATAATCGATATTCAGGTCATATAAGATTCTTGTGGAAATATGACATAAGTTATCCTCCTGCTATTCCAGCTATTCCATTTTGGTACAAGAATACTTGGATCAAGGTAATGGCTATATGTAAGAACGAAGAGGGAGGACCTACAGGACAAGGAGATTACGGCAGTGAGTTCATTGTGTTTGTTGCTGACGATTCTGGCTATAATTGAGAGAGAGAGAGAGAAAGAGGCATGATATGAAACTACCGAATGATTATACCTGATGCTAACGGCGCACAGATTGATGGAGGGAGGAAATTAATGTCTATCTTAACTGGTGATATTCTTTTTTATCTGAGAGAAGAAGGGTTTGGTGATATCTCTGTTCAGGATCACGATCTTGAAAAAGATGAAGGATTAGAAACTGCATGCTTTCTTTTATTGTTTACAGATAAACGCGCTGACGATGGAGATAAACTTCCTGGAAATCAAACAGATAAACGTGGCTGGTGGGCGGACAATTATCTCGGGAGTAAGTTATGGCTTCTTGAGAGAGAAACGGCAAGAAAAGAATTGATCGCGCGAGCGATTCAGTACGCTAAAGAAAGTCTTCAGTGGTTCGTGGATAATGGGATCGTCGATGTAGTAGATGTGACAGTAGAATTAAGTAAAGAAAAGACTGCAGAGATAGTCCTTATGCCTGTCTTAAAAAAGAATGGCAATTCAATTTCATATCGATACTTTTATAATTGGCAGAAACAAATTGCAAGGAGAGAATAAAATGTCTTGGACAAGACCTACATTAAATCAAATTATTGACCGTATTGAAAAAGATATGGAATGGCGGTTGAATTCAAGATCTTCTCTTTTGAAGGTTGCCTTTCTTCGTGTTCTTGCACACGTGTTTGCTGGAGCAATCCATATCGCGTACGGATTTCTTGCTTTAATTTTAAAGCAATTACTTCCAGATTCAGCGACTGGAGAATGGCTTAACCGTCATGCATACATTTGGGGTGTGGTTCGTAAAGCCGCTTCCTTCTCCAGTGGTAATGCAATTTTTACTGGAACCGATGACACTATCATACCAAAAGATACTACTATTCAAACAGAAGAAGGAGTGGAATATTATACTTCAGCACAAGCAGTAGTAGCAAATGGATTTGCTCTTGTTGAGATTCAAGCAGCAGAAGCTGGTATTGACGGTAATATTAGTATTTCTAAAACTTTAGAGATAATTTCACCAATTGTTGGAATTGAAGATATTGTTCATATTGGTATCTATGAATTACCTTTCGATAACTTTATTGGGACTACTTTTTCTGTGGGTGAAACTATAGAGAATACTGATCAGCTTGGAGTTGGACTGATTGTAGCTGTTGATACTGGTCTGCTCTCAATTATTTTACAGGAAGGATCTTTTTCTGATAATGATAATATCACTAATGGAGAAGCAACTGCTATCGTTAATGGGATTCTTACGAATGTAAATTTCATTTCTGGTGGTGAAGATGCGGAAGACGATGAAGCTTTGCGTAAGAGAGTTCTACAGCGAATAAGAAATCAACCTGCTGGAGGAGCTAAACATGATTTGAAGCGTTGGGCATTAGAAGTAAGTGGAGTAGGAGATGCATGGCCATTATCAAATTTTCCCAGCCCTGGATGGGGAACTGTAATTGTAAAGGCCAGCGGATCTACCTCAGTTCCTTCAAGTACGCTACTTACAGAAGTTCGAAATTATCTCACGGAAAGAATTCCTGTGACCGCTGATATTAATGTTGTAGCCATAGACGAGGTTCAAGTAGCATTCACGATCGCAATACCTTCCAGCGAATCTTCGCTTCAGTCAATAGTAGAAGGAAATATAAGATTACTACTTGAAGAAGTTGGCGAGCCAGGAGTTTCTATTCCGATTGTTTGGGTTTACAATGCGATAAGTTCTGCAGGAGTTTCTAATTATGAGATTCAGGGTATTAGTCTTGATAGTATTTCTCAAGATATTGATGATATTGTTTTGACGGGATACGAATACGCGACTTTATCTACCGTTACCTTTAATACCTTATAGGATTAAGATATGAACTTAACAAGATTAATTCCTTCTGTTCGGTACGGGTATCGTTCATATTTACAAATGTTGGTTCGTTTGTTCCCACGAGGAGCTGCATGGAAATTTCCGTCTCCTCCGCATAGTCCTATTTGGGTCGAACTTGATACGTATCAGGAAAGTGCCTTCGAAGACTATCTTATTGGAGACGAGTGGGCAAGTTCATTTCGAACAGTGACAGGATTACAAATTTGGAATGATCAATTTGTCGCGGTGAGGATTGATAATCCTGGGGAGTACAGAGCTCTTACAGGTTATCTTTCAGGCGACATGCAGTTCGAGTGGAGTATCATGCTCAGGACTACTTCAAATTATGATAGGATTCGAGTCCATACCAGTTCGGGAGTAGTCTGCTCATTAGGCTGGAGATATAATTATCTTGGAGTATGGAATAGCTCTGGAGAACTTGTAGAGAGTAAAGCAAATATTCATGCACAATATCAGGTACTTAGTTTTCGGATCATTCGTAGTGGAGGTATCTTTTCTTTCCAATATAAGTTTGATGAAGTTTGGAATACTTTTCAAACGACATATTCAAGTAGTGGTAATGTTTACCTTGAGTCGGTCGCGACTGGAGATGCTGGTTTTCTGTCTATAAAGGGGCAAGCCACGACAGGGTTTGCTCTAAAGAATTATCCTCCAGAATCTGAATTAGGGAAACTTCTTGCTTGCTTCGCAGACGAGCTTCATAGGTTTGAGAAAGATATCATGAAACTTATTCGTGAAGCTGTTCCAGGCTTATCTAAAGAATTACTTTCTTCATGGGAAGCAATAGCTGGACTACCAGACGAGAGTATTCCTTCAGACCTTACGATAGAACAGCGGAGACAGATTACACACACGCGGATCACACAGGCTAAAGGAGAGTGGACTTCCGAGCTTGAGTATTTACCGCTTACTCCAGTGTACTACATTAAATATGCTGAATCACTTGGAATGACTATTACCATTACGACAGATCCCGGAGGGATCGTGTTTAGATTTTCAACAAAAAGACCAGGAGAACTCCAAAGATTTTCAAGAACGCCAAATGAAGGAATAGACGGAGCGCGTTTGAATAAACTTGGAGCAACACATACCTGGCTCGTAAATGTAGTCTCTGATCCACAGAACAATCGTGAAATTCTTGAGGCTGCGTTTGAAGAACTAAAACCTTTCTACACTCAGGTAACTTTTAATCCTTAATAGGAGGAGCGATATATGCACAGGACAAATGGAGATTCATACGGGACAGCTCAGAGTGCTCAAGGGGCGAATGTTCATGTTTACAGGGATGCGGTTGTTGGTGAATATGAAGCAACTCAGGCACGAGTAGAAGAAGCAAATGCTTGGCAAGAAGAGATTGCGAATGTGATTGAGGCAGAAGGTATCTCTCTTAATACTGATGCAGAAACTGTTGCACAGATGAATCAACTTAACACTGCGATAAATACAAAACTCGTTGCTTCACGTGTGTCTAATAATAGTAGTATTTCTGGAACGACTGTAAAGGACGCATTGGATGGGATTAACTCGCGAGTCGTTGCACAGATTCTCGCTTCGCATATTTCTTCGAGTCCAGTAGATCTCGTCAGCAACTTAGTTACTCCCAGTGAAGTTCTGTTTAAAAGATTGGGAGCAAATGTAGGTTTACTGAAAATAATTTTAGAATTTACTGTATCCAGTGCTATGAACTTTTTTGTCGTAGCACTTCCTCCTTCGATACCTCGTCCTGAACATGCTCTCGGTGATTACTTACGAGAAGCAAGCCTGTCGAGGGTACAAGCATTTAAAATTACTGGAGGAAACGCTCCTGCTGACTATAGTGAAATACCTGGAGTCTTTGCCTCTCTTTATTTTGATACAGGATCTCAGGTATCGAGATTAGTTTTTGGTGGCCCTGAATTATTTGTTAAGATGCCAACAGAACTGACCCCGGTTAGAGAGGTTTTTCCGGCCACAGGAGCATTCGTTCTTGGTCTCCAAACTGAAATCGTATACAAAATTTCTCCTGGAGCATAGTCATCATGATGGAAAACATTATTATTGCTGTCTTTTCAGGTGTCTTTTGTACACTTATCACAGCATTAGTGTCCTTAGTCATGACACCACGTATTCTACGGGCAGTTACAAAAGAAGCTATTGATCAGCATGTTGCGGTCTGGCATAAAGACACGATCTACGACCATGTCGAAAAAGAGATGAATAAACATGTCTTACAGTGTACTGCTAATCAAAATTTCGAGCAAGTACGGATAGCTGTCTTTTGGCTTGTTGAAAACGCTGGTGGAGATATCAGAAGTCTATTTCCTGTAAAGAAATGAAGGAGCGTATCATGGAGAAGATTAAGCTGTCAGATCATTTCTCGCTTTCTGAGATTACGTCTAAAGACCACCACGAACTACTTCCCCTCCAGTGGTTTATGCTTCAGCATATTTGTATGTCTATACTGGAACCATTGAGAAAGTTTGCGAGTGATCTCGTAAGACAAGATGTGCCATTTACGATTACAAGCGGTCTTCGTACAGTAGAAGACAGCGATAGGTTGAAAAAGGCTGGCTATAATCCTTCTGAGATTTCTGATCATGACTACGGTCAACCAGTGGAATTAACTTCACCTGAAAGAAGATCTAAATTCGGTAAGTTTTATTCGTACTCAGTTGGAGCTGTCGACTTTGTTCCTGAATTTGGAGCTGAGCTTTTGTTTGATAGACTGAAACAGTATTTTAATCGAGGCACCCACAGTATTGATTTATCTGGGGGAAGTATTGTAGTCGGTCAGTTTATTCTTGAGAAAGGAGAGCGGTCGTATTGGATTCATGTAAGTAATCCTCCGTCGTTATTTTTTAATCAGCCTATTCTTGGACTGTTGAAACGAAATTGTTTTCTTAAGTCTGAGGATAATGGCAAGTCTTATCAGATTGTTTAAACTTGTAAAGGAGTCGGCCATGAAACAGTTTATTCTCTTATTGACAATGGTAGTTGTTTGTATGTTGGTAGCCTGTAAAGGTTCTATAGAAGAAATTAATCCAGATACGATCATGTCACTCCTCGGGAGCGGTGGAGCCGGTCTTGGAATTGGTCTTATTGGATTTCTTTCTCTTGGAAAGAAGTTTAAAAAGGCCATAAAA
>CAZSYK010000074.1:0-5198 GCA_964610685.1 uncultured Eubacteriales bacterium
GCGCGCTTGCATGGGGTGCAAGAGGTCGGTGGTTCAAGTCCACTCGCCCCGATTCTTTTCGAGAACTACCGTATATCTCCGTGTCAGAGAGCAACGCGGAGCTGTTCTGCGCGGTCAGGTCGAGACGTTCGAGGAAGCCCGTTTGAGCCGGACCTCCTGAATCCAGCAGTACAGCACTGGTACGATGAGCATGGTGAGGATCTCGATAGTCATCCCGCCAAACGAGGGAATCGCCATGGGAACCATGATGTCCGAGCCCCGACCAGCCGACGTGAGCACGGGGATCAAGGCCAGGATGGTCGTGGCCGTAGTCATCAAACACGGCCGGACCCGCCGAGTGCCCGCTTCGACAACTGCGTCGCGGATTTCCTGTCTGTTGCGCGTGGGCCTGGTACGAAATGTCTGTTCAAGGTACGTGCCCATCACGACCCCGTCGTCGGAGGCAATCCCGAACAAGGCCAGGAAGCCCACCCAGATCGCGACACTCAGATTGATGGGGTGCACCTGGAAAAGCGTTCGGAGGTTGACGCCGAACACATCGAAATCCAGGAACCAGGACCGGCCGTACAACCAGATCAGGAGGAACCCGCCCGACCAAGCCACAGCAATGCCCGAGAAGACAAGCGACGTCGTCGAGACGGAGTGGAACTCCAAGTAGAGAATCAGAAAGATAATGAACAACGCCAAGGGAATCACCACCGCAAGGGTCTTCTGTGCGCGAACCTGGTTCTCATAGCTCCCCGCAAAGGCATAGTGCACGCCCTGCGGGACGCGGAGTTCTCCCGCATCGATTTTGGCTTGCAGGTACTTCTGAGCCTGCTCCACCACATCAACCTCCGCGTAACCCGGCTTCTTGTCGAAGACCACATAACCAGTCAGAAAGGTGTCTTCACTCTTGATGGCTTGGGGCCCTCGCACATACCGAATGTCGGCGAGCTGGATCAACGGGATCTGCACGCCGCCGGCCCCCGGAACGAGGATCTTCTCGAGTCCTTCGATGTCGTCCCGCAGTTCCCGCAGATAGCGGATTCTGACCGGATAGCGCTCGCGTCCTTCGACGGTGGTCGTAATACGTTTGCCGCCGACGGCGACTTCGATCACGTCCTGCACTTGCTGAATGCTGATGCCGTAGCGAGCGATGGCGTCGCGGTCGATGTCAATTTCGAGATACGGCTTGCCCACGACCCGATCGGCGATGACCGCACTGGGCTCGACACCGGGCACCTCCTTGAGGAACCGCTCGATTTGCAGCCCGACGTTCTCGATCGTCTCCAGATCGGGGCCGCGCACCTTAACGCCCATAGGGGCTCGCATGCCGCTCTGGAGCATCACCATGCGGGCGGCAATCGGCTGGAGCCTCGGGGCGCTGGTCGTGCCGGGAATCTCGGCGGCCTTGACGATCTCGTCCCAGATGTCCTTGGGGCTGTGGATATAGTCGCGCCATTGCCGAAAGGGCCGGCCCTCGGGATCCGGAATCAATCGGCCTTGGTCGTCACGGACGAATTGGCCGTTCGCCCGGTCGTATCGGAAACGAATCGGATGGCCCGCCTCATCGGCGATGTACTCAGATTTGTAGTTGATGACCGTCTCGATCATCGAAATCGGGGCCGGATCCAGGGCCGACTCCACGCGTCCGATCTTGCCCGCGGCCGACTCGATCTCCGGGATCGCCTGAAAGGCCATGTCCTGCTTGCGAAGCACGTCCATGGCCTCTCCGATAGAGGCGTGCGGCATTGTCGTCGGCATGTACAGGAACGAACCCTCGTCCAACGGCGGCATGAACTCCCTACCCAGCCCCGGGAAGGCTTTCGCGCAGGCCGTCCAGAGTCGGTTGGCTCGCAGCAACTGAGGCACGAAGGAAAACACTCGGGGCACTCCAAGCCAAATCGTGACGCCGAGGATCATCAAGAGCATGGGGAGGGAGAGAAACACCGCCTTGTGTGCCAGGCACCATCGCAAGATACGAGGATAGAAGTGCTGAAAGACCCGGAAGAACAGCAGCAATCCACCGATTAGGATCACCACGAACAGAAGACTCTGCGCGAAGCCACGGTCCAGTCCCAGCGGCCTCCAGTGCCCCGTTAGAATGACGCCCACGAAGACCACCGCCAGAACGTTGGCAAACACAGGCAACCGGCCGCGAACTCGAGCCGGAATGACCTCGTGTGTCAGATGATATATGGCAAGCACACCGACGAGAACGCCTACCCACCACGCGACAAGCCATCCCGCCGCCACGGCCAGACCGAGCAGGACGCCCGCCAACGAATACCGCCTGATCCTGCCCAGTGCAATTCTCCTCGTGAAGAGGATGTGGGTCGCCGGAGGGATGATTGTCAAGGCCACGATGATCGACGCTAAGAGTGCAAACGTCTTGGTGAACGCCAGAGGTTTGAAGAGCTTGCCTTCGGCCCCGGTCATCGTGAACACCGGCAGGAAACTCACAATCGTCGTCGAGACCGCGGTCAGGACCGCGCTGCCTACTTCGGACGAAGCCCGGAACACCACTTCGAGTTTGTTCTCGTTCTCGTCGGCCTGAGCCAGGTGACGCAGAATGTTCTCACAGATCACGATCCCCATGTCCACCATCGTTCCGATGGCGATGGCGATGCCGGACAACGCCACGATATTAGCGCTAACGCCGAAGACCTTCATCGCAATGAAACACATCAGGATCGCCAGCGGCAACAACGCGCTGATCAGCACGGAGCTGCGCAGGTGCAGGACCATAACGATCACGACGATGACCGTGACCAGGACTTCCTCGGTCAGGGCAGTATTCAACGTGCCGAGAGTCTCATGGATCAGACCCGTGCGATCGTAAAACGGCACGATGGCCACTTTCGACACAGTCCCATCAGCCAGCGTCTTCGCAGGCAGGCCGGGAGCGATTTGATTGATCTTGTCTTTGACATTCTTGATGGCCGCGAGCGGGTTGAACCCATAGCGAACGACCACAACGCCGCCCGCCGCCTCGGCCCCGCTCTTATCGAGCGCCCCCCGTCGCAGAGCCGGACCTTGCGATACCTTGGCAACGTCTTTCACCAGGATCGGGACGTTCTCGTTGACCTTGATGACGGTCTTCTCGATATCCTCGATATGCTTGATGAAGCCCAGGCCCCGGATCACGTACTCCACCTTGTTGATCTCGATGGTCCTGGCGCCAACGTCAACATTAGAGGCCTTGACCGCCCGAACGATCTCGTCGAGCCCAACGTGGTAGGCGCGCATCGCATCCGGATCGACATCAATCTGATACTCCCGGCCAAAACCGCCGACCGACGCCACCTCGCTGATTCCCTCGGCGCTCGCGAGGGCGTAGCGAACGTACCAATCCTGGATGCTTCGCAGTTCCTCGGGGTCCCATCCCCCCGCCGGGTTGCCGTTCGGATCCTGGCCCTCCAGCGTGTACCAGAAGACCTGTCCCAATCCCGTCGCATCGGGCCCGAGCGCCGGCCTGACCCCTTCCGGCAGCGTCCCGGCGGGCAGGCCGCTGAGTTTCTCCAGCACCCGACTCCGCGACCAGTAGAAGTCCGTGGCGTCGTCGAAGATAACGTAGATGCTGGAGAATCCAAAGAACGAGTAACTGCGAATCGTCCTGACGCCCGGGACCCCCAGAAGGGACACCGTCAAGGGATAGGTAATCTGATCCTCGACGTCCTGCGGAGACCGCCCCATCCATTCGGTGAAGACAATCTGCTGCACCTCGCCGACATCAGGAATCGCATCCACCGACACCGGCGATCGGGGCAAGCCGGGAGTCTCCCAATCGAAGGGTGCCACAATGACGCCCCAGACCACAACGGCGATCACCACGAGGGCAACCACCAGTTTGTTCTCAAGACAGAATCGGATGATCCGGTCGACCATCAGGGCATTCCCATCGGTTCGTTCGATCCGTTATTGCTGCTGAAACTGAGGCAGTTTCGCGATGTACTTGTTGGGATCCGCAAGGAATTTCTCCGGACAGGCCTTGCAGCAGAAATAGACCTTTTTTCCCTTGTATTCGACGAAGATGTTCTTGTTGATCGGATTGCCCTCCATGACGGGACAAGTCGTCTGCTCCACCGCGACGGTCGTCACGGCGGGCTGATCCGTCGCTGCCTGCGACGACGACGGCCGCGAAGCCGGCGGCTGCTCCTTCTTGCAGCCGGCCAGGAACGACAGAACGGCCACCGTCGCCACAGTCAGGGTCCCAACAAAGAGGGTTCTCTTAAGGAAACGTTGCTTCGAATTCATCATGCTGTCCTTTCAGAACAAGGTTATGCGGGACCATTCCGCCATTTCAATGCATGTGCATCTCACTGCCGGCGGGTGGGCTTGTCATCTCCTGCCCGTGTTGATGCTCCATCGGCATGGCACCGCCTTGAGGATTCATCATGCTCGGTTTGGCCTGGATCTGCAGGGCCGAGTCGATCTTGAAATTGCCGTTCGTCACGACCTGGTCGCCCTCCTGCAGGCCGGAGACGACGAGATAGTAATGCCCCGCCCTGGGACCGAGCATGATCTCTCGCCCCTCGAACGTCGGCGTCTCGGCGTCGGGTTTCTTAACGTACACGACCGCGCGCTTGCCCGTGATCAGCGGCGCCGTGTCCGGAACTACCAGAGGCGGCTCCTCGGATGCGCCGGCCGTCACATACCCCAGCGACTCCGTCGTCACCAGATCCATTCCACAGATGTCGCAGGTCCCGGCCTGCGACTTGACGATCGACGGGTGCATCGGGCAGATCCACTTGCCCGCCAGATCGGGCTCCATCACACGTCCCCCCTGAGCGACACGAGAGGCGACTACCGCTCGAACAAACATCTCGGGCTTGAGCTTGCCGTCAAGGTTCGGGACATCGACCCGCACCTTTACCGTTCGCGTCACAGAGTCCAGCACGGGATCGATGAAACTGATCCATCCAGGGAACGTCTGGCCCGGGTACGCCTCGGTCGTGAACTGCACAGGCTGCCCATAGCGAATCCAGGGCAGATCCGATTCGTAGGCGTCGAGCTTGACCCAAACTTGCGACAGGTCCGCAACCGTGTAGATCTGCGTCCCGGTGCTGACATACATCCCTTCGCTTACCATCTTGCGGATGACGACTCCTCCAATAGGAGAGTAGATCGTCAGATGAGTCACAGGTTCGCCCGACTGTTCGATTTTTTCAATCTGCGTCGACGTCAGGCCCAGGAGTCGCAGCTTCTCGCGGGCG
>CAZSYK010000075.1:0-5045 GCA_964610685.1 uncultured Eubacteriales bacterium
AGGAAATTTTATAAAAATTAAAGGAGAAATTATTTTATGATAGGTGCTATTTGGGATTTTGGCGTTTCTATTCGTGATAAATATGCTTCGCGTAGAGAAGTTAAAAAATATCAAGGATTCAGAACACCAGAAAAAATCATGGAAAAACTCGAAGACATTTCTGAAAATAAATCTGATATAAAAGTTTATGGGCAAAAGAAAGCCAAAGAACAAATGCTTGATGTTTTAAGCGGAATTATTGCAAGAATTGATAAAATAAAACGCCGTAAAAATGATGTAAAAGAAATTAGAGGCAATATTGTTTATTTAATTGGTAAACCGGGCATAGGTAAAACTAAGATGTGTTATGCAATTGCAGAAGCATTTTTAAGGCACAAAGAAAAAAGCTGCATTTTTTGTCATAGCGAAAGTATTACCGGAGAATCAGAACTTGGAACACAATTGTTTAAAACGGTTTCAGCAAAAGACATAGGCAAAAGGCGCAGAACAAACACATTTACTGGCAGCAATGGTTTGGTTCAAAAAGAGGAAGAAGCCCCCATGCTTAAGCATTTTTTAAAATGGACTGAATCGGTTGTAATTATTGATGAATATGAAAAAATGAAACAAAAAAGTGCAAAACCAGGTACCGTTATGAATTTTGGTGGAATGAGTATGCCAAATTTAAATGGAATGGCTAATGCACCCGCAATTGATAATAGTGCTGATGAAATTATTCGTTCAATTGCTTCAACTGGTAAATATACATTTATGAACAATGAAATGGATTGCAGCAGAGTGTTGTTTTTAATTACAACCAATGAAACACGTGAAGAATTAGAAAAGAATTTTGGAATTGGCGGTACTGAAGGAGGCGGTGCACAACGACTTAATATAATTGAATTTGAATATCTAACACTGGAGGCCTGCCAAGGTATTGTTCATGATTTAGTGAGTGAAATAATAGATATTTTAACTGATAACTATGGTCCATTTAAACTAAAAAATGTAGTCTTTGAAAACAAAAGTTTAGAAGCTATGGCAAATTACATTTTCGAAGATAAAATCATGCAAGGCCGCGCTAAAAACAAACTCGAAGATAAAATCTATAGCTTGTTTTCAAAAAACATGGGAAAAGAAATTGGAAAAGAAGTTAAAGTTTCATTTATTTCTGCAACTGATGACGTAAAAGAGCATTTCACAAAAGAAATTATATAAGTGGGTAAACAATATTTTTTTGTACATACATTATTTTTGAAACATTAAACAATCTGGTAACTCCGGTTCGTGGTACAATTTATGCTTAGTGGGGTATGAAAAATGGATCAAATCAAAAAATATTCTCAAGAGTTATTTGAAGATATAAAACGAATTGATGAAAACGGTAGAGAATTTTGGTTTGCAAGAGAATTACAAGGTATTTTGGCATATGCAAAATGGGAAAATTTTAAAAATGTAATTAATAAAGCAATCACATCGTTGAAAACAGAGGGTAGCAAAAAAAACGATTGGATCCTCGAAGTCAAGAAGCCAATCGCAACTGAAAAAGGTAAAGAAAAATTTATATTGGACTATAAATTATCAAGGTATGCTTGTTATATTATAATCCAAAATGGAGATCCAAGAAAAGAATCAATCGCTTTTGGCCAAAAATATTTTGCGTTGCAGGCAATAAAAAAAGAATTTGCTGAACAAGAATATGTTTTTTTGGACGAAGACGAAAAAAATTTTTACAAAAAATTATATAACGGAGAAACCGTAAGCGATATAGTCAAAAGGAAAGAATTAAGACACAAAGAAGATATGCTGATAAGACAAAAGCTTAAAATTTTTTTCGAATAAATCCTGCAATATATCGAGGAAATAAAGAAAATATTTTGAAACAATTCCCAAATGCAAAAATTGAAAATGCGAACTTAGAGGAAATAATGTTTGGGAACATTAGAAACAGAAAAATGCAAATATCATTGTAAAAATGAACCAGGGGGTCTACTCGTCTCCAGGTCGGTTTAACATATTCACAAAATTTTATTATTATAAATATCCATAATTAAAAAAATAAACGTATAAAGCAGGAGAAGTTGACATGAATAAACTCCATAAAAAAGCAGTATCTTTCGTATTATCCTTATTATTTCTACTTACAATTCCTAATAATGTTTGTGTTTATGCAGTTGCATGGGAAAGTATGGTTACGAGTACTATTGGTGCAATGATAGCCGGTTCAATTCCTAACGTCTTAAATAATATCTATAATATTATCAGTTCTGCTTATGATAGATTCAATATCTACTCGGAAATAGAAAAATATAAAGGATTCAGAGAACCTGAAGAAATTATGAAAAAACTTGAGGATATCGCTGAAAATAAATCGGAAATCCGTATTTACGGACAAGAAAAAGCCAAAGAACAAATGTTAGAAGCTTTAAGCGGTATCGTTGCAAGAATAGATAATATCAAGCGTCGAAAAAACGATGTAAAAGAACTTCGGGGAAATGTTGTTTACTTAATTGGTAAGCCGGGAACCGGAAAAACAAAAATGTGCTATGCAATTGCTGACGCATTTTCAAAATATCCAGGCAAAACCAGTATTTTCTGTCATAGTGAAAGCGTTACGAGTGAAGCTGAACTTGGAACACAGCTTTTTAAAACTATCGCAACAAAGGATATAGGTGAAAAACGCAGCAAAAACATGTTTACAGGCAGCAACGGATTAGTTGCAAAAGAAGAAGAATCGCCAATGCTAAAACATTTGCTTAATTGGTATGAATCAGTTGTTATTGTAGATGAATATGAAAAAATGAAGCAAAAAAGTGCAAAGCCGGGAACTGTAATGAATGTCGGCGGAATGAGTATCCCCATTGCCGGAGCTGTTGGTGCAAAATTTGACAACAGCGGAGACGAAATTATTCGTTCTATTGCTTCAACTGGTAAATATAAGTTTATGAATAAAGAAGTAGATTGCAGCAAAGTTCTGTTTTTGATTACCACTAACGAAACTCGCGAAGAATTGGAAAAGAATTTCGGAATAGGCGGTACAGAAGGCGGCGGAGCACAGCGGCTAAACATAATTGAATTTGAATACTTAACGCTCGAAGCTTGCCAAGGTATAGTCAATGACTTAGTTCAGGATGTAACGGATGTTTTAACTGATAAGCAAGGGCCATTTAAATTGCAAAGCGTAGTTTTCGAAGAAAAAAGTTTAAATGCGATGGCTAATTACATTTTTGAAGATAAACTTATGCAGGGTCGTGCCAAAAACAAGCTTGAAGATAAAATTTACAATTTGTTCTCTAAAAATATGGGTAAAGAAGCAGATAAAAAAGTTATAGTTTCATTTGTTTCAGCCAATGAAAACAAAAAAGAACATTTTATAAAAGAAATTTCGAATAACTCAATTTCAAATTAACAAAAACTCTTTGTTTTTATTTAATAAAATGATTATTTATATTTCATAATTGTATTTAAAATATCCCAAAGATAATTTGAGCCTCTGGAGATTATAATGCCTGTAATGATGCAGCCAATGTAAGGAATGCTAGATTTCATCTCGAAATATTCAGGCATATCAAGATTATACGATATTGCCACGATTATCCCAAAACAGATGCTCAAAAGCATTTCCCACGAAAAACTCCCTGATACAAAAAATTGATTTATGTAAGTTATCACAGCTTCAACTAAAATAGCAGAAGCGACCAAAGAGAATACACTCTTATTTGTTTCCATATTTAACCCTCCCATATATAAGTGGCCGAAAAGCCCGCATTCTTAGCCTTTTGAAGGCAATTTTCAGCATTTATTTTATCTTTGAAAGATCCAACTTGCACTCGATATAATTTATCGGTATTGTTGTTAATTTCTTGAATGTATGTAATTCCGTAATAATTGCAAATTCCTTTGCAAATAGCTTCACCTAAGGCTTTTACGTTATTTATAATGAAATTTGCGCCTTCCGCGCTGTCGTGGAATTCACACTCGACATAAACGGCTACAGCAGATGTGGAATTCAGTTCTGCAAGGCTTGAATTTACTCTCAAAGCATAATCAGGTCCGGGAGAAACAGGAGCAACAGCGCTTAAAATCGCTTCTCCTGCTTTTTTGTTCTCTGCTGCGTTACTGTAGACCATCACGAGTGTGCCTCCCGTAGTGGAGCCATTATAAGCATTAGTATGTATGCAGATGTGCAAATTAGATTTCCAGGCATTGCTTTCTTTAATACTTTGGTTCATCGACTGCCCTTCCGGGGCTTTTTTTACATCAAATCCGCATCGTAAAAGTGCAGTTTTTGCACATTCGGCAATGCGATTACACTGCGCTTGTTCGTTAGTGTTTCCAACCGCATATAAATTTCTAAACTGTGCGCTGGGTGACAAATATATCCTTTTACTCATTTTCAATTTCTCCTTCTGTTTTTATTTCTTCCGTAGATTCTACTGAACTACTATTCCAAACTGCTAAAATTGCTGTTAAATATGGCTCAGAAACAGCTTTTTCAAGTTCTGCTCTTCCCTCGGTGGTATTTTGAAAATCCTGCCTCATTTCAGAGCCGATAGCTTGCCAATCTTCTCCGATTTTTATCTTTGTTTTGCTCATAACACAAGCTGTACCGAAATCAAGCCATGCAATAGCTGTTTCATCACTTACCAAATCTGCACTGTCATCTTTTAATATTCTTGAAATTGATTCCGATAATGCTGTAACTTTGCTTATGATTTCTGCCATATTATTAGTCCTTTCTATTTTTTATTAAGCTGTCCGTTTCCACATATAGCAGGTGGTGTAGCGTGGGAAAGTGTTGGTTGAAGAAGTATTACCCTGCGAATATTTTCCTGACGCTGATACTGTTTTAGTTGCGGTCGTATTGTTGTTATTTACCGGAACAGATAAGCTGGCTAACGATCTTGCCCAGCCGTCATACCGGTCATCGGTGTACACATAGGCTCCTGCACCGCTGCCATTGCCTTCGCCGCATGCATCGCCATAATACCAGTGCATACCAATTCGCCAATCATGGTAATGTGTTAAACTTCCGCCCATTTTGTCAGATGCGTTAAACGCGGTTT
>CAZSYK010000076.1:0-5040 GCA_964610685.1 uncultured Eubacteriales bacterium
GCATGTGTTAGGCACGCCGCCAGCGTTCGTCCTGAGCCAGGATCAAACTCTCTAATCAATTGTATTTAAAGCCGAAGCTGTTAAATCGTAGTTAGAGCCATTTGTGCTCAAAATGATACACTAGCTGTATCTTTGTTTATTTGTTATCCGAGATTAAAATCTCAAAATTAATTACGGGTCTTAAAATATCATAATATAAGACTTAAAGTCTAACATTATATACTTTGCGTTGTTTAATTTTCAAGGTCCTTGCGCTCTTTTTTCTTTTGTTTTTTGGCGCTTGATTATAGTAACATATCTCCTCGCCCTCTGTCAACTCTTTATCCCATTATTTTTTCCCTTTGGTGACTTTTTGACGTTTTGCCTAAATTATTTTCGTTTGTCGATGCAAAATAATTTAAATTTATAGCGATATCTCTGAAATGGAGCCTATTAACTGCATTTCGGTCACATCTACTCCACCTGTCGCCAGTTTTTTATTTCCGCCGCCTTTTCCGCCAATTTGACCTATTATTCGCAGCAACATTTCATTTGCAGGGTATTGAGATGTATAAGAGTCGCTTACCGCCACTGTGAGTTGTTTTTTCTCGCTTCCCGCAATGCATACCAGTATCCCGTTTATTCTGTCGGCCATTTTAACCGCTTCGGATGCAAGATTTTTATCTGACTTTTTTAAAATCGTATATCCAAATTTAATTTCGGATTTTGTTTTTATATAATTAATATCTTGTTCATTAAGAATATTGCCCGATGGTTTCGAAACGCTTTTTGAGGTAAATTCTTTTTCTGCTTTTTCAACCAAGTTTTCGGGTCTTACTTTTAAAAGCTTGGAAAGCAGATTCACATCATGGATCTTATTTTGAACATAATTAATCGCCTCGCTACCGGTAACAGCCGTAATACGCTTAAGACCTTTGCCTATGCCTTCCGTGGAAATAATTATAAATAACCCTATGTCGCCTGTGTTTTTCGCATGAGTTCCTCCGCAAAGTTCGCTTGAAATGCCACTGTAATTTATAACTCTCACAATATCGCCGTATTTACTTTCAAAAAGTGCCGTGGCTCCATCAGCAATAGCGTCGGATAATTTTTTCTCTTCAACTTTTCTTGAAACGTTTTCTCTGATATAAGCATTAACTGTTTTCTCAATTTCCACTATTTCGTCTTCTTTAACAGCGTTATCGTAGTTGAAATCAAAACGAAGTTTTTTGTCTTCAACTTTAGAACCGGCTTGGTGAATATTTTTACCATAAAGGTTTTGAAGCGCGCTTTGGAGAAGATGAACAGCAGTGTGATTGTTTGATATCTCTTTTCTTTTAAGCTCATTCACTTCAACGCAAGCTTTGTTTCCGATCTTTAAAACACCGGATTCAACCTCTCCAAAGTGCACGAAAACTCCGGATGAGGTTTTTTTGACATCATCTATTCTTAGTTTGCATTCTTTATTGTAAATATATCCGCTGTCTGCACATTGTCCGCCGGATTCTGCATACAAACATGATTTATCTAAAATAACGCAGATGTCATCGCCTTGTAAAGCCGATTCGCAAACATTATCTTCTTTTATAATTTTCAAAACGGAAGATTCACAGCTTAAATTTTCATACCCGAGAAATTGCGTGGGTTCACATTCGTTTGTAAGCTCAGATAATTTTTGCAAATTTTTGTTTCCCGAAGATTCAGCCACATTGCGGGATTTCTCTTTATGAAGCTTAAGTTTCTTTTCAAAACCTTGCTCGTCTATTGTCATATCGTTTTCTTCTGCATAGCTTTTTATTATATCGAAAGGAAGCCCATATGTTGTAACCAACTCAAAAGCTTCATCGGCAGAAATCTCATGACCAATAAATTTAATATGTTCAAGTCTTTCGAGCCCATTTTCCAATACTTTTTCAAACTGACTTTGTTCTTTCTTTAATCCTTTAATTATATAATCACGATTTTCCGAAAATTTAGGAAAAATGTTGCTGTAATTATCGGCAATAAACTCAATAACTTTAGAAAAATCAAAATTAAAAATCTTGTTCTTAGATGTCATCATCATGCATCGGCGAATAAGTTTTCTCGGAATATATCCTCTGCCTTCATTCGACGGACTTACTTTTTCGGAAAGTATCAAAGCGGTGGTTCTTAGGTGGTCGGTAATAATCAGAATATCTTTTTCGGGCAAAGCATCCTCTGAAGGAAGCTTGCTTTGAATGAATTTTTTAATAGGATTTAAAAGATCGGTATCGTATACAGAAGCACCGCCATTTAAAACCATAGAAAGTCTTTCAAGCCCCGCGCCTGTATCAACGCTGGTAAAACTGAGTTTGCTGTATGACCCATCAGCGTTTTTGTTAAGCTGCATAAAAACGCCCGCGTTCCATATTTCTATATATCTTTTTTTAGTATCAAATTCCCCGCCCGGAATATACTTTTCGCCTTCACCGGTGTCATAGAATATCTCGGTACATGGGCCGCATGGGCCTGTTTCGGCGGTCGGACCCCAAAAATTATCTTCTTTTCCGCATTTAACAATATGGTCTTCCGATACACCCGCTTTTTGCCAATATCCGTATGCTTCCATGTCAACGGGCAAACCCATTTCATCATCACCTGCAAAAATGGTAACATAAAGCTTTTCTTTTGGAATATTAAGACGTTCGGTTAAAAATTCAAACGCAAGGGAAATCGCTTGTTCTTTGAAATAATCATTTATTGACCAGCTTCCGAGCATTTGAAAACTCGTTAAATGATGTTTGTCTCCTATTGAATCGATATCAATTGTTCTTATGCACGGCTGAACATTGCAAAGCCTTGGGTAAGGTGGTTTTTCAACTCCTGTAAAATAATTTTTAATAGGAGCCATTCCCGAGTTTATAAATAAAAGAGTCGGATCATTTTTGGGAACCACAGAAGAATCGGTTATTTCCATATGATCTTTTTCTTTAAAAAAAGATATAAATTTATTTTTTATTTCCAATGACGATATTTTTTCCATTTTTATTTTCTCCTTGCATATATTGTAACAATGCACTAATATGTTAGCATTATATAGTTTTTAATATCACAAATCAAGCAATATAAAACACCTAACAATTTATTAGGTGTTTTAAAGATATGATTTACAGCTTTAAAGAGATGCGGAAAAGCCATGACTATTCGTAACATCTTTTAATGGCATTTTAAACAATCCGTCTATCTTTTTCAAGGCTGTTACCTTTTTAACAAAATCCGGAGTATTGGGCAAGTTTTCCAAAATGATTTCCGGCATTCCGCCTTCTGTTCTGCCTCCGGCTATCCAGCAATCATTAGCTCCCACTTCTGTCCCCTTGGGTATAAATTTCTTGAATCGTTCGGCAAGCTCTCTGCCGCTTTTTAAACTTTCCCCCAGCTCGGAATGACTGATTAACAATTTATATATTGTATCTACTTTATCAAAATATCCCACCGGGAAGCCCAAAGTTTTAGAAAAAATTTCAGACTGATCTTTATAATTTTCGCAACCAGCCACGTCGTCCAACACTTTTATTAACTGCTTATCCGAGCTTAAAAAAAGTTCCGACGCATTTCCGGTAGGAGTTTTCTTCGGTCTGCCCAAAAAATCCGCGCCCTTTATCCACCTATCATAGGCATAATCGGTTACAAGATAAGCCGGATCATTAAAATCTTTATATATATCTTTATAAACCCATGAGGCTTCCCTTGCCAATATCAACGGCAAATCCAGCCCTCTTTTACCGTCTTCGATAAAAATAAAAGTAGCATATAGCAATAAATAAACTAAATTCGGATGTTCCCCTACTCTCTTAATGAGTCCACCCCAGCTTTTAAATTTTTTGGCTTGTTCAAAAAATCCAACTATATCATCGTTAGTTAAAAATTCAGCAAAATCATTCATATTGTATTTTCCGCTGAAGAAATTACCGGAACACGCATTAAAAACAGCACGAAGTTCATTTACCACTTTTGAATCCGCTTCTACTGTAAAAATTTCTGCATTTTTTCTTTTAATTTCAATTTTTTGTATAGACATAAGCATAACCTCCTTATTTTTGATGATTAATTGTGGAAAAGCTACAATTAATCATCATCATAACTTTTTTTTGATTTTTTGTCAACAAAAAAGTCCTCTCTTACGAAATTAAGAAAGGACAAGTTTTTAAACTGTTGTTTTAAATTTAATCGGCGCGGTTTTTGCATCCGCCACAACCGGAGCCAAAACTTTCATCAAGCGTTCTGGGCGGAAAAAACTCTTCTGTCGGAAATTCAATCCTGCTGAAAAGATCACACGGATCATCAGTCGAAGATACACATTCTTTGTTCGGTATACAGAAATCATAAGCAGGGATACGCATCTGAACGTTTCTTTCAATCTGAACTATTGTGAAAAGTCCAAGGGTCACTGCTACAGTTCTGTTTATGTTGTGACTGTGAACAAATTCTCCTCCGAAACGTCTGCAAATGCTTTCGGGGACTCTGCACTGAATTTGATGGCAACATTCTCTTGGATCACATAGTCTTGCGGAAAGAGCTACGGGGTCTGCTACTTGTACTGTAGCTTTGGGTAAATTCCCGCACGATGAATTTTGGATATCTGCATCAGTAGCTGAACAATTTGAAGTAAATATCCTTACATTTCCTTCACTGCCATAAAGAATTACCTTCTTATTAAATACGCACAATCCCGATACCGATGCCGGCATAACCGACGGGGCAACAAATACCTCCAGATTAACTTCAAAAAAGAATGTCATATCTACAGAATAATATCCTTTTCTAAAAGGAATGGCTTCCAAGTCAATATAGGTAGTTACAATACTTACATTTTTTACTCTTACGCTGGTTGCTTGATCGATAATGTGCTGACAGGATTCGCTGAAATTAACTCTCAAATTCTCCAGGCAATCTTTATCTGCGCAAGAATCGTATACTCTGTAAGCATCAATGCAAACCGACTCTCTGAATTGACTATCCTGGCATGAGAATGTAGAAAAATTCTCTGTCATATAAAACTCCCCCCATAAATATTAAGCGGGTGTCAAACATAGTTAAATA
>CAZSYK010000077.1:0-4959 GCA_964610685.1 uncultured Eubacteriales bacterium
ATCCGTGCCGGAAGACGCCCCCTATTTTCATGCTCAGTTCCGAAGAGTCAATCCACTGCCGGAAAAGTCAGTGTATACCATCGTGGACGGCATAAAGGGCCGGGGGCACTATGTGGGCACCTATCTCGCGCACGGCGCCAACAGCCCGGGCTGGTGGGGAGAAGGTGAAATCAAGTTTTTTATCGACGGCGATACAGAATTCCCCACCATCTGCGGTACCGGGGAGGAGGATTACTTCTGCGGCTCCTACGGATATAATGAAAAGGAGGATGGCGACAAATATACATACGAAAATTTCAGCAGCCCCTATACCGGATTCCATCACATTTCTTTTGAAGGCGTTCAACGGAGATTTGGACAATACCGGTGGCATATAACGGATCCAGTGTGTTTCAAGCAGGACATGCGCGTGACCATTCAAAGTCTGGGATGGCAAAGTGAAGGCCGCTATCTTCCCCTGCAGGATGACCTGGCGTCCGTGGCCTACTGGTATCAAGCGGAACCGCATAATGCATTCCCGGCATTGCCGGAGAAAAATGCCCTGGCCATTGTCACGAAATAAATCTGCTGGCCTAAGGCTGCGCTTGCGTCAGAAGCGGCATCGTATTCGGCAGGATCGCTCGGCATCTTGAACAAAACGGGCGACAGAGACCGGGGGGGCGTTTATAACAATAGTCGTTGCAGCATGGAAATTGCGTACCACGGATGGCGGATCGAATAAAAAAAGTGCCTGAAAATTATGGAGGGGCGCAAATAAAAACGGAGGTATAGGGTATCGTAGCGCTTGTAGGCGTTTTTCAAAATATTCGGATCTTTATAATCACATTCGTAGGGGAATAAACTGAAAATGAGTTCCTCTTTGTGCTGTTCAAAAAATGGGGTGCCGGCGTAAGGTATCATGATACCGGCTATCAGCAGATCCAAAGGGGCGTTCAAGGCGCCCCGAAGCGTTTCCTGAAAATCCTCATCCGTTTCGAAGGGGCCGCCTACCATAAAAAAACCAACGGTTTGTATTCCCGCCTTGCGGATCAGGCGCAGTTGCTGATTGATTTTCGCCGGGTCGATACGCTTGTTAAGATGTTCGAGCACACGGGGGGAATAACTTTCAATGCCTACAAGAATTCTTCTGCATCCGGCCTTGTAGAGCCATTCCAGCATTTCTTCATCAATGGTATCGACACGTGAGAGACAGGACCAGGGGACTGAAATGCTTTGTTTGACAATTTCACGGCAAAGATTTATGACCCAGTTCCGGTTGAATGTAAATGTATCGTCCAGAAATCTTATGGATTTCGCGCCTGAATCAAGAAGGTGCTTTATTTCCGCAACGACAGTTCCGGGTGATTTGATTGCCAGAAAATGTCCATAGGTCGGTGCGCAATAAGAACAGGAATAAGGGCATCCGCGGGCAGCAAGAATTGCCGCGCAGCGCTTGCCAAACAATGCCTCGTCATAATGCTTGAGGTTTACCAGGGTGTAGTCGGCAAACGGCAGGAGATCCAGGTCTTTGAGACGCTGTTCATGGTTGACAAAAATGGTGCCGTCCTGACGGCGGCCGGCAACACCTGCCACCGTATCCAGAGACGTTCCTGTCTCTAGCGCGTGAAGGTAATCTGACAGAGGTTGTTCCGGCTCACGTCTTAAGATAAAATCGACGGAACTGTTGGTCAGGACTTCTTCAGTAAATCCGGTAGGGTAGAATCCGAAGACGCCGCACAGCACATCCGGAAATAATGTCTTCATCCGATCGATGCATTTCATGTCGTCACCGAAAAATTCCAGCCCGGTTACGGACACAATCATGTTCGGCGCGGTTTGGCGGATGTAGTCCCAGGTTTTTTCTTCTGTGTATTTTTCTGCGATGGCATCCAGAACGAAAACGCTTACCCCGTTCCATTGGCGCACACAGGATGCTAATTGAAGCAAATCATGAGGAGGCAGCAGGGAATTCGGGGAATAGTAACTGCAACGGTACCTCCTTGATATGGGGAGGCGGTGCGGAGGATTTAAAAATAGAATTTTATAGTCGTCTGGAGACACGTTTACGGAATCCGCTTGGGTTATATCGTACAAGTGGCAAAAGGAAGAAGCATTTCTCTTTTAAGGATAGTTACGGACAGAAAGGATTGGCGCTCAAATGCTTGCGTGGCGGAAGTATGCATGAATGGGCAAACTTACAAGCCAGCCGATACCTCTTCATCATGCCTAAGGCAACAAAATCGATATTCAAGTCATTTCACCAAGGGAATTTTGCCATGTTTGTATCCGTGAATCAAATATTTGGTCGCAGTCTGACCACACGCTCCGAATATCGCGAAGGATGTATTTAAATACTGTGAAAAACTTACGGCAGGTTATAACGATTCTTCCTGCCTTTAAACCTTGAAGAATCCCCAATAATCTGTCGCATATTCGTTAATAACCGCTTTCGGCTATCGTTAAAAAGAAAGGCTGAAAAGACGCTATACTATCTGTTAAAGTTACCCCGTAGTCAAACAAGCGCGGCGTTGACTGAACCGGCGTTCGTTAAAAGAAATAGTAGGGCGTTGAATGATTTCCCGTTACGGAATAGTAGAAAGCATTTCACATTATCTTTTGTACAAGACGAAAAACCACAAATTTGCTTTGGGGGGCGAAATTCTTTTTTTTGTCATGGCAACCTTAATCGCTTTTTACTTGTGCACGATATATGGGCATTCTCTTGAGGACCCCCTGGATCACCCTATTCCCATTACGATGAGTATGTTTTACCCATCCGTATTTTTCGCAGGGGGGTACGGGTTGGGAACAGCCTCACCGGATAAGATTTCTGGGCTGAAAGAATTTATAACAAGACAGACTGACTCCTTTGATGTGGCAAATATCCCTGATAATGTCAATGTCGTGCCTGTTTCCAGTTTCCCCGAGTCTTCCTATCTATACCATCTTTATGTGGTTGGCTGGTTTTGGCGGATATTCGGGGTTTCCGTGGGAACGCTATTGATATACGCCTCTTGCCTCTATGCCCTGAGTGCGGGTGCTTTATATCTCCTGTTCCGCAACGGATTAGGGCGAATGGCAAGCCTGATCGGGACGATATTGGTCTGTTCTTCCCCCGAGATGCTTTATGCCAGCATCAATTTGCGTGATTTTGCGAAGACCCCTTTTATTATTCTCATTATCTGCGTTCTAATGAAACTGATTGCGTGTTCAACCTCTAAGTGCGGTCTGCTCGGCCTGACCGTATTGCTAGGTTTCTTATGCGGTATAGGCATTGGATTCCGGCAGGATATGATCATTTGTCTTCCACCGGCCATTCTCGCCCTTTTATTTTCCGGCACGCAGGAAGGATCCCATTCATGGCGTTTACGATTGATTTCGGTGGGCCTGCTACTGTTTGTTTTTTTCCCTTTGGCGCGGCCGATCTTCCGAGGTATGGCGCTCGAAGGGAATCAGGCGTCAGCACATGGTTTTTTCCAAGGCCTTTCAGAAGAAGTGGAGTCGCGGTTGGGTTTCGGTGGCGCTTCTTACGATTTCTTGGTCTGGACAGATTCCGGTTTGTACAGCCAGGCCAATGTGTTTTCGCGAAGATTGGCCGTACATACCCCCATGGTTAACCCGGGATCGATGGAATATAGGCATGCCATGGGGGACACTGCGGCGCCGTTTCTCCAGAACCCGGGTTTGCATTTCACCGGCGCCGAATATGCCCGCTTCCAGCGTCTTTTAATGCGGGATGTTATTCTAAAATTCCCCGCGGACATCGTAGCAAGAGCATGGCGGGCTGTGGCTGCCTTATATGAAATGCCGTGGGCCCTCCGGGTAGAGTTCTCATGGGTCAGGGCTGATTTCCCCCGTTTCCTGCGCATTTTGTTTTCCGGTCACAAAATACTATCGGAAGGTATTCGTTTCCTGGGGCTGGGATTCGTGGCGGCGGGATTACTCGGATTAAGCGGCACTCACTTGAAGAAGGCCTTGGGGTTGACCGGATTGTTAATTTGGTTTTCCGGCTACCCAAGTATAAATTATGAATATCGAATGATTGTCTACCTTATTTTTATCCCCTTCTTGGGAATTCTATTTTGTTTTAGTCACCTGGGTAGAACGGTTTTAAAAATCTTGATGTCAGTCCTGTTTACTTCGCGTGATATGCCGGTAAAAAATGAGGTAACAAGCGGAAAAATCATCCACTTAAAGCCGATAAGGAATATGGCTATATTCTCCGGGATTGTGCTGTCGGTCATAATAATTCCTTTAATGATGCTGCGGTTCTGGCAGACAGAAAGTGTGTATGAATTGGCAGGTCAACTGGGCGCGTTAACATTAAATGAGGTTCAAACCAACATCGAACAAAAAGACACGCGTGTCCTTGTGAGTCCCGCTAACACATTGCCTGGATTGAAGGATGCGGAAAATCTGCCTCCCGGTGAAACGGCATGGCAATATGTGGCTGCCGTTTTTGACACGAATGGAAAAAATATTCCGATCGAAATAGAATATGATAAGAGCCGGGTGTTCAACGATTACACGCAACGGTTAACCCTCTATGGTTCTGAAAATCAAGCCAAGGGACGGGTTACGCTCTTTTTCCCTATATATGAGGGAACTACGGTCTATAATGCGCAGGTGTTCTTTGATTTTCTGGAAACTTTCAAGTATCCCGGGTGGCACGAACAGGTGGATGCCAGTCTTTCTTTTGAAGAGCAGTCGCTATGGCGGCGAAGCAGGTTTATAGGACTGTCGTTTCCGGAATCCAGGGAAGATTCATTTAAAGGCTTTTATTATGTGACCAGTCCTGAGGGATTGAACTACTTGCCGTTGTTCCAATTGCCTGAAGACATGGAAAACTTGCATCCTTATAAGATGGGGCCTTGGGAACGTTGGCTACGAAAACATTGTTTTGAAATGAATTGGTGATCTATCCAAAAGGCGTGGGGATCAATCGATGAG
Organism: uncultured Eubacteriales bacterium; assembly: GCA_964610685.1. Lineage (GTDB taxonomy): Bacteria > Bacillota > Clostridia > Oscillospirales > Acutalibacteraceae > UMGS1491. The sequence continues at coordinate 4,930 of CAZSYK010000077.1, forward strand.
AAGACCCGGTTGAAGGTGTCGTGCGATGGT
>CAZSYK010000078.1:0-4931 GCA_964610685.1 uncultured Eubacteriales bacterium
GCAGGACATCATGATCGGGAATACTTTTTTCATCAATCACGGTAATATCTCCAAACGGTATCTCCCCAAAGTTGGCTTCATAGGTAACCTTGGCGAATTTGTTATACTCGGAAGAAAAAACGCATTTTCCTCCGGCTTTTTGATAAGCCAGTCTTATCCCGCCGATACCGGCAAACAGGTCAATGAAGCTGAATGCGGGTTTACGGGGTGAAGGGAACGGGATGTCCCATTCTAAATCAAGTTTCTTTTGTTTAAAAAAATCGTATCCGGAAAGGTATTTTATTGCGGGATCCGCAAAATAACCGCTTATGCCGTTACCGGAGTTATGCAGATAATGGGTCACGTAAGCCTGTATATTATTTTCATCCTTAAAGGGCTGGATCTTAATAATCTCTCTTATTTCAGAATATAAATTCATTTTTTCCGGGTATCTATAGCTGATTCAATTTTCTCAAGACAAAGGTCTAAATTTTTCTTTATATCCCCGCCCCAGAAACGAATTACCTTCCATCCGTTATTCAGTAATGTTTCATTTACAATGCGGTCTCTTTCGATATTGCCTTCGATTTTGTTTTGCCAGAAAGCGGTGTTTGTTTTTATTCTGAGCTTCTGTGTTTCCCAGTCCTTACCGTGAAAATATTCACTGTCACAGAAGATGGCGATTTTATACCGGCAGAACGTGAAGTCAGGTTTGCCAAAGATTTTTTTACTGTTTCTTCTGTATCGGTATCCTTTTGACCATAAAGCTTTCGCAAGTAATTCCTCAATTTGGGTATTCCTGCTTTTTATGGCCTGCATGTTTTTTCGTCTCTGGTCTTTTGTCAAAACATCCATACTCAAAGATACAGAATTTACCGATAGTGGTTTTCTTTATTTCAATTATGGAACCCGACTGGATTTCCTCCTATTTTTAAGCCTCAATCAGATATTTAAATAAACAGTATCCATCTCTCATAATTGATCCCTGACGGTATTCTTGTTTAAAAAAAATTAGCCAAGATGCTTGATAATGTGTTGATGAATGTTTTTTGATTGTATATAACTGAAAACAGGCGGTAGAGCATTTCCAATCATTAAAGCCAGATTTACTCTGGGAATATTCGTTGGAAATTTATATTCAGGCGGGAATGACTGCAACATCGCTGCCTCTCTTGCTGAAATACAACGGTTTTGTTCCGGATGTAAAAATCTGCCTTTTGACGGATTCAGGCATCCACCCGTGATCGTAGAGGAGTAATCGTCCCAACGCAATCTGCCATACACATCATTGAAACCAATATTTTCTACCTGATGGCATTTTAATAAATATTTTTGAGGTAAATCTTTTCGACTGCCGCCGTTCTTTGGAGTCATTTCTATGCGTTTCTGAACTTCCGGTGTATGAATGGGATAGATTTTATGAATTAGGTCTTTTGATTGTTCAGGTGAAGGCAAATTGCCGATTACCTGCCGTACAGTTTTTTTTTCGTATGTTGGTTTCGCCACATGTATTTCTCCTAACCTTGATCCAACCAACACCAATCTTTTTCTATTTTGTGGAACCCCGTAATCTTTTACATTAACAATTTTATAGTCAATATAATATTTTAGGTCTTCTTCCAGAATTCGCTTTGCTTCTTTAAATAAATCATAATGTACAAGACCTGGGACGTTCTCAAGCATAATGGTATAAGGCCTCAAGGCTTTTACAAGCCTTATGTATTCCATAATCAGAGTGTTTCGCTCATCATCTACAGGTTGCGATCTGTTCAGTCGTCTAATAGAACTGAATCCCTGGCAGGGAGGACAGCCTGCCAATAAATGAATTTGCCTGCCGTTCAGTGTTCGTTTGATTTCTGCAATGGTAACTTTACGTATATCTTTTGTAATAATGGATGTATCGGGATGATTCATATGATATGCTTTTGATGCTATTTCATCAATCTCAAAAGCAATTTTTGTTTTAAAATCGGCTTGATGCATTCCCTCTGTCAGGCCGCCTACTCCGCTAAAAATATCAATTGCCAGTAATTCCATAATTACAAATCTTGTATCCGTTTGTCAGTAGGATTTCTTGCTTTCAACAATTTTAAATAATCACCCCATTGTTTCAAAGCTTGTTCAATGAGGGTATTCCATGTCATAACTAGAATGTTGTCAACTTCCAATTGATTTATTCTAGAATGAATTAATTCCGAATCTTTTTTTGTATCAGCAACAACATATGCGGTATCTAACTTTTTTATTTGGCAAGCCGTTTCTTTTGCAAGTCTATTTCGAATGTCCATCACATAATAGTTAATTCTATCCAGATGATCAAAATCGATTTCAATTTCCGGTCGCATAAACTCTATAAGCAATAATTGATTTCCGGCAGAAAGGGCTAAATCAACTCGACCATTAAAAGCCGGCTCGGAGAGGTGTTTTATTCCAATTTCGTTAATAATACTCTCAACACTTTTCTCCTTTTGGAATCTTTCCCATTTCGGGTGGATAACCCAGGGATGTTCGTAGATAAAATCACGAACTTTATTTTCTAGTTGTCTTGATTGAACTCGTTGTTTTAATTCCCCAATGGCAAGAATTTTAGTTTTAACTGATTCGGCAATGTTCAGTGCGGTAAGGACATCAGCTTCTGAAAGCATTTCTAAAAATTTGTTTTCATCTAAATCAGGTGTTTCGGATATTTTATGTATCAGTTCTTTTAATCTTCCCATTTCCCATGAGGATAAAATATCATTACACCAATCATAATATCTTTTTTTGCCCAATCTTTCGAATGATGCAATTTTTATCAAAACCGATTTTACTGTTTTTCTTTCGGAGGAAGGAAGTTCATCCAAACGATCTTTGAATCCGGCTAACTTATCTTCAAGCTCCTGTAATTTTTTTTCCGACCTTCTTTGTTTCCAAATAGAACTTAAATGTTTTATTTTTATAATACCCCAACTCTTAATATGCCTTCCTAATTCTGTCTGGAGATTTATCCTTTGACGTTCAGTTGCTATTAAATCATTATCACCTGTATCAATAAAATCCATTATCACCTGCCCTGTTATATACTCTAACCCCATCTGTCCTGATATGCCTCCAGAAATATCAAAGAAAAAAGGCTTTTGAGCCATCTTACCTTTTGCAAAAATTGAGATTCCTCTTAACTCTTCTGTTTCAATGGGTTCCTCGAAAAAACCTATTCGCCACCTAATCTCATATTTGAGAAGTGTTTCTGTAGCCCATCCGTCACTATTTATAATAATTGAATCAAAAAATTTCTTCTTATCTTCTTCTGTCAGGTCTCTTGGAAAGACAAATTCCAGTTCGGTCGAAAAATTATCCGGTAAAGTATGGTTATTTACTTTTATTGTGAAATTGTCTGAAATTTGAGACAATAAAAAACGCCTAGCCAATTCTGTCTTGAACACTTCTATATCAATAGAAGTCGAATCAACTCCTTTTAAAACTATGGTAGTTCCGTGTTGCTTTGTTTTTTCGATAGAAGGAGGTTCATTCATTAAAACCTTAATTGGTTTTTTTGATTCTTCTCTTGCGTCATATTCGAGGATTTCACGAATATCCATTTCAAAAACTGTTAACTCCCCATCTGCTTTAGAAATGGTCCTAACTTCTATTGTTTTTGCGATACCGAAGCCGGAAAATTTACCAATACCCTTTCGTCCTAAAATTGGTCGTTTTTTTTCTTCAGAAATCTCTGCTCCAGTTTCTTTTCGCCGATCTCTACCAACTGTCAGAAAAAAATCTTGGCACTGAGAAAAAGTCATTCCTATGCCTTTATCACGTATTGTGATATTATCGCTGTTAACGTCAATTTCAACTATTTCAGAGTCAGCGTCCCAGGCGTTGGCAACAAACTCCGAAATAACGTCCACAGGCTTTTGATACATCTTAATACCAAGATGGTCAATTACTTTAGGTTGTATAATAAGTCTTAATTCTTTTTTCACTTCTATCGTTCAAAAAAAATTATTGAAAGTATATGTATCTAAAGTCATAGGTTTATGCATAATCCAGCTGGCCATTGTATAATATATGGGCATAACATACAACGATGAAATAATGCTTCGCAAATTATTCTACTAATCATCTCATCATTTTATCTAAAAAATAACAATACCCGATTTAATCAGCATTATTTATGCTAAAGCAAAGGTATTGATTTCTTGCTAACGTGAAATAGAAATATTTTCAAATTTTGAGTTGTGAACGGTTCAAAAGCTTTGTTTATGCATTGGTGTTTTTATCAATTATACTCATAAAAACACCCTCAAAGATGCATCCATTTTTCTATCCCCTTGGGGATATGTTTATTTTATTTCTTGTACCAGCCCAAAAAACCCTTTTCTTCATGCTCCCCGGTTTCTGGATTAATCCTTTCTTCGGTATCAACCCAACCCAAAAAACCTTTTTCCTGGATGACGCCAGTGTCAGGATTGATTCTTGTATCTGTGTCGTTGTGTCCGAAAATCCCTTTCTCTTGAACAACTCCTGTATCAGGATTAATACGAGTATCGGTGTCCACCCATCCAAAAAATCCTTTCTCTTGAATATCACCTTCATCATTGATACGAGTTTCAGTTTCATTCCACCCGAAAATCCCTTCTTTTTCAACAATGCCGGTGTCCGGGTTGATACGGTAATCACCATCATCATCAATACCAAGTTTCTCTTTTATTTCGTCAGAGTCCATTTTGTTTTTGTGACCGACTGATTTGTGAAAATATTTGCAGCCATGTCTGTCACCGCTTCACTGTAAATATTTTTTTGAGAAACAAAATCTAAGATAATAAAATTCTAATTTTTTAAGGAATAATTTTCTACTAGTATGTTGTAACATCTAATACATGTATAAAAGGAATATTATTCGCAACTTTGTGTCGCAATACACAACAAGTTACGATTATGCCTGTAAAAAAGTACGAGGTGAATCTGTCTGC
>CAZSYK010000079.1:0-4879 GCA_964610685.1 uncultured Eubacteriales bacterium
TTTACAAATTTAATGTCCGCGGGCTGCCCTGAATTTGAAGTGATTGAGATTGCAAGTTGTTCCTTTAGCTTTTCGAAGTCACTTTTTTTATCCGGGTTTTGAGTTTCGTCTTTAAGCTCGCAATTTACAAACACAAGTATTGAATTCACAAGCTGCTCAACTGAATTTAATCTGTCAGACTGAAGTTTGTTAAGCCCATCAAGGATAGTCAGTACTGTTTCAAAATCACCAAGCCGCCATTGATTATTTGGATACTCAATTATCGGAACAATTCCCAGCATATGAGGTTTTGGATAGCCTTTTACTAAATCTTCAGGTTTTATCTGTGTGTTTACTCCTTTAGTTTCAAAAATGTACTGATATGTTTTATCATAAACTGTGTATTTTCTGCCTACAGTGTTGCCATTATCATCTAAAATGTTGCAGTATGTAAAGGCTAAAATCGGCTTATTTTCTACTTCTGATGAATAGATTACTACCGTGTATCTGGGGTTCAGTACGGGCATGGAAAATGGCGATATTTCTTTATCTTGTGATTCCGCGTCTTCATTTACGCAAACTAACCTGTACGCAGTTCCGCAAATTGATTGCCACTCGCCAAGCTGAGTATCTCCGCAGGCTTTATCAATTGAATCTATCATATTGTTGAGTGTTTCCACTTCTTCTCTGTTATCTTCATATTTTGATGCGTACTTAATCGGTTCGCCTAAAAAATATCCATTTACATTACGAACGATTGAATATGCGTTATTTATTACGAGCTTGTTGTTTACATCAGGACGAATAACTTTATTTCGCTCCAGTATCGGCTGTTTGCCTGTGAAATACTTTTCCAAATATTCAATTTGGCGGCTATTTTCTTCGTGCCGAAGCATAGCGCCATTCACGATTTTCACAACTGAGTTTATATTTAAATTATTAGTTGAGGTATATATCACACTTCGCCCAAAAAGATTCTGCACTTTTTCACCTCCACGCAAAAAAGAGAACCAAAAAACCTTATTAAGGTAATTTGGCTCTCGAAAAAGCTCTGTTTATTAGATTGATTTTATTTTATCACATATGGGAAATTTTTCAAGTGAACAATTTTATCTAATTTCTACTCTATCAAAATCAAACTGATTTTCTTGTTTAAATTATTTTTGCTTATTACTTCATCGTATTTCCAATATAATAATTTTACACCATTATCTTGACATAGCTTATACTTAACTTTGTCTCTTTTTTGATATTCAATAAATGTTTCTTCACCCCCAAAGTAATCTATAGGAGTATAATGTTGTTGTCCTTGATACTCAATCCCAATATTTAATGAGGGAATGTAAATATCTAACGATTGATTTAACAACCACGATGTTCTATATTGAAAAATTGCATCTTTATAATATTTGTGTACCAAAGAAAATAATTGCGCTTCACTTTTCCATTTTGGAATATAAACTCCAGACGATATCATTTTGTCAATCAAACTTGATTCATATTTCATTATTTCGTTTTTAAATATCTTTTTTGTAGAACGGTATCCAATTTGTAGTAAACATTCTATTTCAGTTGCGTCTAAGTTTTCTATTCTTTCAACAGTATATTTTTCATCCATAATTTGATTTAATAAGTTAATTCGATTAAGTAAGCTACGTTTATTTAAATTATTATCATGAGTAGGCCATGAAAATCTAAATTGTTCAAAATAATTATTTTCTCGTTTTAATTCGTCTATATTGCCGTTGCCAATCAGCTTTAAAAAAGGTTTGAATACTTTTGCATATAATTTATTATCGTCGTCTATTTTAAGAATATTTTTTAAAGTGTTATTAATTTGAATTAACATAGTCATCTCAGATTCATTAGGAATACAAAACCAAAATTGATAATTATTCTTTTTATCATTGGGAATATCTAATGCCTGTACATATTTCCCAATATGGATATTATACATACAATAATTTCTTAAAGTTAAATATTTTGACTCTAAATAGTCTGTTGCCTTATTTGAAATTAGTTTATCATTTATTTCAATTCGTATATTCAATGTCTCATCGTCTTCAAAAATATTAGGTATTATTTCATATTCTTTAATATTTTCGGTTATGAGTTTAGATATAGATCCTGCTTTACTATTATTTAATGTTAAATAAAAATATTTTAGATCATTATTTTTATTTTTACTTAAAAACTCTTTATATTTTTTGTTTATTTTTAAATTTTTAAGTGGTTTCATTTTTTCGAAATATTCATCAAGAATTGTTCTTTTTATGTAACTAATTTTATACTTATTCCCAACAACAAAATTTCCCATTTTCACATCTTTTTTAATTTTATAAGCTCCGGGTGAATAATATGTTTTTTCTTTGTTTTGTCCGAGACGAAATATTTCTCCCCGAGTATCTATTAAATAATCAAATTTTTTTTCGGCTGAATATATAACTATGAAATATTTATTGCATAATGTCCCAAGTATTATAGCATTTTTTAATACTAACTTATTACTTTTCCCATCACAAAGATATATATTATTTTCTGATTCACATTTGTCATCTAATGAGCAAAATTTATTATAATATAGCCCTTTTGCGGTGTTCAGAACCCATGCAGAACTACCAAATTTATATAACTCCTCGTTGGTTAATCTGAATAAAGGTTTTTCATTTAGATGTATAAAATCATTTTGGAAATTCCATTTTTTCATATCATTCATAAAACCTTTCAATTAGTTAAAATTTGATTTAATTATACCGAATTTTAATCAAAACGGTAAATTTTTTCTATTCAAAATTTTAATGGATAAGCTGGACAAATCTTTAGTAAGTTGACTAAGCATGGCGACTGCATCAGGTGCATCGTCATGCTTTGCTTTTCCGGTAACTGTAAACCCTAAAAGATTTTGCATGAAGCGTTTGTACTCTAGGTTTTGCTTTGATTTGTGAAGGAAAATAAAATGCTTTTTTACAAAATCGCTTTCGGTTACAATTTTTGTAATTTTATTATTTGAAGTAAAAAATGTTCGAATGGATGTATGCCCTCCGCTCTTTTTTATTTGCTCGTCAACATCTTTAGCGTAGTAATCCCCGCCGTTGTTGGATTCCACATCCATACGGCTCACTTTATTATTAACGCATAAATTTGCAACCAAAGGTTTAGTGATTTCAGGCAGTCCGTTATTAAATACGACTTCGGGAATATAAACCGAATTGCCATAAATATACCCACACGGAGTGCAAACGTAGTCTTTTCCTTGGCCTTTACTATCGCAAACCGCAATAACAGCATCCGGTTTTTCTTTCGGAAGCTCGAAGAAATATTGGAGTTCATCTTCAGAATAAAGTAAACCCTCCCGCTCAACAGGCTCTTGCATATAAATTGACCGCCAAGAGATGTCATCCATATTTTCTTTTAGGTTTGAAAAATAATCCGTAGAAAAACCAACGCCGTAATCGTATTCAAAGTTAGAAAACCCATGAATATTAAGTGCCGGAAGCTTTACAAATTTTGATTTTTTATCGTCAAAGTATCTTTGCTCTAATCTTCCGATCGGGTCGTGAATAGACCACCTTGTGCCGATTATCAGCATTTTGCAGTTTTCTTTCATGCGGGACATAAAATCATTTGAAAATTTAGTCCATAGAATATCCATTCGTTCTCGGTTTAACGCTTCTTCGGAACCAGAAACCATATCATCTGCATACGCTAAAACTTCACAACGAGTAGCTCCAGTAAGACCGCTGTCAATTGAGCGGCAGGTAAGTGTTTTAAATCTTTTTATTTTCGCTAAATCTATGGTTTCATCTTTTGAATTTGTTGCAACAAGTGGTGAATCTGGGAAAATTTCTAAAAATTTATATTCCGGGTCTTTTATTATTTGAAGTGCTCCGTCAAAAAATGAGCGTGTTAATTTATCGGCATAAGCAGTGGCTACATTTGGCTTTAGCGGATCTTTGCCCATTAACCACGTTATATAAAAAATTCCGATTGTGGATTTTCCGGTTCCCGGTGGCATTGAAAGCGCTAATCTCATTAATTTCCCATCTGCCAGATCTTGCAAATCACGAACAACAGAGCGCAAAACTTTAAGTCTCGGCTGATAAAATCGCTTTTGAGGTTCTCTGTCTTTCTCCATATAAAGTAGATATGAGTGAAAATCGTATGGTGCAGCATACAAAAATGTCTGCCAATATTTTTTGAGTAACCGTTTCCTCTCGTTTATCATTAAACTTTGATTTGGCAGCATTACATTTATTCTCTTTCGAATTTCAAGATTGATTCCCAAAGCGTGGGAAATATCATCTTCGCGGCTATATAAAGTCCGAAGAGCTTCACACTTTTGGATGTATAAATCGTTTTGCATGTCTGAATATTTTTGTAAATCATGAAGTAACTGATTTATTAATTCTTGGTTGTTCATGATTTCACCTGATTTTTCGCTTCGCTTACACGTTTGCAGGCGGTATTATAGTAATTTTCATTAATTTCAAAGCCAATATAATTCCTGTTTGTTTCTATGCAGGCAACAGCAGTAGTTCCTGAACCTAAGAAGCAGTCTAGAACTGTATCGTTTTCGTTACTCGAATTTTTTATGAAATTCTTAATTATTTTCAGCGGCTTAACAGTCGGATGGTTATACTTTGCTTTGTCTTTGGTGTTTAAAGAAGTTATATAGTATGTAAATTTCGAGTGAAAATCTCCGCCCAATTTCACTCCTTTTTCTCTAAAAAACAGGCAATATTCCGTATCGCTCAGATATTTGTTATTGCACGCCGGAATGGGATTTGTTTTGTGCCAAGAAATAAGAGTGTAATTACAGTTTTTATTTAAAAAATAGTTTAATAATATAGGCATTTGATTTTTGCTGCACCATATGTAGATATTAATCTTTTTCATTTTA
>CAZSYK010000080.1:0-4823 GCA_964610685.1 uncultured Eubacteriales bacterium
GGGAATGGGAGAAGCGTCGGCCAGCATGGTGTAGAACTTCCCGAGAGCGGCCTCGTTCATGTCCTTCTTGTAGTAGTTTGGGGTCACCACCAGGGCCACATCGGCTCCGACAGCGGCGCTTTCCTTTGTAAGCTGCAGGGTCTCCCTGAAGGACTCGCAGCCTGTGCCGGCGATCACCATTTTGTCGGCGGGCAGGTGGTTTCTCGCCGTCTCCACGAGCTTCACCTTCTCCTCGTGGGAAAGGAGCGTAAACTCTCCGTTGCTGCCCAGCACCACAAGGCCGGACAGCTTCGTGGCGCCGAAAGACACCGTATTCTCGGCAAAAACGGAGTAATCCACTTCGCCGGAAGCATCAAAAGCTGTTGCTATAGGGGCAAATATTCCATGTACCTTTTTCATTGCAATTTTCTCCTCTTTATAGTGGAAATATATGATATTACACATATGATACATCAAAACCGGACAACACGGAAGATGACTTCCGGTCTCCTCTTCTTAACAACAAAACAAACGGTCAAGAATACCGGAAGCCACCTTCTGTTGATTCGGCAAAGACGGCTTTATTCCTGCAGGATTTCCTGTTCACTTCGCTGCGTAAATCTATCTTTGCTGAAGAAAATCACCTTATCAGGTCTTTTTTACTGCATCCCAGTCCGGCGGGACGACGTTGCCCCAGCCTTCGGCGGAGTCGTCGATCACCCGGTTCTTCATGATGATCCTGCCCCGGACGATGGTGTGCAGCGGCTTGCCGACGAGGCGGAACCCGTTGTACATGGGGGACGTGTCCCTGGAGTGGGTCACGAAATCCTTGTTGTTCACCGTGTATTCGTTTTTCATGTCCGCGATGACATAATCCGCGTCACCGCCTACACGGATGGCTCCCTTCCGGGGCCATAGACCGAAGACCCGGGCCGGATTCTCGGAGAGAAGCTCCACCATTCGCCTCATGGAAAGCTTGCCGTTCCGCACGGCGGTCAGCATGAGGGGAAGGGTCATCTCGATGCAGGCAGGCCCTGCGGCGGCGGTGAAAATGTCCTTCATTCCCTTCTCCTTCTCCGAGACGAGGAAGGGACCATGGTCACTGCCGATGAAGTCCACGGAACCATCGTTGACATAATCCCAGAGCTTTTCCATGGACTCCCTGCTGCGGAGGGGCGGGTTGCCCTTCGCGTAGGGACCATACTTGTCGATCATTTCCTCCGTGAGGAACAGATAGTGGGGGCAGGTCTCCAGGTAGACGTCCATGCCGTCCAGCTTCGCCCGCTTCACGAGCTCCGCCGCCTCGGGGGTGGAGATGTGGGCGAAGCTGACCCTGGTGCCCGTCTCCTTTGCGAACATCAGGAGCTTTGCCACTGTCTCGATCTCCGAAATGGGAGGGCGGGACTTGTAGTGGTATTCGAAGCCCACCTTCCCCTCGGCACGGAACTGCCGGATCAGCCGCTGGATGATGTCATTGTTCTCAGCGTGGATCGTGAGGATGAGTCCTGTTTTCGCCACTGCCCGGAAACCGTCGAGGATCTCGCCGTCGTTGGCCATGGTGAGCCCCCGGAACTCCTCGTCCCGGCCTTCGGGCGCCTCGTGGAGGAACGTTTTGAAGGCCACGATCCCCTCCCTGGCCACCTTCTCCACCTCGTCGGGAAACTCGGCGCCGGCGGCTCCGAAAAAGGCATAGTCCACCAGGGCCTGGGGAGCGGCCACCCGGACCCTGTTCCTGAGTATTTCAGGAGAGTAGGGGGGAGGCGAGGAAATAGGGTGCTCAAGGAAGCAGGTAACCCCTCCCGCAGCGGCGGCCTTCGTTTCGGTGACAAAAGTTCCCCGCTCCCTGTGCCCCGGGTCCCGCACATGGACGTGGGTATCCACCACTCCCGGCAGCACCGGGTTGCCTTCGGCGTCGAGAACCGTCTCCGCCTCCGGGAGATACCTGTCCTCGCAGATTGCCACCGTCTTGCCGCCCTTCACCGCTATTCCGCCCATGAAAAAAACACCATTGGTGAAAATCTGACCGTTTCTAATAACTAGATCTGCTTTCAAACAAGAAACCTCCCTGCAAGTTTCATATTTTCCAAAAAACTACCCGCCTCACCCCTACTTTACGGAACCTTCCCCAAAAAACTGGTCTATGATTTTTTTCGGGGGCGGCGGAGTTATTAAGCTTACCACAACCAGTGCAACCAGACCTGTCAAAAGCGAAGGAAGAATGGGGAACCAGCCCATTGGGCGCTTCAGATACTCCCAAATCACTGCGGTCAGGAGACCAACGATCATGGCAGCCATTCCGCCCTGGCTGTTCGCTCTTTTCCATGCAAAAGCGGCAAGCACTACAATGGAGAGCATCGACCCCATGATGCCGACCATGTTTGCCTGTATCCACATAACTCCGGTTGTCATGTTGATAGTGCTCAATATGGCTATTATACCGATAACCAAAGTAGTAACCCGGGCAATCTTCAACAGAGCTGCATGAGAATATTGCCTTGATGAAACTTTCTGAAGGATATCCCTGACAAATGTGGTTCCCGCGAGAAGAAGCACTGAATCAGCTGTTGATATTGCTGCACCGAGGACTCCGGCCATAATAAGACCTCCGGTCCAGGGGCTCATATATTTACCGATCAGGGTTGGTGCTACGGTATCAGCCTTCTCTATGCCCGGGACAAGGATGATGCCTGCAAGGGCAATAAGCATCAGGGGAAGATAGATGAAAATGAAAGTCACTGCAACATATGCCTGGCTTTTTGCTGCTGTTTCAGGGTCCTTGGCAGCATATATGCGGGTGGAGAACTGTGGAGCGCCGAAATTTCCAAGCCCCCAGGTGAAAAACCACGACATTGCCACACCAAAGGATATAGCCCCGCCTGCAAAGGGATCCAGCGCCGTGGGTTTTATCTCCGCAAGCTTCCTGTGAATCTGGGCAACTCCTCCGGCTTCTCCAACAACGACATACATCAGGATCCAGACTCCTATGAGAATGACCGCACTGCAGAAAGTGTCTGTCCACGCAACGGCTTCCATACCGCCGAGGGCAGTGAAAAGAATAAAAATCGCCCCTATGACAATTATTGCCGTAGTTCTGTCAATGTTCGGTATTGCAGTCGTGACGACTGCTGCGGAACCGGCAAGTTGGGCGCAGGTGAAAAATACCATAGCTACAAGTATGACAACGCCTCCAAGTATGCTCTGTGCCTTGCCGTACCGTGCTTCCAGGAGATCCGGAAGGGTGATCTGCCCGAATGTGCGAAGGCGGCGTGCAAACCAAAGCGCAGCGATGAATGACGTCAGACCTGTTCCCGCCCAGTTCCACCATCCGCCCCAGCCGTGAATGTAGTAATATCCCATATACCCTACAACAGATACTGTGCTGATAATGGTCGCGAAATATGTTCCCACAAGGGGCACAACTCCAAGATTCCTGCCGGCAACAAACCAGTCTTCCTCATTTTTGATTTTCCTTGAGACAAACACCCCTATTAGAAGTAACAGTGCGAGAAAAAGAACGATACTTACAGAAAGCTCCACTCTATTCACTCACCTTTCAAGTTGTAAATCTCTTAAAAAATCATCTCTTTTTGCGGAAAAACAGTACTGAAACCGGCAGCAGGCAAAGAAAAGCGAACAAACCCCAAAACACCAAAAGAGAGCCGGGAATGACTTCCATCCACATTTCACCTCCTTCCAAAGCAAGAAAAGTGAATCCCCCTATGTTTCGTATTTCATGCGCTGGGAGATCAGCTTCTTGTATCTATTTAGCTGCAAAGCCGATCTTTTCCGCTATCGCTCTCGCAGTTCCAATCACTTCGTCTATTCGCTGGCGGAGGGGCATTTCTTCGGTACGATTCTCGGGCATGGTAATACCAACACTGCCGAAAGTTTTTTCCAGAGGAAAGAAAACAGGAGAAGCAACTGCAGTCACACCCGGATCAACCGCTCCTGTGGAGACTGCATATCCCTTTTCCCTGCATAAGAGATATCGTTCGAAAATTTTCTGAGGGTCTGTTTCTGTTTTTGAAGTGAATGAAGGAAGAGGTTCCCTCCAAAGAAATTCCCGGACCTGCTTTTCAGGCATTCCAAGGAGCACCGCAAACCCCGTCGCCCCGGCATGAAGGGGAAAATACTGACCTATCTCCGAGGAAATCTTCAACCTCTGAGATGATTCTATCTTGTCGACACAAACAGCAGCGCCGCTGTCGAACATTGAGAGGATAACCGTTTCACCTGTTTTCCTTGCCAATGCCTCAAGAAATGGCCGTACGGTTTCTACTGAGGAAAAACCTTGTCCGGCAATGTTTCCGAGGGTGTGAAGTTTAATTCCCAGCGAAAACTTTTCAGTTCCGGGTATCTTTCTGAGCCAGCCTTCACTTTCAAGTGTTACGACAAAACGGTGAACGGTACTTCGATGAAGTCCGACCTTCCTTGAAATTTCAGGGATGGTCATCTGAGGTGTGGAAACTGTAAATGATTCAAGTATTTGAAGAGAGCGAAGAATAGACTGATTAAGATATTTTGAAGGATCCATATCAATCCCTCCGTCTTAGTAGATGAGACATAGTCTTATTACGTGAATTATTATATCTTTTCCACTTACCAGTGTCAATCGCTATTCAAAATATTCAAAGTGATCGAGGAAACTTTTTTCGAATCCTGAAACAGATCGCAAAAACACGATGCTCGAATTCCATGGTATTAAGCTACAATAAATTATCCGGACATATACTGTTACATAAAGAGCACGTGCTAAGGGGATTAAAGTACTGAAATAATTCTGATAATAGAGAGCGGAGGCGAAATATGAGAAATCTTTTCGAGGAGATTCTTGATATGTTCAG
>CAZSYK010000081.1:0-4805 GCA_964610685.1 uncultured Eubacteriales bacterium
TGATATAATCGTCAGAATCTAAAAAGAATAAATAATTTCCTTTTAAATGGTTGATCCCTATGTTCCTGGCGGATCCAACTCCTGTTTTCTCAATAGAGATTAACTCAAAATTCGGAATTTTTTTCTTGTATAACAAAGCAATTTCCGCACTTTTATCAGTCGATCCGTCATTAATGATAATAATCTCTGTTTCATGCATCGGAATATCCTGCTCAAGCAGACTGTCTAAACATTTTGTTAGGTATTTTTCTGAATTATATACAGGAATTATTATACTCAGTCTGATCATTCATGTAAAGATTTGGCAATATTATAAAGTAATTGAACAGCTACCAACCTCAAATATAACGCTATATTGATTTAAAAAATCAAAAGTAATTGAGGACCATTCTCTCATAAGCAGGCATTTAATAAAGAAAATATAATCTATAATTTAACTGCTGCCTTATATATTTCATATAAGCAAAAAACATAAACGTGGCCCAAAATTGTGCAAAATGTACTTTTAAATCTTTTGACCCAAGTTTAACCATTTTTCGAGAAAATTTCTTAGCATTCCGATAATCGAATTTTTTGTAAGCTAAATTTAAAAGAATTTTATTTTCTTGTATAAGAAATCTAGGTTCACTATATTGAAGATCATCTGGTAGATAATTACACAGATATTTATACATAAAATGTTCTTTTTCATATCTTATTATAATTTTCTCATAATCTAATGGATTACTAATCGATTCATGACCATAACGATAAGTACCTGTTGAAACAGGAAGGTATTTTATTTTTGAATATTTTGATAATATAAGCCAGGTAGGCCAATCTTCAATTGTGAAACGATATTTTATATAGTCATTTGCAGGAACGTACTTATCAAACAATTCTTTCCTAAACATTACTGTTACAGTTAGGGCAGGGACCTTCCCATCGAAAAATAATCCAATCAATCCGGCACCCTGATATATTTTTTTGTGAGAAGTTGCCAGGAAGTTCTTTAGTATTTTATTGTTTTTTATATTAAACTTATCATAATCAGAATATATTAAACCATAATCTGGATGATTTTCAAGAAAATCTACTTGCATTTGCATCTTGTCAGGATTATGCCAAAAATCATCTCCGGCGCATACAGCTATATATTTACCCTTGGCATGCATAACACTTAATGCAAAATTTGCAGCAACTCCCACGTTCTCCTGCTGAAATATAGGGAATATATTTGGATAATTTTGCTGATACTTTTTACAAATGATCTGGGATTTATCTGTACTAAAATCATCACCGATTATAATTTCAAACGGGAAATTGCATTTTTGAGAAAGTATAGAATCGAGTGCTTGTTCAATTGTTTTTGACTGATTAAATGATGTGACAATTACTGACACTAAAGGTGAATTTATAATCTTGTTCACTTCAGTCATTTGTAATTTTAAATAAGTTGGAATGATAAAAAGGTGCAAATATTATTCAATAAGGTACATGAGCAAAGAGTTTATGTGAGGTTTGGTAGATAATATATTTTGGATTTGCTTTTAATATAATTTTTTTTAAAACTATTGGATCATCCGGAAAGTGATAGTTGCATATAGCCAACCGAGGAGAAAAATTTCTTAATATTTCAGTTGCACCCATAAGCATATAACGCTCAGATCCTTCAATGTCAGCCTTAATAAAATCGATTTTTCTTATATTATTTTCTTTTGCTTATTTATCTAAGGTTATACAATGTATTAATTCATTGTCATTGTCATCAGTTCTTTTAATCACAACGCTGCTTGTGGCATGACAATTATTTGAGTGACTTAAATAGAAATCAGCATTCTTATCACTTAAGCCTAATGGAAGTATTGTAACTAGTTTTTCCAAATTGTTTAAGGTAATATTTTTCTTAAGCATCTCAAGAACTTTTTTCTGTGGTTCAAATGCATAGACTCTTTTTGCTCCTTTTTGTATACTGAATAATGAGAATAATCCAAGATTTGCACCTGCATCAATCACTGTATCATCCTTAAATAACTTAACGAAATCATTTTCATAGGGGCCTTCTGAACAAAGTACTGATAATACTCTATAAGCTACTATTTTTTCAATACTCATATTTTGGAAATCAAGTGCTTGTCCGCAAATAAAAATATCCGTATATTCAACTCTAAATAAATCGTCATTTAAGAATTTGAATCTTCCAATTTCTATAATTTCGCAAGAGGGATCATTTATAATTAATGACCATGCTTCGTTGAAGATGTCTTTGTATCTTATCCTATTTGATCCAAACCAAAATTTTAGTCTTAATTTATTATTAACATTTTTTGCATACTCTGAATCAGGATATTCTTTTGTTAGTAGTTTTATGGCGCTTAATTGCATACACAACTTTCCATTTGGGAAAATTCTTGTTTTTATCTTTTCAGGAATAATGGCCATATTTATTTATAAGTTTTTCAAAATGAAATAATAATCTTTCAGTTAGAGAAAAAAAATATTTTACAGTTCTGTATTTTTTTAAACGCTTTGATTTTAAAATGTCTTGCCAATAATTATCATAATCCACTAATATTTTTTTTGGCAACAATTCTTCAACAACTTGTCGCCGTTCTTTTTTATCTAATGCTGGGTTCATATTACTGAGCCCTCCCATGTCAAAATATGCAACATCAAGGTTAATGTACTTCAAGGATTCATTATTTAAGCAGATTACATTCATATACCATTTCCAATCAGATACGATTTTAAAATTCTCGTCGTATAAACCGTACTTTTCAAATAATACCCTTTTGATATAAGTTGGGGAATGATTCATCCCACCAAGATAAAATGATAGCATCGTAAGATTTCCTGCTCCGCATATGTCTCTTAGTATTTTTCCATTGGGAAAAACCTTTAACATGTTGCCGTAAAATATGCTGCAATCAGGTATAGCTTTCAACATTTTTTCTGTGACATCATTTTCCACCAACCAATCGCCGGAATTCAGGAACTGGCAATATTCTCCCGTGGCTACTCGAATCCCTTTGTTCATTGCCTGGTATATTCCTGAATCAGGTTCGCTATGCCAGTATGTTATGGGCACAAGTCTCTGGTCGAAGGCTCTAAACGACGAAGGAGTGTCAGTGGAATGGGGCTGAGGGCAAGGCGCACACAGTTTTGTGTTTGTGTTTGTGATTGTACTGACAAGTGGTGAATATACTGCCGGAGGTATGTTTGTAAAGGATTTAATAATTTCTACGCTTCCATCGGTAGAACCTCCGTCGATGATGATATACTCAAAGTCCCGACTGGTCTGGGAAATGACGCTTTCCATGGTTTTTCTCAAACCGGGAGCGTTGTTTAGATTGATCGTTATGATGGATAATTTCGGAACCATTCTAATTTTTTACCGCTTCCACGACCAGGGTTTCAAATTTAACCATATCGAAACTTCCCACATTTTCGTGGTGCCTTTCGATATTCAATAAATGGATATCATTTGAGACTGATACCTCAAAACGTTCGATATCTTTAAAACCACAATCAGACAATGTATTTTTCAGAAAGTTGAAATCGTATAAAAACTGGTGTTTCCATTCATGAAAAAGCGTGTTTACAACGACTACAGGGTCATATCCGGAATGATAAGTAGTAAAATGATCCGTGCTCCATTTTATGTATTCTTCGCCAAAATTCTCCCGTCTTTCAGAATATAAGCGAATTATCGTTTCCATATCCGGTGTGGCAATACGGATGCGGCCATTAACCTTAAGAGCCCGGTAAGATTCCTGCAACATGAACAAACCTTCTTCCTGGGTTAGATGCTCGATAAGATGTTCGCTGAAAATGTAATCAAAGGAATTATCCCTAAAAGGGAACATCTCAGTTACATCCAAAAATATGCTTTGATTATTCTGTGGAACAAGATCAGAACAAAGCCAACTATCCATTATCGTCTTATTGCTGCCCAAATGAAGTTTGAGAATAAGATGGTTATGAAAATAGTCTTTAATAGCTTTTTTTCTTTTATGTTTTAGAATTATATTATGCAGACTTTTTACATCTTTTTTTATTCCAACTAAAGTTTTTATTCTTCTTAATTTATTGAGCATTAAACTCATTTTTATAATAAGCAACTTTAATAATCATTGAAACGAAATAAGACATTGAAGAATTTTAGCCTGTAACAGCAGCAATATCATTATACTTTATAATTACAGTATTATTCATTCAATACTTTTTAAAAGCAACCATAATTGAATGTCCTTTGATTAGCATATTTATTTTTGACAATAAGTAACGGTACCTGAAATTTCTGAAAGGTAAAAAAAATACTTTAGCCCATTGTCCAAGATAGTTAATTATTCTGTATTTTAATGTGTAATAATACCAGTCAAAATGATAGGGTTGAAGAGGCTCATAAAAAACATTTTTAAGTTCAACATTGAAAATGTGACAAATGCTTTTTAAACTTTCAAGATTCCACCAACCTGCATGATGTGGTGGTAAATTCAAGACTGAAGGATAGGTATATTTAAGAAATGCATCATTATTGGGAACACTTAATATTAGTTTCCCGTTTTTATTTAGAACTTTTATCAAAGACTCTAAAAAGGTGTGAACATCATTTATATGCTCAAGCACCTGGAATGCAACTACGATATCAAAATTTCCAACGAGATTATGCGAATTGTCTTGAATAGAACCGGTCAAGATATTGTACCCGGATTTATTCAGAACTTCGGCGGCATCTTTATTTAATTCCAACCCAACTCCTTGAATGTTTCTTTCTTTCAGCATTTTAAGGAAGGAACCATTTCCGCATCCCACTTCCAAAACCC
>CAZSYK010000082.1:0-1424 GCA_964610685.1 uncultured Eubacteriales bacterium
AAGCAAGTCTCGCATTGAACCTCTTTTAAAGTTTTCAAAAAATTTCATTCCTTTCATTAATTAATCACTTGTCGCATATTTCATGAAATTATCATCCAAACAATCTCTACAATAAGCTTCACCCTCAATTTCATAGTAGGCATCTCCTTCATAAATTCCTTCATGGCAATAATCGCATTTAAAAACTGCATTTGCTTCATAATCCGGTGGCTCTAAATATGCCCTGTCATCTATATTTTCTAACATAAGTCTTCTCCTTAACGGTCAGAGGTTTGCCATTTATCATTTTGAATATTATTAATATCTTTTTCTCAAGCTTCTCTTTTTCTAAAATAATGATGATTTGGTTTATGAATAAAATAACCACAAAACTTACTGGCACTAACATATCTAATCGCATTTGAAATTCTCCTTTTAATTTATTTTTGAACGCAAAAAAGGCACCTAATTTTTCAATTAGACGCCACCATTTGAAATTTTTTGAAATCTGTGCCATAATCTTAATCATAAATTGTTTTTGGGGCTAAATTTTATGTTTTTGCAAATTTGTAAACATTGTTGTCGGCTGTAAGCCGCTTTTTTACTGGATTTGTTCATGCCCCTTATGGATACCCGCACCACTGTAATAAAACGCTGAATTTACATGATGTACTTATGAAAGCAGATGGCATTCTTGCCATCTGCTTTGTGCTTAAAACCCGAGTTAAGTTTAATCTTTTAAAATTAAGTTATAATACTTTGCAATTCCTTTTGCGTCCGCTTGAGCCAGTTCCTTTAGCTTATAATCCATACATAAAAAATTTCTGTAATCTTCTTCATTATCTAGATACGAGTGCTCTATTAATATCGAGGGTACTCCTTTAAGAATTCCATATCTAATGATTCCATACCAATCGGTGGTATCTCCATTAGGATAAGTGGAGCCGTCGTTAGATAATCTACGCAGTAAACCATTGTCATTTTTAGCTTTTCCGCCTATTGTATCAGTGGAATAGGTTTCCACTCCAATTTTATTTAATTCTTCCAAAATATTTTTTGATATAGTTTCCTCAACTGCATACTGGTTATTAAAATTTGAGCTGGTTACTAATATCATTGCGCCTTTATATTTTTTGGAACTGTCAAAACTTGCATTGTTGTGTAAAGATATAACTATATCGGCGTTTTTTTCAACCCCGACATCAATTCTTTTATCCAAAGAAGGATTGTCATTAAGCTCGTTTCGTGTAAGATAAACCTTCACATTATCTTCGCTTTCTTTGATTTTATACTTAGATAATTCTTCTTTAATGTACGAAGCTATTTTAAAGTTTAATTGTTCTTCTTTTATAATCTTTTCATCGTATTCATAAGTACATCCCGGGGATGTTCCTCCGTGGCCGGGATCTAAAACAATATTTAAAGCTTCGCTTTTTACTAAAAAA
>CAZSYK010000082.1:1524-4611 GCA_964610685.1 uncultured Eubacteriales bacterium
AAAAAATGCTTATAGCTCCTGCCAGCTTGATTGATTTTTTAAATATATTTTTCATTTAATTAATCACCTTAATTTTTAAAGTACAAAGATTAAACTGCCTAGTGTTATTGAAGTATATATTTTTTGGCAAACTGACCTTAAAATTAATATCGGTGAAGTTGAGGCAGGAGCAAGACACCTTATTAATTAACCAAGGCTATGGCATATAGATCGTGTATACTTTTTCCAATCGCATATGTTGATTTTTCGTGTGTAATATTTATCCAGTAATGATTTTTTTCAAATCTTTGAGTGATTCCCGCTTGTTTGAACAATTCATTAAGAGACCAATTACTTTTCTCTCTTTTTCTAGGATTCACGTTAGAAGTCATATGCGACAACCATGCTTTGATTTCGGGGAACTTTTCTTTATGGTTGTCGGTAAAGTTGTCTGCAAATACAGAAACATCAGTGATCATATTGTATAAATCGATTTGAAAAGGTATACCGGTTTCCCCATATTTTAGCTTTTGCTTATCTTCTTTTTCATGTGTGTGAAAATCGATTTCTGCATCTAAACTATCATACAAATTGCGGTTTGGGAATCTGTATATTCGATCACAATGATCAATTTCACGAAAAGTTTTTGTTAATTCTATAAATGCTCTTAATTTGTTTTTTGCTCTGAAATCTATATCTTCACGCAAAAGCACAATTGCTTCGTCAATTGGGAATGATGCGATGAAATCGTGAAATTCTTTGTGGTAATAAAACATCAGAATTGTTGAATTGAACCAGCATAAATTATTTTGCCAATGTATTGCTTTTAGTCTTTCGTAAGGTTTGGCTTGTGTAAGGCAAATTAACGAAACGTCATTAGGTTTTTTTGATTCTGTTTCGGTGTGGGTTGTGGTCGCCGAAGGCAAAACTACCGGTTGCGCTATTGGAGGCTGTGCGGGTTGCACAGGAGGCTGAGGCGTTGTTTGCTGGCTTTGAGGCTGCGCAGATTTAAAAACATTATGGTATGCCCAGAATAACATCGCTGTGGCACATCCAAACACGCCGCTTAAATATGCTATTGCCTCTTTAATTTCAGATTTTTCCTCCGTGATTTTTTCCGTAACATTTTCATATGGCTTCTTTTCGGTCAGACATTGACCCTCCGCAAAAGCAGCTGAGGACAATATAATTTCTAATATTAAGCAAATGCTTAATAAAATTGAAAAATTCTTTTTCATATTTTTTAACTCTCCGTGAATTTAAATTTGAACGTATTATAATTATATCATAATACTTCAAATAAGTAAAAAGCTGACTTAATGTCAGCTTTTTTGACGGTCAAAAGTAAATATATTTAGAAAGTTTGGTCATATATCAGATGCTATTTAAGTTGAGATTATTCAGTGGGTTTTATGTATTTTAAAATTTTGTCTTGACTTCTTTGTATGTGCTCGATTTTTTTATGCATATCCTTAATTATAATCTCTGTTTTGAGGTTAACTCGATAATCGTTTTCACTGCGATCGCGATCCTTTTGTTCTTGACGCTTCTGGCTCATCATTATAAGCGGAGCCTGAATTGCTGCAACGCAAGAAAGTATAAGATTTAGAAACACATAGGGGAAACCATCGAAAGCGTTTGCCAGGGATAAATTGTTGAGTAATATCCAAAAGAAAATGCATGACGTGAAAACCCCTATAAATTGCCAACTTCCAGTGAAACTTGCTATTTTGTCGGATGCTTTTTGACCGAAAGTGAGTTTTTGATCTGTATTCAATGATACCTTGCGCTCTAATAATAAATTAATAATTTCTTCGTTAGACATATCATCTTCTATGTCGGACACGATTTTTTTTATAAGATCCGCATTAATTTCAAAAGTTCTATTTTCCATAAAATCACAACCTTTAAATATTTTTTATTTACAATTATATTTTAGCACGTTTAACGAAATATGTAAAATTTTTATATATTATAATAAAATTAATTTATTAATATATTTAACTATGCCAAAATTAATTTTTAATAACAAAAAATCTGCAAAATTCTCGACATCTTCCGGTCGGGTTTTTACGAATATTTTCAAATAAAACTTTTTGCAAAGTTAAATTATCTTTGCGTCTGTTGTTCTTTCATATTTTGGCATTATAATTAGCCCGGTTGCTGTTTTTAAGGGTACAAAAGTGCTGTATCCATTTATGTAGAGTAAGTGAAAAATAAACATTAAAAATCCGCTTTTTTTAGAAAGCGGATAAAATAAATTTATTTTTTGATGATTTTTGCTAAGGCTTCAAGGACTTTGCTTTTAAGCTGGTTCTTGTTTAATCCTTTTGTGTCTATAACAGCTTCCGCAATATCAGTATATAGAATTTTATCAAGATGGTCAGATTCATGACATACAATCCTTGCATCAAAATCCCTAAGCTCAAGAATAAATTTTTCACCGTTTTTATTAAAAGCTTGAATTTTTACGACATTAGGACGTTTTACTATTCCAATGGAATCGCGAATGGATAAGCATCCCTCAATGCCTGTGTTTGTTTCTTCACTTTTCTCTAATATTTCAGGATTTATAAATTCTTGAAACCCACTGCTTAATTGTGCAACAAAAATCTTTAAATTTTTACCTATTTGCGGTGCGGCTAAGCCACAACCATTTTCGGCATGCATAGTGTCTTCCATATCATTAATTAATTTTTGTAATTCTTTGTCGAAAACATTTAGTTGTTCGTTTTCGCTTCTTAGCACTTGACTGTTTTCATCATCAACATGAACGGTAGGCAATACTTCTGCTTTCGCAATTAAACCAAAGCTGAAGATACTCAAAGCAATGGCGCTGAATAAAAGAATTTTCTTCATTTTCTGTTTCCTTTCACATCTACCTTATATATATGGTATTATTTCTGACTTGAAAAGTCAATGTTGAAATTTTCACATTCTTAATATGTGTTTTACAAACTTCAAGCGTAAGCGTAATGCGAATTTAAATCAAAGTGTTGATTTCGTGCGTCGATGGGCAAAAAAGAAAACCGCCAAAACGGCGGTTTTGTGAGTTTTGAACTGGTGAGCCATCGGGGACTCGAACCCCGGACAACCGGATTAAAAGTC
>CAZSYK010000083.1:0-4585 GCA_964610685.1 uncultured Eubacteriales bacterium
GCGATTGTTTCATCAGAAGCAAACACTTCATTTATCATAAAAAGTCAAGCCTCCCAAAAACACTTTAAATCTATAAATAATATAAATTAAAATTATAAATTTGTCTACATGCAATTTAACTAAGTTGGGTTTTTTACGCATTCAACGGATTTTTCCTGAACATCAAGAAGAGCTAATCTCGAAGCTTCGTCTTTTGCGTTCATGGTAAACGCGTTGTAGTACTTGTTCAGCACCAAACTTTGAGCTGCACCAAAAAGCGCGTTTATAACCCAGTAAAGACCAACAGCCGCCGGAATTGTGTACGATATATAAGCTGTGAAAATAAACATCGCGTAAGGCGCGGTCTTTGCACAACCTTGTGCTGAAGTTTGACTGCCCATCATTTTTTGACTTATGTAAAGCGATAACACGGAACTCAAGAAGCACAGCACGGGAATAACCCAAAGCATCTCTGAAAACTGTGCGGTGCTTGGTCTGTTAAGAAGATTAATTCCCATAAAATCAAATCCCGAACTAAACTCTTCAATATCGGCAATTTCGTCACTGCTAAACATGGTTAGGTGGCTTTTCACTTGTGAAAAATGACGAACAATTTGAAGTTGCTCATAACCCGAACTTACTTTTCCGCTAAGTTCCGGGATAGTTGGTAAAACCTCGACCGCTTGGGCAACTTTTTCGGGGGCTATGTGAAGTGTATTTTGAAGAGGTTTTGTGATTGCTCCGAATATACCGCTCCATAAAACAAGCGGCAAAACCATTGTGGCAAAGCAACCGCTCATAGGGTTTACGCCTTCTTTTTCATAAAGACGGGCCACTTCCTCGTTATATTTTTTGATGTCTTTTTCATACTTTTTCTTGAGAGCTTGCTGTTTTACCGCTAAGCGTGAATTCATAGCCATACTTTTTTGTCTTTTGATGGCCAAAGGAAACATAAGTATATTTATAACAAGAGCAAATAAGGTTATCGCAACCCCGTAATTACTGACGGCATCAAAAAAGAACCATAAGATATATCCAAACGCGCTACCCAAAAAATCGAACAAAAAACCCAAAACAAAAACTCCTTTAAACGCTTTAAACGTATGTGATTTTAAAAATCATAACATTATTTTAAATTTTACCATAAAATATGCTAAAGTGGAAATCGCTTTGTTTTTAATTTAAATCAAACTCTTAAATGTAAAGGTAGAGCATGCAAGCCAAAACCCGGACCCACCATTTTGTTGCGAATTTCTTCAACAGATAAGCCGTCGCGATTAAAATAATTACTTGCGGTCTTGTTTAACTTTTGAACTTTTAAAAACAGGGCGTCAGCAAATGGGTCAAGGTATTTTTCTATCACTTCGTCTTCTATGTAATCACCTTCAAAAACATCGAATATCAAATCAAGTTTTTGTATCAACCAAAGGTAATATAATTCAGGATGAATGCCTTGCGAAGAAGGTTTTCCTTGAAATTCTCCGGAAAGATAAGGAACCCAGTAGGGTCTTTCCGTTTCCATATTAGCTAAAACCCAATTCAATTTCTCTGTGATTTCCGGGCTCACGTTTCTATAATCTTTTAAAATCCCACACACGAGTTCTTCCTCAAGCTTAAGCGCCTCTGCGGACCATTCATTGGAGTCTCCCGTGGGTTTATCGGTGCTTGCGCCTCCAACCGCTTTGCCGGGAACGGCAAACAAGAAAACTGCTGCTAAAATTAAAAACCAAGATATTATTTTTGTTTTTTTATTAAACATAAAAATCATTCCTTTTTTATCTGATTCAATCATTATACCATAATATGTTTGAAACAAAAAATTCTATTTATTAATTTAAAAAGTTTTTTAATGTTTTTTTTACCTTATGATTTTACTTTTTTTGCCGAACGGGCACTGGGTCATAACCGCCTTTGCATAAAGGGTTGCATTTTGTTATTCGGCAAAAAGAAAGCCAAGATCCTTTTAAAACACCGTGTTCTTCTACCGCCTCGCGAGCATAATCCGAACAGGTGGGAACAAACCTGCAACAAGGTTTTTTAAGAGGGGATATGATTTTTTGATAAAATCTTATTAAACCAATTATAAATTTCTTCATTTTATAGCTCCGAGCTTTATTAAATGATATTCCATATCCTTTAATACAATCTGCATTTTAACAAAACTTGTTTTTGCTCTGGCCACAAAGACTATATCGAACCCCTTTTCTGTTTTTTCTTTTAAAACATCAAAAGCAGCGCAAATAACTCTTCGGGCACGATTGCGATGAACGGCGTTACCCGTTTTCTTGCTGGTAGTTATTCCCACTCTTGTTTCACCGAGTCTGTTCTTCATAACATAAGTTACAAGGCAAGGCGAAACAAGCGATCTTCCCCGAACATAAATCCGTTTAAAATCTCTGTTTTCGTTAATTCTTTTTGATTTTTTCATAAAAATCAACCTCGATTTTTATTACCGGCTAAAAAATAAAGACCCGTCTTATCGAGGTCTTATTTTCTGTAAGATTAAATTTTAAGCTTGTTTTAACTTAAAAAACAACTAACCTCTTATTAGTACGTTAATCTTTTTCTGCCCTTAGCTCTTCTGCGTGCTAAAAGTTTGATTCCGCTGCGAGTTGACATTCTTTTTCTAAAGCCGTGCTCCTTTTTTCTGTGAAGCTTTTTTGGCTGATATGTTCTCAGCATTATTATTCCTCCCGGGTATTTAAAGTTTATAACCAAAGTATTAGTGCTATACTTTTACAAATTTACTTGATTAAGTATATATTATTAAACGCTTTATGTCAATCGGATTTAAATTTTGAAGTGCAGGTTTTTATGCTAACACTAAATATCATAAGCCAAGAACTGTTGAAAACTTTTATAAATTCTGATATATTTTAATCTTATAAAACAAACGGAATTTTGTGTTTTTACTTACTAAAAATCTCGGAGGTCTCTTTTTTTATGAATTCTTTTAACGAAGCGTGGAATCTTATTTGCGATTTTTGCAAAACAAGAATTACAGACGTGGCTTACAAAACCTGGATAAGCAGAATCGAACCGATTGAACTTGATTTTGACAAAGGTAAAGCAGTGCTGATGGTTCCCAACGAGTTTCACAGACAAACCCTCAACAGGTGTTACCTTTCTCTTTTAAACAGTGCTTTTAACGAAATTTTCGGGTCGGGAATTGACATCTGCTTTTCGATTCCCGATGAAATAAACGAACTTAATCAAAAAAGCGATCAGAATCTTGCAATCGATTCCGATTACGAATTTACTTTCGACACCTATATTGTCGGATCTTCAAATAAATTTGCTCATGCAGCCGCACTTGCTGTGGCTGCAAACCCGGCGGGGGCTTATAATCCTCTTTTCGTTTACGGAAACTCGGGTCTTGGAAAAACACACCTTCTTTATGCCATATGCAACGATATTAAAAAAAGCAATCCTAACAAAATTTGCCTTTATATAAAGGGTGATGATTTTACAAACGAGCTCATTGATTCCATCCGCAAAAACACAACAAGCGATTTTCATCAAAAATACCGTAAAGCCGATGTTTTGCTTGTAGATGATATTCAGTTTATCGCGGGCAAAGACTCTACGCAGGAGGAATTTTTTCACACGTTCAATTCGCTTTATGAAGCAAAAAAGCAAATTATTCTTACATCGGACAGGCCTCCAAAAGAGATACAGACACTCGAAGACAGACTGAGAACCCGCTTTGAATGGGGTCTTATTGCCGACATACAGCCGCCTGATTTTGAAACAAGAATAGCAATAGTAAAAAGAAAAGCTGAACTTCTGGACATAAAAATGCCTAACGAAGTTTGTGAATATATAGCAAAAAAATTAAAAACAAATATAAGACAGCTCGAAGGCGCCGTTAAAAAAATGAAAGCTCACCATCTTTTGGGTGGCGAACCAATGGGAACTCAAACCGCGCAAATGGCCATTTCAGACATTCTTAACAACGACCAGCCTCCTCCCGTAACGGTAGAAAAAGTAATTGACGAGGTTGCAAGAACGTTCAGCGTGACCCCGCAAGATATACGCTCTTCAAAAAGATCGGCAACGATTTCAAACGCTCGACAAATTTCAATGTATGTTGTAAGAGAAGTAACGCAGCTTCCTCTCGTTTCAATAGGTGTGGAGTTCGGTGGAAGAGATCATTCAACTATTGTTTATGCTCTTCAGCAGGTGGAAAAAAGCATTTCCAAAGACCAAAAAACAAAAGCAATGATTCACGATATTATAAAAAACATAAGAGACAGATAACTATTTTTTTAGGCAAAAAGTTTTCAACATTTTTTAAACTTCAAACAATCTTTTTTCAACGCTGATGTTAAAAACTTTCGAAGGCTGTTTTTTTAGACAAGCCATAAACATTCGTTTAACAACTCAAAAATCTGTGCTTTCTTTAGTGTTTCGGGGGATGCGTGTCTTTTTCAACATTTAAACAGCCCCTACTACTATTACTATATATATAATACTATACTTTCTTTTATTAACGCATTTTTGATAAACAGAATTAAAAGCAAAGGAATGATTTTGTGAAATTTACTTGTGAAAAAACCAAACTTGTGGAATCTTTGACAAACGTTCAAAAAGCAGTGGTTCAAAA
>CAZSYK010000084.1:0-4460 GCA_964610685.1 uncultured Eubacteriales bacterium
GGCAGCACTGCGTTCGGCATTTTTCTGATAAATATAATAAATTCTTTCATCTTGTATTGCATTAACAACATCCTTCGTATTATCGATAGAGCCATCATCAACAATTATAAGCTCCCAATCGGTATACGATTGCTTACGAACACTTTCAATAGTAATATTTATTATATGTGCACGATTATATGTAGGGATAATAATAGAAAAAAATGGTTTGTTCATTTTATATTTATTATTGTTCCATTTTTAAACATTCTTTTTATTACAAAGTCAATAAAAATACGCATATTAATCATAATTTTATTTTACATTAGCTATAATACATACATCTTCCCATGGACGATTATGTGTGAAAGGATAAGCTGATAGTTTATTCCAAAGCTTTAATTGTTTTATATTCTTAAAAAC
The DNA here is from genome assembly GCA_964610685.1 of uncultured Eubacteriales bacterium. Taxonomy (GTDB): domain Bacteria; phylum Bacillota; class Clostridia; order Oscillospirales; family Acutalibacteraceae; genus UMGS1491. The sequence goes on from CAZSYK010000084.1 coordinate 403, forward strand.
TTCGGTTTTCGCAATTATATATTTTAACCCTTCCGAATCATAACACCATTTATGTTGTTCATGCAATAAGCTATGTGCAAAAATTGAAAAGAAAAACGAAGGGGGTGCATTTTTTTCAATTCGATTAAGCGACCAATTATAAAATGTATATAGATTTTTAAAACTATTCCTTTTATAATAATGAATAAATTTTTTTAAATCGGGAACAGAAATTACAATATATCCACCTTTATTTAACAATTTAGCACAGTTTTTTAAAACGATTATCCCTTCTTCCGGTGTAAAATGCTCAAAAACGTGTTGAAGTCGAATTAAATCAAATTTCCCTAACTTTTCACAATCAGTTTCTGTAATTTCAATAATATTAATTTTGAAATATCGTTCTTTACAATTTTGGGGAATTTCAACATCCGAATAATAATCTAAATAATAAAAATTTGGAGCAAAATTTCCTCCACATCCAATATCAAGCCAACGGGTTTTCCCTTGCTTAGTTAATAATTTATCTAAAGAATGTGATGACCCATATTTTCTTTTAAGGCTAAACCAAAATTCTTTTACTTTATATGTTAGATTTAACATATTATTTTTTTTATTTACAATATAATTACTATTTATATAAGATTTAATTTTTTTTTAACTAATTGCGCTTTTATTTTTAACGTTTCTTATCAATTTTCCTATAATAGGGAGATGATATAACAACATAACCAGCATAACTTTATTTGTTTTTCCATTATATCCTTTAGGATACAAAATAAATGAACGAATAATATCTAAATACATATTAAAATATTTATGTTTCGACTGAAAATAAATTGAAGAATGATAATACGTCATACTAAGTAGCATATTTTTCGTTTTTTTGGGTAAAACACTTTTGAGTTCATCTTTCTTAAATATTTTTTTATATGATTCTCTTTGTTTAAATGGCTTCATTGAATCGCCTAATGTAAATGATTCCGGATGAAGATTATAAATTACTGTTCTTTCATTTATTTGAAATATTGGATATTTTAACACTATACGTAAAGATATATCCACATCTTCGCATATATTGATATGCGGGTCGAACAAAATATTTTTAAAAATATCATGGTGCACACACATTCTGGGGGGGTTAAAAGTGTATTTTAGTATAAAATGATATTTATTGAATTTTGTTATTTCCGGACAATCTCTTTCATTAATAACTTCATTTACTAAATCATAGGCATTCACAAGGAATAATGCAATTGGGGTTTTTCGTTTATTGATGTTGGCATGTAATACCTCCAAATGATTATCAAGATACCGATCATCGCTATCTAAAAAACAGATATAGGTCCCTTTTGCATTTTTAATTCCAATATTTCTAGAAGTACTTCTTTCTAAGTTTTTTTCATTTTTTAAATATATAATTCTAAAATCTGAAAAAGACTTTATTATTTCCTCGGTATTATCAGTTGAAGCATCATCAACAATAATAAGTTCAAAATCGGTATAGGTTTGAGCTAAAACACTTTTTATTGTTGGTACTATAAATTGTGCTCTATTATATGTTGGAATTATTATTGAAAAAAAAGGCATTATAATTATTAATATTTGTTAACGTAATTTTTTATACTATTTTGTAGTTTCATTATTTTGCAAATTTTTGCAAATAGAAATTATATTTTTTACATTTTCATTATACAGCGATCGTTGGCTAAGAAGATACATTGAAAAATGATAGTTTCTTTTTATTCCAAGTCTATTATTTTTAATAAATAAGGATATAATTAAATCTTTCATTGAATATATAAACTCTTTCAACCAAAAAAACCGAGAAACACAAGGAATATATCCGTTAATGTAATCGAGATAAAATCTTGTAACAAATCTTGATTGGGAGATACCCATTTTTAATTTATTTAAATAATCAATATTTAATTTTTTTGTCTCAATTACATGATAAAACTTCATTTCCGAATTATACCAAACTTTAAAACCTGCAATATGAAATGCCATACACATTTCCGTATCTTCACCTGAAGCTAGGTTTTTACCGGAACGGCTGGTATTAAAAAAACGAAATCCTCTTTTTGAAATCTCTTCAAATGCAGTTTTTCTTACAAACATTCCTGCACCATAAACAGCATAATGACCACTTTTAACCTGCCCTGAATAAATCATTTGTTCGCCAACAGCATAAAATATTTTATTTTTTGCAAACCAATTGGGCAGCTCAATATCAGCTTTTGCAATACCAAACCCTCCTAAAACGGCTATTTTCGTGTCTTTTTCCAATAGATTAAGACCAACGGAGAGATAGTCATCATATAAAAGATTATCCTGATCGCAAAATAGTAATAAATCATATTTTGCCTCACTAATTCCTTTTAATCTAGCAAAGGTAAGACCACTTTTAACTTCTTTAACAATTCTCCAATCGAACAAATTATAACCTTGCAAGGTTTGTTTAATTATTTCACAAGAATTATCTGTGGAATTATTATCAACAAAGATTACCTCCAAGTTTTGAACTTTAGTTGTAATAAGTTTTGTAAGATGTCTAATTGTGTCGACCAAAACGGGACCGGCATTATAAACGCAAATAATAATCGAAACATCTACTTTTTTCATATTCTTATATTCAGAACTAGATTAAACAATTTATAATTGGTTCGTCTTATAAGCTTCTATTTTTTGTTCCCACATTTGCAATATACCTTCTTGTATTGGTGTTTTGGGACTCCATCCTAATTGTAAAGATGCTTTTTTTATATCTAAAACAATTCGTTCAACATCAAACAATCTTGGTGCATTATAATTAACTTTTATCTCATTTTTTGTAATAGTAGATACTAAATGTATAATTTCGTTCACAGAATAACCCGTTCCACTTCCAATATTAAATACGCCAACTGCATCTTGTTCAATTGCAATTTTAACAAAATCAATTAAATCTTTTATATATATATAATCTCTTACAGACGTTCCATCTCCCCAAACGATACTCTCTTTTTTAAATAATATATTATCCATTAATGTGTTTATCAATCCTTGCACACCGGATGAACCTTGTCTTATTCCATATAAATTTGAAGGTCGAATTATGAGCGATTTTAATCCTTTTGATTTATGGTATAACTCAATATATTGTTCTATTGTAGCTTTCACAATTCCATAAGAACTTATGGGTCTTACACAAGACTCTTCGCTTGTAGGTATACTTAATGGATTTCCGTATACAGCACCTCCGGAAGACAAAAAAATAATTTTTTTGCATTTATTTTTAATCATTAAATCCAATAATTTTACAGAAGGGATTAAATTGCTTTTTAAATCAAAAGAACAATTATCGTTTGATGTTGCAGGGACAGTTGAACAAGCAAGGTTTATAACGGTATCGCACCCATCTAATGCTAAATCCAGAAATTGTGTATCTGCATAATCTCCTATTCTATAATCAATATTTTTAAGAAAATGTTTTTGTTTTACAGGATATTTGTCTAAAATGCACACCGACAAATTCATTTGAATAAATAAATCGGACAAATGCGAGCCAATAAACCCATTTCCGCCAATTATAAGAATTTTTTTTTGTTGCGATAACATTAAATAAATTTATATTGAAAATAATGAAACTTTTTTTCTAAGATAATGCGTTTTGACTTTTAATTTAAATACCCAATAATTAACAAGGATTTATTTTATGTTATATTGCTAGAGAAATTTATTATTAATATTGTCTATACGAAATTTTTATTTAAATATATTGTTTATTTATTCCCTTTATTTTTAATATTATTATCTGAATTATATGCAAAAATAACAATATTCCAACAAAAATATTTAACAAATGGGAAAACTCGTAAAATAAATTTGTCAAGTTTTTCCAAAATTTTATAAATTATATTCCATCGGTCAGCTTTATCAATAACATCTTTCCAATATCTGACTTTATTAGGATTTTTGAATTGTATTAAAAACATGATAATAAAAATAAACAAAGTAGTAAACCAAAAGAAGTAAGTATTTATTATCAATAGCGTCCAAAACGAAAAAAAAAGAAAGGCTATATTTTAACTCAAAGA
>CAZSYK010000085.1:0-3546 GCA_964610685.1 uncultured Eubacteriales bacterium
CTTCACACGGTTTTGCGTACTGAGCGTTTTCGTTTGTACGGATCCTTACCTTGAGTTTCCCTGCTTCATATCCTGCTTCCTTCAAAAGTTTCTTTGCAAGCTCCGGGTTATACTCATTCTGCCTGAAATCAGGATTGTAACCGAACGCCGAAGGTGCTGCCGGGAATTCGCAGATGCCTCCATTGCCGTCAAGGCCGCCTATCAGCATAGCCTCGCGGTCGATCGCGTAACTCACGGCGACCCTGAGTTTCTGATCGTGAAAAACGGACTCCTTGCCGTTGTTGAAAGATATGTGATAATATCCGCCTCCGGGTCCGGTGTAAAGAATGAGGCTGGAATTTGACTCAAGTGCCATGAGATCCGGGGACGCAGGATTGTGGAGCATGTCAATTTCACCCTTTTCCAGGGCAATTGCAGCAGTACTCGTATTTGTGATGAACCGTATGGTCAGGTCCTTTATGGGAGCCTTGCCGTACCAGCAGTCGTCGAACCGTGTCATGGTCATTTTCTGCCCGCTGATCCAGTCCACATACTTGTAGGCGCCCGTTCCCACAGGATTCCTGCCGACCTTGTCTCCGAATTTTTCAACTGCAGCCTTGCTGACGATGCTCATGCAGGGATTGCCGAGGCAGTAGAGGAACGGAGCGTACGGGTTGGGAAGCAGAAGCTTGACCGTGGTGGCGTCAACAACTTCTGCGGATTTGAAGACCCCTGTGAACTTCACGGTCTGGGGAGACTGAATGCTCCTGTTGAGAGAGAATGCCACGTCCTCAGTGGTCAAAAGGTCGCCGTTATGGAACTTGACCCCCTGGCGAATTTTAAGCAATATTTCGGTCCCGTTTTCTGAAACAGTCCACGATTCAGCGAGCCATGGGCTTATGGTGCCGTCGGCCTCCAGCCTGACCAGGGTGTCGAACACCTGCATCAGTGTCTGCCATGTAATGGTGTCGGAAGATTTGTGGGGATCCAGTTCTCTGGATTCCGCAATATAGCCGATGACCACATCCTCGCGTGCAGGCGCAGCAGAAGCGATCGAGGCTGCCAGAAACAGTACGGTAAAGAACAGAATCAGTAACTTTTTGCTGACGGATTTGCAAACCATCGGTACCCCTCCAATCATATTGTGTTCATGCTCCAAACTTTCCTGAAAGCGGAATAAGCGCTGAAACCCTGAAATTGCTGCCGGGTCCCGGTTCCGGCAGCCCTGCAGCTCGCTTGAGCAGGGCTGCACAGGTACGTGCTGAAATAATCAATACCAGTGGGCGCTCTCCCAAAGAGGAAGCTCTATGCCGATCCCCATTTTTTTTGCATTGGTGTAGCACTCGAAACTCCACGCGATGTCGAACACAGACATCCCGGCGGTCAGGAAAATGAAGCGTTCAGCGTCACTGGTACGTCCCTGCTGCTCTCCGTTGGCCATTTTGCAGATTGAAGGCGTGTCGACGAACGACGGGAGCTTTCCCTCATCTATCAGGCGGAAGAACTGACCGCCCTTTTCAGCTTCATAAAACTCCTCTATTGTTTTGAACTCGCTGGATTCGCTCTTGTAGGCTTCCTGCATCAGCGGGTTGTCGTAAACCACCTGGCAGTTGAGCAGGGCAGCGTCATCAAACCGTGCAGCTCCGCTCAGAATGACCACGGACCCTTTGGGAATCCATTCGTCCAGGATCATCACAGGCTTTAACTTGGATGCCGCCACATTGATGATGTCTCCGGTGCGGACTGCTTCCTCGAGAGATGTGGCGGCCCTGCCCTTAAGCCCGGTCTCCTCTTCCGCCCATTTTATGAAAGCCTCTGATTTTTCAGGGAACAGATCGAAGACAACGAATTCCCTTAGTGTCCTGACCTGGGATGCAATCGCCTGGAAGCCTGATTTATTGATGGGCCCTGCACCGATAAGGGAGCAGACCTGCGAGTTTTTCCTGGCAAGATAGCGTGTACTAAGCCCGGGAACGCATCCGGTTCGGATTGCGCTGACGAGGTTGGCGGACATGATTGCGAAGGGCTCGCACGTATCGGGATCGTTCAGCACAGTCAGGTGTATCGACCTGGGAAGTCCGCGCGCCGGGTTTGCGACGTTGGATCCGTACCACTTCTCGCCACAGACATTGAAACGCCCCCCCAGGTAGCCCACCATAGCCATGAAGCGGCGGTCAGGGCCTGCAACGGGCATATTTGGAAACTTTGATGTTTTGGGAAAAAAAATGGTATGGCCGTGCTCGTTGTTGTTATGCCCTCCCATGAGGTAATCCCCTTCCCCCATGAGTTTGAATACCTCGTCGAGAACTTCTACGCACTTTTCCGAGTCCAGAACTCCTGCCTTAATCATGTCTTTTTCGCTGAGATAGAGCATGTCGGTCCTTTTTCCCATTTTTTCTTTCGCTCCCTTTCTGGTTCGATTTGTGTTGTCAGCCTGGAACCGGTATATAAGGGAATTTTCCTTCGAAACCAAAAAAGAAAATCCAAATATAGTGAGAAATTGAGTCTTCCCATTTTCCCGGCCAAGATTAAAAAATTCAAAAAAGCCCTTACGCGTTATATTTTTCCGTCGATAAGGTTTCCCATGCATGAAGTGGGGATATTGATCCGGAACCTGTCCCCCCGAAGAAGCGTCTTGGTATAATAAACGAGATTTCCGTTCTGATCCGATCTCAGGCGAGAGTAAAGCAGCGCGGGGGCCCCTTTCTCAACCTCAAGAATCAGGCTTTCTTCCTTGTCAAAAACTGTCGCTTCGATAATTTTTTCTTTTACCGATAGCTGGAAGCCATATGTTCGCTGCAGCCATTCTGAGAATTTTCCCTCTGGAGGGTTTTCAATCAGGCCCGGACACTTCTTCACAGGGATGTATATTTTTTCGATTCCGGATTTTTCATTCCTGAAATAACGGATCCTGATAAACTCAAAAATTTGCTCTCCGGTCTCCAGGCCAAGTATTTCCGAAATCCATACTTCCGCTGCCAGCATTAAAATCCTGAAGTTTACATGAACGTCATCCCGTTCGTATTCCTTTGAAAAAAAAATTTGATGAATGAAATCGCTTGTGGCCTTGGAAGGTGAAACAAAGGTCCCCTTTCCCCGTTTCCGGTAGACCGTCCCGCTTCTCATAAGGTCAAGGACAGCGGTCCGGACCGTGCTCCGGCTGACTCCGTATTCCTCCACAAGCTGCTCCTCGGTGGGAATCTGCGTTTCCGGTTCCCATTCATGATTCAATATCTTTTCGGAAAGAATTTTCTTAAGCTGGTGATACAGCGGAAGAGGATTATTTTCATTCAACCTTTTCAGGGCAAGGCCCTCCTTAAAGGAAAGTATTTCAATGTTTGGATAAGACAATAGATTATTATAATATCCGCACATTACAATATATCGGCTTTTGCGTCAAGTGGAAAAATCGTGAATTAATACGCTAAAAGAGGCATTTCTTCTGGTTTTTCGTGCTATAAAAGGAGAATGGAAACGGTTCATTTCTCAGTCCAGGGACTTTTCCCTCCATTTGAAGAAACTTATCTGCGGATTTTGGGAGGACAAGCTCTTTTGAAATGCGGCTGT
>CAZSYK010000085.1:3556-4275 GCA_964610685.1 uncultured Eubacteriales bacterium
CTGTAGTGGGTCTTCGAATCAGTGATGGAGACTAAGGAGGGCATGTAGCCGTCGTGAGCCGGCAGTACGTGGACCTTTACACCGCTCCTGGTCCTGCGGAATTAAGCCCACGGAACGAGAGACAGGCAGAGGCCGATGGTTGTGGAGTCGAAGAACAGCAGTTTGTTCCTGAACCGGAACTTCTTCTTGCTGCATCCCGTGGAGCGGAACCACTTTGCGTGATGTTCCGCGCCCTATTTGGCGGCCAGGCTGTCAAAGTTCACTGCTGTAAAAATCTCAGAAAACAATTGACTGAACAGGCTCGCAGGCTTTAGCATTAGTGCGCCCCCCTTAGGTTTCTTTGAGGTGTTGTTGTGTTGGCGCATTAATAATATCTCAAGGGCCTCTCAGGGGGCATTTAATTTTCTCAAAAACCTATTTTGGACAAGAGTGATCGAGTCTTGTAAAAAAGCTTAGGGGAAACAGTTTTCAGATCTCATTCTGTCTTCATGAGATATTTTTTCGCTTGGTCATTTCTGCGAGGACCTTGTCGGCCACTGCCTCCCAGTCCACTCCTAACGCTTCGTTAATCGCTTTCATTTTGGGTGCCAGCTCAGAAGGCGGAAACTTAGCCTGGTAATGAGTCGTCGTGTTTTTCGTGGCTTCATCAGGCTCGTGACCGAGGATTTCGGACGTGTAGACCTTTTCTATCCCGATTGATTTTCCGACGCTTGCGATGG
>CAZSYK010000086.1:0-4137 GCA_964610685.1 uncultured Eubacteriales bacterium
TGACAGAAGCTGGGTCATGAAACAGCTTGAAGCCAAAAAGTGTGAGTTCGTGGATGGTTTTTACAGCTGAAAAACCGGCGGAGTAAACATCCGCCGGGCATGAACTGTTTGATTTACTTCACGAAGAGCGGAATGGAAAAAGACCTGAGGAGGTATTGGGATGGAAATCAGGATGAAATATGCGGAAACTCTTTTTCTTTTGCTCGTATGCCTTCTTTCAGGCGTATTTCTTGTCATCTCTGCCGGATATAGTGATATGGCGAGGGCTGTACCGAATATCTGTTCGGTTTTTGTAATCCTCTGTATAATTTTTCGGCTCGGACAGATCTGGCTGGGAAACTCATCCGGAACTTCAGCAATGAAGATCCACAAACGGGCGCTTCCGTTCGTTCTTATGCTGATCGTCTACACGGCAGGAGTTTTTGTGACGGGATTCATTATAGCCAGCGCGATTTTTGTGCCGATTTGTATGCATTGGATGGGGCAACGTAAGCTTTCAGTCGTTTTGTCGGTTACTGCTGCATATATCCTGCTTGTTTACCTTGTTTTCGTTACAGGATTCAGGATGCCTCTCCCCGAAAGCATCGTGGGGTTTTGAGAGGTGAACGGTATGATTTTTGAGGGATTCCTCGCGGCCATTCATCCGGTAAACATCTTCAATGCTCTTTTCGGTACCGCTCTCGGAATCATCATGGGTGCAATTCCCGGTATAGGCTCTTCTATGACCATGGCTCTTCTTCTGCCTTTCACTTTCTGGATGCCCGCTGACGGGGCTCTTATCCTTTTAGGGTCGGTTTACTGCGGAGCAACCTATGGCGGGTCGATTTCAGCAATACTCCTGAACACCCCGGGAACCCCAGCATCAACAGCAACCGCCTTCGATGGGTACCCCATGGCGCAGCAGGGGAGAGGAATGGAGGCCATAGGCATCGCTGCAATGGCTTCTTTTGTGGGAGGAACTGCCGGACTCCTGCTGCTTTTCTTCTTATCCCCTCCCCTTGCTGAAATTTCGCTGAAATTCGGCCCTGCGGAGCTCTTTCTGCTCACGCTTTTCACTTTTATCATCATCTCCGTCACTGTCCTCAAAGAATCGGTAGTAAAAGGACTTATTGCTCTCGGGTTGGGTCTTGTTCTCTCAGGCATAGGATATGACCCTATTTCAGGTGCGCTGCGGTTCACTTTCGGAGTGCCGTACCTTGAGGATGGAATTCAGCTGGTGCCTGCAATCATCGGGCTGTTTGCAATATCTGAAGTTTTTGCTTTCGTGGAAAGCGGGGGCACCATTTCCAATTCACTCGAAGCAAAAGGAGGGCTGAAAGAAGGGTTTAAGCAGACTTTCCGTTTTCCGAAGACGCTCATCCGTTCAACCATAATCGGTTCTGTAATCGGAGCCCTTCCGGGGATCGGGGTCAGTGCCGCCAACCTGATCGCTTACGTTGCGGCAAAGGCCGGATCAAAGCATCCGGCCCTTTTCGGGACCGGGGTTCCTGAAGGGGTAATAGCTCCTGAATCATCGAACAACGCAGTGACATGTACGTCCCTTATTCCGACACTTACCCTCGGCATCCCCGGGAGCTCTTCGGCGGCACTTCTCATGGGAGCATTGATGATCCACGGACTTATTCCCGGTTCAGCTCTTTTCACAACATACGGCAAAGTAACCTATACGTTCTTTTTCGGCCTTGGGCTCTCAAACCTGTTCATGCTCCTCGTGACCATTTTTACCGTCAGGTATCTTGTAAAAATAACCGTGGTGGATGTAAGTTTTCTGATTCCCATAATTGTCAGCCTCTGTTTCATAGGGTCGTACGCGATGCGGAACAGCCTGGGAGATGCAGCGGTGACAATGGTTTTCGGGCTTCTTGCATTTACAATGAGGAAGCTGAAATATCCTCTTATATGCCTTCTTCTTCCCATAATACTGGGCACTATGATGGAGAGGGGGTATCATCAGTCTCTTATGCTTTCCGGAGGGTCATTCTCCATTTTCTGGGCGAGCCCTATTTCCAAGGTGATTCTCGCCATCACCATTCTCTCTCTTCTTTATCCTCTTCCGGGATACTTCCGAAAGATCGGGAAAAAAGAGAAATAAAACTGAAGAGCACTTTTTTAAGGATGGCATCTGCACAGCAGGTATTTTTGAGACATTTTTCGGATCTCAAGAGCAGTGCATGATCCGGAGCAGAAAATCAAGGAGGATCAACAATGAAAAGATCTGCCAGACTCAGAGCGATGCTGAATGAACGTTCTGCCCTTGTGTGTCCGGGGGCACATGACGCGCTGTCAGCGAAGATGATCGAAAACTATGGTTTTAAAGCACTTCAGGTGAGTGGTTTCGGGCTTTCCGCCAGTTATCTCGGCCTTCCTGACATGGCGTTCCTCTCATTTGCCGATGTCCTGCATTTTTCGAAGAATGTTATTGATGCAGTAAAAATTCCTGTGATTGTTGATGCAGATACAGGATTCGGCAATGCTATTTCGGCGATGTATGTTACAGAGCAATTTATCGGTGCAGGTGCAGCGGGGATGAACATAGAAGACCAGGCCTTCCCGAAACGATGCGGCCATATGGAAGGCAAGCAGCTTGTATCAAAAGAAGAGATGGCGCTGAAGGTTATGGCCTGTAAAGATGTGAGAGACCGGCTTGATCCTGATTTCATAATCAATGCCCGAACTGATGCGATTGCCGTGGAAGGATTCGAAAGCGCGATAGACAGGGCAAATGCGTATGCTGAAGCAGGGGCGGACCTGATTTTTCTTGAAGCGCCCCGTTCTGAAGAACAGATACGGGAAGCAGTCGCCCGGATCAAGGCACCTGTGAGCATCAATATATTTGATGCTGTAGCAGGGGGGAAAACTCCGGTTATGTCAATCGAAAAGCTCAGAGAGCTTGGGGTGGCCAGGGTGAGCATTCCCGTGGGTCCTCTTTTTGCAGCTGTAAAGGGGCTTATGGATTATCTCGAGGCAATACGGGATGACAATGTGGCGGTGGGGCGGAACGATCTTGTCTGCGCATTCTCCGAGTTCCGAAAACTGGTGGGGTACGACGACTTCCGGCAGCTTGAAAAGAAATATCTGCCATCCTTTATTGAGAACAACATGTGACGGATTTTGGAAGGGCAGGTGGAAAAATGTCTGGAAGGACAATTGCTGAAAAAATACTGCAGAATCATTCCGTAAAAAAAGGTGAGCCTGTGAAGGCAGGGGACATCCTTTTCTGCACGGTCGATTTTCTTATGAGCCACGATGCCACTGCTCCCATGGCGATAAAGGCTTTTGAAAACATGGGAGGAACGAAAATTTTCGATCCCTCTAAAATGGTGCTTATTCTTGATCATGCGACCCCTGCTCCTTACGAAAGAATAGCCAATCTACAGTCTATGATGCGCAGTTTTGCTAAAGAGCAGAACATAAAATTCATCGAGGGCGGGGAAGGGGTATGTCACCAGATCGTTGTAGAGCAGGGATTTCTGAACCCAGGAGAGCTTGTTCTTGGAACCGACTCTCACACATGCACCTATGGAGCTCTTGGAGTTTTTGCCACCGGTGTGGGTTCTACGGATATGGCAGCAGCCATGTATACAGGGAAATCGTGGTTCAAGGTCCCGGAAACCATAAAAGTGACACTGAAAGGTTCACTCTGCCGGGGATGTTCCGCAAAAGACGTCATTCTCAAAACAGCGGGGGTTATCGGGGCAGATGGTGCAAATTACAGGAGCATCGAGTTTTACGGTGAATGGATCGATTCAGCCCCTCTCTCGGATCGGCTGACTATTGCGAACATGGTCGTTGAGATGGGGGCAAAGTGCGGTTTTCCGTGCAGCCCTGATCTTGGGGTTTGCGCTGACGACGATGCCCAATACCTTATGAATGTTGAAATAGACCTTGATGCGCTCTCTCCGATGGTTGCGAGACCTCATGCAGTAGATGATGTCTGTTCTGTGAGCGAAGTGAATGACGTGGTCATTCACCAGGCTTTCCTTGGAAGCTGTACGAACGGAAGAATTGAAGACCTCCGCGAAGCTGCAAAAATACTGAAAGGAAAAAAGATCGCAGACGGAGTGAGGCTGATAATTGCACCTGCCTCCAGGCAGGTGATGCTCAAGGCCATGGAGGAGGGGGTGCTCCAGTCGCTTA
>CAZSYK010000087.1:0-4117 GCA_964610685.1 uncultured Eubacteriales bacterium
TTGCAAAGCTGTCAGGGTAATTAACTCTCCACTGGTCAAGAACTTCGGAATATACCTCTTTGTTGTGAATTTTTTTTCCTATATAGAAATCAGTTAAAGTTTGGGAAAAGTTCATCTTATATTGTAAAAGTGTATTATCCAAATCTCCATTTGTACCTCCACCAAAATGAACAAATTGGCATCCATGATTCTTCGCTGACTGTATCATCGACCAGTACATTAGAGGATTTACACCAGTTTTATTATATTCAGTCAATGAAGCCCTCAAATAATTTCCATAATATTCCTTGGAGACAAGTCCAGAGTAACAAGCAATTGGCTGGTCGTCAAGATATGCAATGAAAAATTCAATATTATCAAGCTTGAACATGTTCATAAAATGCTCTCTGCTGAAGAAAAGGTATGGAATAGAATTTACCTTTTTCATGTTCTCTACATATATGCTGAAAAATGTATTAACATTTTCTTCTGTGTATGCAGCCTTTCTAATTTCAATTGTTTGTGAAGCTTTTAATATATGCTTGCGCGTTGATTTCCGTAATCCGGCAAATATTTCATCTTCGCTTTGTTTCAAGTTTAAAAAAACGGTCTTTCTGTCGAAAATAATATCAAAATGACCATTACCTAAACTATGATTTTTTAGAATAGGATGGAATCTTGTGAATTCAGCTACGATGTTGTTATCCTTACAGAATTGATCAAATGTGTGCCAAAAATCATTTAAGAATGATGTGTCATCCGAAGAAGAAAGCATTCCATTATACCCATACGCACCCTGAATATCAAAATATTCATCATCTAATGAGTATCCCAATTGATTGATGGAATTCTTCAAAAAAGGATAAAGAACTATATTCCCTTCTTTTTCAAAAATGAAACAGTTTGCTTCTCCGTCGCCATTCTTTTCGTAAAGAGAATAATACTCGGGAGTGAAGTAGACGTCTTGTTGAATATTCGGTAACGATGAGAGGACTTCTGACCATCTAATACGGTCTTTAAGTGTTAGTAGCATTTATAATAATTTATAACTGAACCCAATCTATTTCCCTTGAGGACGCATTTCTTCTGGGATTCTCTTGAGAAACACTACCAAAATCTTCTTGGTCTTGAACTCCATAACATATTAAAGCAGTATCCCGCTAAATCTCTCACATAATCTTTGTTTACGAAGTATTTCCTTTGCCATTTTAACCATAGGTGGTCCTATAAACTTACTATCCTTAACTGCGACTCCTTTACCCAAAGCAACAGCTTCATCGGATAGCTGAAGCATTTCAGTTGCCCATGTAACTTCTTCTTTTGTAGGTGAATAATACTGATGTACAAGTGGTAATTCTTTTGGATTTAAGACCAACATTCCTTCAAAACCCAAATTCCTTCCAATAATAAGATTTCTTTCCAAGTCTTCTAGGTCATGAACACGAATATGTACCGTATCAATCGGAATCACATTATTGGCTTTTGCCCCCATAGCAATGATGGATCTGGCAGTAAATATGCTCTGACTTCCCAAATCATGCTTTCCACCCAATTCTGTCATATAATCTTCACATCCAAAAGCCACAGCAACCAATCTCTCAGGACATGCTGTACAAATATCCTGAATATTCAATACTGCACCCGGAGTTTCAATTAGAGCTATTATCTTAAAGGTGTGTAGTGGTAATCCCTTCTCGAATTCAATGGTTTCAAGTAATTTGCCAAAGAAATAGATATCATCACCTTTTTTAGATTTGGGATACATAAATCCTTCTATCCCGTCTATAGTAAGTTGATAGACATCTTGCAACAAATGACCACTTTCACGATCATTCACTCTTGGGAAAATTTTACGATTGCCAAACTTCCCTTCTTGCACATAACGTTTTATATTGTCTCTTGCAATTTGCTTATTCTCAACAGGCTGTACTGAATCTTCGATATCTAGCAACAACACATCGGGATCGCGTTTAAGTGCACTGTCCATTAATTTTTCGTTATGAGCCGGAACAAACATCAAACTGCGCATTAAATAATCGACTGTCATAAATTTTTCTTTTTAATTAATACATTTCTTTTAAAACTAATCACCTCTAAACCGTGTTGATTAAACCCAATAGTTTCAACACAGACAATACCTCGATCCGATTTGCTTGCAGATTCTCTTTTACTAACTACCTTTGTTTTTGCATACAAAGTATCATTTATAAAAACAGGTGCCAAATGCTTAACCTCTTCATACCCTAAATTAGCTATTGCTTTACCACTTACATCCGGTACTGTCATACCTACAACTAGAGAAAACACAAGGGTACCAACCACCATAATCTGGCCATGTTGATTCTTTTCTGCATAATCAACATTGGTATGTACCGGATGATAATTCATGGTAAGCAGGCTGAAAAGATTGTTGTCACTTTCAAATATTGTTTTTGAAAGAGCATGTTTGATTTCTGCACCTACTTCAAACTCTTCAAAATATAATCCTAAAATAGACTGTATCATATTTGTAAACTTTTTAATCCCAGCATTCTTTATTCGGGTCATTAATTCCTTTTTCAATTGCAGGATTCCCAAATGCTATCACATTGCTGTTTAGGTCTTTAATAACATTAGAAAATTGACCAACAAGAGTGTTGTTTCCAACAATTATTTTGTTTTTTAGTGTACAGTTTAAGCCGAAGAAATTATTGTCACCAATATGGAGTCCACTGCCAATACATGTATGAGCAGCCGAAAAGTTGTTGTTGCCTATTACAGTGTCATGACCAACTAAACATCCAGAGTTAAACGTGTTAAAATTGCCAAGAATTGCATTGCTGTTTACTACGGTGTTCATTAGAAAAATATTCCCATATCCGATAACAGCACTTCCTGCTATATATGACAAAGGGTGTATGAAATTGTAATATTTCTCGACAGGTATATTGAAACTATCTCTGAACTCTGATCTGGCTTTGATTCTATCGTATCTGTAAAGTAAAAATAAGAATTTAACGTCATCATATTTCTCATACTTCTTTGCTAGTTCAAAATAATCTCTTGACACAATTGGATAACCCAATATATTGTCCATTGTCTCATCGTTAAATGCAAATCCAAGGATTTCATCTTTTAAGCCAAAATTAGACATTGCATGAATAATTTGCTCAGTAACAACGCATGCAGTACCTTTACCACCTATTATAATAATTTTACTGTTCATATATTTTTAAATAATTATCAAATTTATAATCACTATTTATAGGTAAAGAAATTATCTTTTCACTCAGTTCAACACTTTCCAAACATACATCACATTGGAACTCGTCTGTCAGTTTCCAATGAACTGGGCAAAATATATTATTATCTCGAAGATTCATTTGTATACTGTCTCTGGAACTAATGACAATTGGAAATAACAAGGGAACGACATTATCTGGGAGTGATTTATAAATGGCTTTATCTGCAAACAAACTGAGAAGCATTTTGAAGTTTTTTCGACGAGTTTCCTTATCCTTTTCAAAGTCAGTTCGATTCAGCACATATTCGTCATAACTTGAGTATTCAATGTTCTCAGGTAAACGATATGATTCGTTTGCCTTCTTAAAAGCTGAAAGAAACGATTCCTCATTGTATCCATATTTATAATGGAAGTATCTCAAAAAACGCCCTTTCAACTTATTGTTAAAATATGCTTTGTTCTTGCCTTTTATTACCACATCATCAATCTTATCTTGAGAGATTATTATGCTTCCTTCACATGGGAAGAACTTCCTGAAACTCATAAAAGCATAATTGCCAATTAGATCATTGTTTTGGACATAAAAATCCTGAACCACATCTTGAATAATAATGATTCCGCTCTCTTTTAATTTGAGTAATGCAGTTATCACTTCATCAGATTGTTTAAATCCGAAATAATTAATAAAGAAAACAACTTTTGCCTTACCATCAACACGATTTGAAAGGTCACCAAGATCAATTTGAAGATTTTTATTTACCTTGTAAAATTCATACTGTATTCCTAACTCCTTTAACGGATAGAGTATAGTTGGGCACATATATGACGGCAGAAGCACTTTCTCGTCTTTCGATAATTTTAAATGCTGTAAAATGACACGCAATGAATAGTATCCACCGTATGTATAGGTAAGAT
>CAZSYK010000088.1:0-3991 GCA_964610685.1 uncultured Eubacteriales bacterium
AAAGTGCAGTCGTCGGAGGTAGGGAGGGATAACGGGCAGAAATGCTTGTTTTTTATTTAGATAAGACAAAAAATTTTTTAAAATACATCTCTTGTGTTATAATAAAAATATAATCAAATTTTATATTATGGATATTTCCGAGGAGGCTTATCAATGGGTAAGAAAAAATAAAAAAAAGATAATTGATAGATTTATAGGCAACACGCCTCCTGTTGATAATCCGGTATCTTTTTTTACAGCCGGGTCGCCGGGCGCGGGAAAAACGGAATATTCAAAAACTTTTATCAAGGATTTGAACAAAATTTTTCAGGAAAAATACCAAAAAGACTATCCTATTGCCAGAATTGACGCGGACGACATAAGAATAATTTTAAAAGATTATAATGGCAGTAATTCATCGTTGTTTCAGCGAGCGAGCGTTTTAGCGGTTAATATTTTGCATGATTATGTTTTGAAGAAAAATATAAATTTCCTTTTAGACGGAACGTTTGCCAGTGAAAAATACGCCGTTGAGAATATTGAAAGATCGTTGAAGAAGAATAGAAAAGTGCAAATTTTATATCTTTTCCAGAATCCGCTTCACGCATGGAGACTTACTAAAGCCAGGGAAGCGAAAGAAGGCAGAAACGTCCCGATGGAAGTTTTTATCAGAGATTATTTTTCAGCCAAAAAAATAATAGAAGAAATGAAAACAAAGTTCACTGATAAAATTTCAGTGGATTTGGTAGTAAGAGATTTTTTAAGCGGCGAAACAAAAACCTATTCAGATATTAGCGACATTGACAGCTATATGAAATTACCGTATAATATTAACACTCTCGAAGAAGAACTATTAAAAATAAACAAAGAATTGGGCATTAATTAATTTAAATTATTTTATGATAACAGATTTTTTAAAAAAGAAAAAAACCGACTATTCTTATTTTGATCTGCCTTTGGAAGAAAGAAGAAAAATATCTGATAATGCGGCCAGAGAAGCTAACAAAGAACAATATAAAGTTGTTAAGGAATACGAAAGCAGCCTTGCCAGAGAAAAAGCGTCTTCCAGATATGGCAAATAAAAACAAGCCTTTAAAGGGCTTGTTTTTTTGTAATTTTCGTGATAAAGTGTAGTCGTTTAGAGGTAGGGAGGGATAACGGGCAGAAATACTTGTTTTTTATACTCTTTGTGCTAAGATTAGAATATAAAATAGAATAAAAATTTAAATCACATCTTGAGGGGCAGGTGAGAAAGAAAAGAATAGAATAAGCAAGGCAAGATGTGTCCTTGTTTTTATTTTTGAAAATATGAAGAAGATATTATGCTTACTGCTGATTATTCTATTCGCTCCCATATTGACCGGCTGCGATTATAATAATTCATCCGGCTACTCTTCGGGCCAGAATTCAAATTGCAGCTGTTCCGGCAACCTCTATAACTGCAAAGATTTTTCTACCCACCGCGAAGCGCAAAGTTGCTACGAAAAATGCGGCGGATTATCCAACGATGTTCATCATTTAGACGGCGACAGCGACGGTTCGGCTTGTGAAACCTTGCCTTGAGAAACTCTGCCTACATTAAAGGATTTGTTATGCCTCTTCAAATTTTTTAATTTAAAATAAATTTTTTATGGAATTAACAATAATTGTTTTATTTTTAGTAGCAATTTATATTTTTGGCGCAATCAAAGACAGAAAGAAAAATCAACCGGGCGGAAAAATATCAGCCGCAAAGATCACTTTAGCTAAAAGTGGAATAGGACAAAGGCGTTCAGGCAGAAAAATTGCTTCAATTGAAAAACCGGAAGAATTTGACATAACCAATGAAAAGCAAGAAGTTTTAGATTTATTGGAAAATACCACAAACAACGTGTTTCTGACAGGGAAGGCCGGCACCGGCAAGTCAAATTTTTTAAAATATTTTAGAGCTACAACTCAAAAAAATATTGTAGTTCTGGCCTTTACTGGTGTTGCGGCGGTTAATGTTCAAGGTCAAACAATACATTCTTTTTTTAGATTTCATCCGCAAACAACCATTAATAACATAAGAAAGAGATTTGGTGATGATGCCAAAATATACAAAAAAATTGACATGATAGTAATTGATGAAATTTCAATGGTTAGAGCCGATTTAATGGATTACGTAGATAAATTTATGCGGTTAAATGGAAGATTTCCCGATAAGCCGTTCGGTGGCGCGCAAATTTTTGTTATGGGTGATTTGTTTCAGCTTCCGCCAGTGGTGACCGATGATGAAAAGAAATTTTTTGAAAGAGTTTATAACAGTCCGTATTTTTTTGATTCCAAGGTTTATAAAGAAGCTAATTTTATCAAAAAGGAACTCACAGAAGTTTATAGACAAAACAAAGAAACACAAAATGCTTTCATAAAAGCATTGGATAATATAAGAATTTGCGAATTTGACAATGAAGATATAGATTTAATTAACACAAGATTAGATACTTCTTATCAAAAGCCGACAAATGAATTTGTGATTTCTTTGGTTCCGACAAACAAAATGGCAAGTTCTATTAATGCGGAAGAATTGTCAAAATTATCATCTAAACCAGTTGTTTATACCGGAATTATAGAAGGAGAGTTTAAGGATAAAAATTTGCCTACAGATAAGGAACTTATAATAAAAGAAGGCGCGCAAATAATGCTTTTAAATAATGATCCGCAAAGGAGGTGGGTTAATGGCGATTTGGCTAAAGTTATAAAAACCGATCAGTCTTCAGTTAGGGTTTTGTTTGATGACGAAACTTTTGACGACATAGTAAGTGTTAAATGGGATTCTATAAGATTTATTTTTGACGAAGAAACAAAAAAGATAGAACCTGTTGTGGTCGGGGCATTTATCCAACTGCCGCTTAAATTAGCTTGGGCTGTAACTATACACAAGGGACAGGGAAAAACTTTTGACAGAGCGCATATTGATTTTGGCAACGGGACTTTTTCACCCGGGCAAGCTTACGTGGCGTTAAGCAGGTGCAAATCTTTAGAGGGAATATTTTTGACTTCGCCTTTAGAGGAACACTATATATTTACGGATGAAAGAATAAAAAAATTTATGAATAATAATTAGTAAAATTTCAGTCATAAATTATATAACTATTTTCTTTTATTTAATTCTGTGTTATTGTTTTAACTAAGGTTATGTTAACAAAAAATCAACAATTAATAAGTTATTTGGTTAGTGTTCATCCAAGATCGTCAATTACAAGCCTTATTAAATTAGCGTATTTAATTGATTTAGTCAGCTTAAAAATTTCTAACAGAAAAATTTCCGAATATAATTATATAAGATATTATTATGGTCCATACGATGAATCTATTTCCGATGATTTAAGAATATTGGTGGAAAAAGAAATTATTATACCAAAGACCGAATATACTCAAAACGGGACTGAATATATAATATATGATTTAAATGATGAGGCTGAATTTTCTTTAAGCGATATATCAAGAGAGGAAAAAGAAATAATAGATAATTTTACAGAAAGTGTTAAAGGATATGGAGCAAAAATGTTAACTGATTTAGCATATAAAACCAAGCCAATGTTGAGTTTTGGCGCCACTCAAGGCGGCAGGGAGCATTTTTCCGAACCATTAAATCTTAATGTTTAGATTAATGCCGTTAAGATTACCCGGAAAATTACGCCTAAAAACCGTTGAGCCGCAAAAAATTTTTTGTGATGAATTTTCTGAAGAAAAAATTACCAGAGTCAAAAAAAGAAAGTATAAACTTGCCGCTAATTGTATATTGGCAAAAATAAATGTTTATACTTTTTTTATTACAACAACGAATGTTTTTGCTTGTAGTCAACACAGGATAGAGGTAAGAACACATCACTTAGAAAACAAGAGCCCGCAATATTTGAACGAACATAGCACCTATATAGATGCGCGTGATGTTGAGTTTTTAACGGAGAAAGAATTGATTGGCAAAATGGATGATCCCAGAAATCTCTTTTTGCTTGTCGCTAGACTTTGCGATGAGAAGTATGAAGAA
>CAZSYK010000089.1:0-3981 GCA_964610685.1 uncultured Eubacteriales bacterium
TGGATCCGGGACTGCGTCAAGTCGTGGGGGCGAGAGATGAGCGGCAGCGACGGCGCCGCAGGCGGTTACCTCTCGAACGGCTATCTCCTGCTCGTCGGCGAGACGGAGATCCTGCCCGCCTGGACCGTCAATACGACAGACGTCGACTGGACCGGCGGATCTCGATCGACCGAAGTCAAGTACAGCGACCTGCCCTACGGCGACGTCGCCTCCTCCGACAATGTCCCGGAGTTGAGCGTGGGACGGCTTATCGGCGACTCCGCCGGCGCGTTGATGCAGGCGATACAGTCGAGCCTGTACACAGGTTTCGACCGCTCCTACGGCGTCTCCACCAGCGGCGACGAGGGCGCAACCGGGAACTTCGTCGGGCGGGCCCGCGATGTCCGCGACGTCTGGGTCGGGCAGGCCGAGGACGGCGGGATCATGGCCGAGAGGGCCAGGACCCATCATTGGACTGCCTACGTACACAAAGACCAGATCACCGACGGTTTCGATTTCCCGATGGACTCCGGCGACGGCTTCGTGACGGCCAATCTTGCCGGCTATGGGATGTCGGCCATCCGCGTCGAGCCGGACACCGGCGAAGGACGCTTCGTCACCGCGGACAACCTGGACCCGGACAGTACCCCGTTCAGCGGCACCGCACGATTCGTCCTGCCCTTCGCTTCCGGCGACGCCCTGACCTCCGGCGATATCGACGGCGACGGCGTCGATGAGATCGTCGTCGGCAACCTCGGTCTCAACAGACTGGTCGTCGTCTGCGACCCGCCGAGCACGACCTCGGTGACGTACCTCGGATTCGACGCCGAACTCGAGCCCTGGGACGTGATTGCCTGCGGCCATCTGTACGACACCTGGACGAAGGAAGCGATCGTGGTCGCCCGTCCCATCGACGGCGGCACCGTCGATATCTACGAGTATGCGGACGCCGGCGGCGCTATGGCTTGGCACGACCAACTGGACATCCCGTTCTCCTCGTATGACGGATTGGCTGTCGCCGACATGGACCCCAACAATGCCGGCGATGAGATCATCATCGGCTCCGACAGCGCCCAGCGGATTTACGTCTATTGCGAGGAAGGCAGTCTGCTCATGGAGATCCCGTGCGAACCATATACCGCCTACGACAGCCTCGTCGGCGGCGACTTCGACGGCGACAGCGCCGATGAGCTGGCCGTTCTGATCGACGACGTCACCGACGGCAAGCGCCGGCTCCACATCTTCAACAACGCCTGTGTGACTTACGGCGCCTCCGGCTGGGAACTCATCAAGAACCGCTCCTCTCTGATCTACTCGCGATTCCTCGAGTGTGAGGGCGCCAGAACCACCGGAGGGGCCGGCACTGGCGGAGTCACCTGCGACGACCTCGACGGCGACGGCAAGGAGGAAATCTGCGTAGCCCACGTGGGTAACGACCGCCTTTACCTCCTCGACGGCCACTATGCCAAGGGTTGGATGGACCGGTATCTGGCGCTGCTCCAGGACATTCAGGATCGGATCGATGTGTTCGTGCTCAACGGACACGGGAATCCCGGCTACTGCTCGCCCCTCGGCAACGCGGAAGTCGCCACGCTGTCGCTGACGACCGGACCTCTGGTCTTTGCATTGTCCTGCCTGACGGGCAACTACGAGGGCACTTGGTCCCTGATCAACTCCAGCGGGGCTCTCGAAACCCATGTGGACGGGGACGACGGCATCGCGGAAACCTTCTTCCAGCAGGGCGCCGCAGTCTACATCGGCGCCACGGAGGTATCACCCGGCGGCAATAATTCCACGGCCGGTCCGGGGTTCATGCAGGCTTGGGACCCGTCGCAGACAGCGGGAAGAGCTTTCCGCGACTACCGGCGCGGCCGTGCGGCCTCAGGCGACGCCTGGTGGGAGTTCTGGGCCATGGAATACAACTACTACGGCGACCCGAAGTTCGGCGCATTGGACGGCGGGATCTCCGGCGCCTCGATCGATGAGCCCGACGTGTCGATTGCCGCCGTGGAACCCCTCCCGGCCAATCCCGAGATCGAACTGCCCGACTACCAGATCGCAACCATCGACGGCAAGGACCGCGTCACGATCCCCGGTGGCGACGTGCTCATCGAGCCGAATACGCCGATGGTCCCGATTTACCGGGTCGAGTGGGAGGTCCCGCCGGGCGTGGTAGTGCAGAACGTCGAGACGCAGCAGCGCAGTGGACTGCAGACGAACATCGGTCTGGTCCTGCCGGTGGCGGTGATGACGATCGACGCTCTCAATGGGTCCGCTGCGTCGGACGTCGAACCCGAGCCAGGCTGGTGCCCCGACAGGGAGCTCGACTGGCGGATCATCCCGGGGGCCGACGGCGCCTCGACGCTGGCCGTGACGCTGTACCCGTTCGAGTACAACGCGCAGACGACGGAGTGCCGCTTCTATCAGCAGTACACGCTCAACGTCGAGACGCTCGATTCGCGGGTTCGCATCACGGCACTGTTGACGGACAGCCGGACCTACGCGCCGGGCGATCTCGTGACCGTCAAGCTCGGGCTCAGCGCCGAGGGACAGGCGCAAGACGCCTACGTGGAGACCGCCATCCGACAATACGGATCGGACGAACTCGTTGCGGGCCTGCTGCTGGACGATCTCGGCGGTCTGGTCGGCACGGCGTCGTACGCCGCCACGTGGGACAGCGCCGCCGCGACGCCGGGATTCTATTACGCGGAAACGAAGATCGTGGACCCGACCGGCCAGATTCTCGCCCGCGAAACCGCCCTGTTCGGACTCAAACCACAAGAGTAAGCAGGGAATGCCTTTGTCACGGACCTGGCCCAAACTCGCAGGTGGGTTCTTAACCCACGCGTGACTCCACCGCGACTACTTGCCTGGAGTCGGTTCGGCGGCTTGCCAGTTCGTTGGGTCGTTACCGGAGACTTCAGGAGCAGACGTGATTCGCTGCAGGACGCTGCCCCGGCCGTCGGCGGCTGTGGGCCAGGGGTCCGTGTCGCCGTAAATCACTTCGTCCACGATCATCCATGCGACCGGCGCGGCCGGGTTGTCGCCGGGAAGGGATTTTTCCAGGGCCACCCGTCCACCCCGATTCGACAGGTCGCCCTGCCAGGGGCCGACGATCCGGATGCCCAGGCGAGATGGGTCTGTCTTGTAGGCCGCGAGGAAGGCGTTCAATCGCGACGTCTCCACCATCGGGTCGAAGCCGACGATCACAAGCCGACCGCCCGCGGAAATGGACGTGCCAGCGGGGAAATCGTACGCCAAGTCTCCGTCGAGCCGCCACACCGCGGTCCCATCGCCGAGCCAGACCGTCTCATCCAGTGGGTTGTACAGCTCGATGTATTCCTCGTTCGGATCGACCGGGTGATACATCAGTTCGTCGATCACGACATCGGAGATCGGATTCGCATTCGCAGCGCCGGGTGAAGGCAGGAGCCGGAACCAGTAGTCGCCGCCATCCGGATAGCGGCCGAGCGAGACATCCGTCTCCTGGGCCTCGAACTGCACAGCGTCTGCAATACGGTCCTCCATCGTGCCCGGCAGGTACGACAGGAAAAGCTCTTCGCCATCCCGGCTGAGGCCAAAGGCAGCAATGTCGTCGAACACTGCGTAACCGTGCGGCGGAATCGAGCCGGCCGGGAGCGGCCACCGCTTCAGATCGTCGGCGTTGTCGCTCAAATACCAATCGGCCAGGCTCACACTCGCGGCCGTCGGATTGTACAACTCGATCCAGTCGGTCCCCTGCGTTCCATCGGCCATGAACTCGTTGATTTGCAGTATCGCGCCGGGAGCCGGATCGTCCCAGCCCGGCGAACCGCCGATGGATGTGCCGGCCCGCCAGTTGCCAGGCCAGTTCAACGAACCTTCCGGTTCATCGGGCAGGGCCGAATCCAGCGGGACGAGCGAATGCCCCGCGCCGTCGGCCGAGGGCGGCCAGCCGCGACCATCGCCGTACTCGAACTCGGCAATCGTCCCGTTCCAGGCATCGACCAGCGAAATACGCTC
>CAZSYK010000090.1:0-3917 GCA_964610685.1 uncultured Eubacteriales bacterium
GATCGAAAGACTTATGACCGAAAACTGGAACGCTCAAGCGATAGCATTCGAAGGCTTACAGCCCGGTACAGACTTTTTCGGTACATATTATCGTTTTGAAATTTTAACTGATTCGGGGTGGTAGCAATGGGGAGCAATTCTGCGGTTACAATGCACCCGCTTGAAATTGATCTAAGCTCCGAAATCTTAAAAGTTTTAAATAAAATCGGTAAAAGTTGTTCGGAAAGTATAAAAAAAGCATCGCCAAGAAGGAAACCCGGAAGCAGAGAATATGCAGATAAATGGACTTATGAAATAGATACAAAAACCAAAACCGTAACGGTTTACAATAAAGGTAAACAGGCAACTATTTCGCATCTTTTGGAACTTGGACATTTAACAAGGCCATCAATTAAAGGATACGGCAAAGGCATCCAGCGAAGGCTCGCACCACAGGAACATATAAGACCTGAGTATAACAAAAGCAAAAAAGAATATCTTGAAGAACTCAAGCAAATAAAGGTCAATATAAAAACAAAATAAAGAAAAGAGGAATAATAATGTCAATGAATTTTACTTACGATACCAGAAAAATTACACACGGTAATGCTTATGGAGCATTTGCACAAATAGTAGAGTCGACCACGACACCCGGTACACTTGACACAACTCAAGTACCTGCAGCGTTTACAGGACTCAGAGAAGTATCTTTCGAAACTTCGCAGGAATCTAATAAATTTTATGCGGATAATACCCAGCACATAGTACTTCTCGGAAATAAAACCGATGAAGGTGAGATTAAGTGTTACCAGTTCCCGAAGACTTTTGTTACAAATCATTTGGGATTTAAAGAAAGCTCAAACGGCGGCCTTATTGATGTAGGGACGTTTAAAAACTTTATATTTCAGTATATCGAGACTGTAACTGATCAGCTTGGTAATGACAGACGTTTGCTTACTATTTTTTATAATCTTAAAGCTTCCGCACCAACGGCGGAATCTGCATCGGACGAAGATTCTGTAACACCGAAAGAATTTACAATTAAATGCACTGCTTCACCTCAGCCATGGGTTGTCGATGCAGCTACCGGAAAGGCGGTAACGATGTTCCAGCTGGAAGAGACCGATACCAACTCCGCACTCATTGACCTTGCTTATTCTCAGATCATTTTGCCTACTACCGCGGTGCCTACAACGCCATAGCGATGTTATAAACTACAAAAAAACATCAACATTAGACAATTGTTTTAAGAATTCATAACGAATTATCACTACAGGATTGTGAAAATCTTGTGTTTATTTTACAATATGTATTGTAGAAGCAGAGCCTACGAAAGACGGTTAGCCCACTCCCATAAAAGATTGGGGGTGAGCACGTGTGACAGATTTAATCTTATTTATACTATTCATGATATCTTACATATCATTAGTTATATATTTAGCAGATTACCTCTATGAAAACACAAAAAATTAACCGTCTCTCTCTCTAAAAGTGTGACGGTTAATTATTATTAGCATAAACCTTTTTGAGGGGCTAGCCGTTTTTCAAACGGTTTGCTTCTACATTCATATTATTATTAAGTTTCAATTATGTCAATAAGAAAATTTAAAATTACGCTCGCTTTAAGATGCACAAACGTCTTAACAGCGAGCTTTTTGATGAGGTAAAATATGATAAAAAAAATAATTGAATATACCGACATTAACGAAAATCTTGAAGAAATTGAAAGCATTGCTACGGTGCTTTTTTTCTATACCTTGAAATCTATTAAAAACTATGAGCAAAAAACACGCAGCAACTTTTTTGAAGATTACGACAAGGCTCTTGACGTAGTTTTCGATATTGCAGGAGATATTTTTAGTGGTTCAGAGGAAGAAAAGCTGACAAATGCGCAGAAAATGTCGCTTGTCCCATTAATGAATAACACGCAAATCAACCAATTTTTAATGAATGCTATCCCGTGCATGTATGCCAAAATCGAAAACGGGCGCATTATACAAAACGAAGAAACCGTACAAGAAGCTGAAGATTCGCTCTGGATAATGAATCTTGTTAACCCGGGATTCTTTGTCGAGATATTCAGCGAGATGTCGAAAATCAAGCTTAAAGAGCCCGACAAAAAAACGGACTCAAAAAAAAAGTAAGTTCCGCGGATTTTTACAAAGCGATATTTGCTTTGAAACTTGATGTGTTCTGGTGTGAACAGCAACATCTTAATTATTTTTTAAATGTTTTGACTAAAACTGCGACCGACGAAACCGAAAGTAAACCAAGAAAACTTACGATTTCGGAAATTGTGGAAAATATGGTTTAAAGAAGGTGATAAAATGGCGGAAATATATGAAGGGTTATACGTAAAGTTTGGCGCTAACACGGCGGAATTTGATAATTCCGTAAAAGGCATAAACAAGGCGCTTACGATGCTTAAAAAAGATTTTCAAAACATTAACAAAGAACTGAAAATGAATCCCGAAAACGTAGATTTGCTTACTAAAAAGCTTGAGAATCTCGAAGAACAATCAAAACTTGGCGCACTTAAAATAAAGGCGCTTCGGAAAGAACAGGAAGCACTTGAAAAGACCAACAAAAAAGGTACAGAGCAGTGGAATAAACTAGAGCTCGAACTGTCTAAAGTTAAAGGTCAGATGCAGGTTGTAACAAGGGCAACTCAGGCAACCAAAAAACAAATATCCGATGTTGGTAATCCTAAATCAGTGTATAACCTTAACAAAGCTTTGTCTGATACAGAAAAAGAGCTTGATATCATACAAAGAAAAATTAAGCTTGATCCGAAAAATATTTCCTTAGTTACCAAAGAGGCAAAACTTTTGAGCAATCAATTTAAAATCTGTGAAGACAGAATACAAGCGCTTCGAAAAGAACAACAATCTCTTGGTAAAGATAAAGTCGGAAGTGATGCGTGGAAAAAATTATCACATCAAATCGGAGAAGCGGAAATTAAGGCAAAACAAACCTCGAATGCCATGAAAGGGCTCGACAATTCCACAAAAGATGTTTCCAAGAGCACAATGAGTGTGGTGGCGCTTTTTAAAGCAGGATTGTGGCTGGAACTGGCAACGAAGGGGTTCGAAGCAATCGGAAGTGCCGTTAGGTATGTATGGCAGCAACTCAAAAAAGTTTCTGAGTATATGAAAGAATCCATAAAAGAGGCTGCGCAGTACGGAGATAAAATTTCGCGTTTAAGCGGTAAAACCGGAATAGATATGGGCACACTCCAACGGCTTGATGCAGTTTCTAAACTCACAAAAGTCGAACTTGATTCCATTTCGAAATCTATGCAAAAAATGATGGTCAGTATGGGCAAAGCCGAAGACACATCAAAAAAGGTCGCGAAAGCAAACGCTAAGGTCGCTGAAAGCGGGAAAGGAACCACCAAAGAAGTAACAGGTGCCGCGGCGGCATTTAAAACCCTGGGAATAAAGTTAAAAGACACGGATGGTAAATTTAGAGATCAGACAACAGTGTTTTGGGAAACCGTGCAGGCTTTAAGCAGTATACAGGATAAAACGCAGCGTGTGGTTTATGCAAATGCTATTTTTGGGAAATCATATACCGGAATAAATGCACTGCTTAAAATGAATTCGGAAGAACTACAAAAGGCTCTTGGGCTTGCCGATGAAATGAATATGGTTTTGGGCGATGATACTATCAAAACATTGAGAAGCACAGAGGATGAGTTCAAAAAATTCGACATATCGGTATCTTCGTTTAAGCTTTCTATCGGTGCAGCTTTGGCACCTGCTGCAAAAACATTTATGGAGCATGCCACCGACATAGCGAAATCAGTAGGGAAAATAGTAAAAGCTATTGCCGAAGACGGGAATGTCGATGAAGCTCTCAAGGAATTTGAAGAAAAAGTAGATGCCGCAATAGGTGAATTTGATAAATTTAGACCTAAAATCGAAGCAACTATTGAA
>CAZSYK010000091.1:0-3778 GCA_964610685.1 uncultured Eubacteriales bacterium
ACTTGTGCTGTCGCTGTTGTGGCAAAGGTTATTGATAAAAGGGCCATTGCGCCCACAATTTTATTCTTGGTTTTCATGTGTTAAAATTATTACGTTTATATGGCAAATCACTGGAAACACATGTAATACCCATGTGGTTAATCATCACGGTTGGTGCATAAAATATGCATGGGTATTTCATATTTTCAAATTCTAAACAAATGTGATCTTAACAGGACGACAAAACAAACTATTTACAGCTAATGGAAAAGTCCTTAACCGGTTCTCCCTTCTCATTAAGAAAGCGGACACAGAAATCGCTCATTCCGGGACCATTGATCACCGCTCCCCTGATGATATTCTTTCCTTTGTTCAGTGTCAGGCGAGGGGATACCACATCATCCATGACCATACGCCGGTCTCCGGAAAGCAACACCGCCTCCTCTCCATTGAGCCACCACATAGATGCGGAATTTGACCCCACAGCCATTCTTACGTTTTTCATTTCTTCCGGACAATTAACGACAGTTACGGCCCAGAAGAGCACGCCGTATACCGGTTTATTTAATCCATAAGCGAATCGGAATAATTTAACATTGAAATTTCTACTATCCAGAGCATGCCAGGAGAGTTCCTGCTCTCCCACGTTAACCTTTTCCCCGTCTCTGGGAAGAACGGTAAACTGGTTCTGGAAATAGAGGGTATCAAACGCTTTCCTCAGGTAGCTGTCGGTAAAGACAGTATTACTGCGGTTTGGTTTGTGAATGGGTTCCAGGAGCAGCCAACGTTGAATGAACCCATCAGCATCAGGTGATTTTGGAGATTTTGCAGCCGGAGTGAAGTAAGATGCGATGCTTCTAACAGTGTCGCGTTTAGTGGGATCGTCCATTGGGCGCCGCGGTGTAACAGGTTGTGCCTGTAATCCCATTCCGGCCAGGATTACTAACCCTACAGCCAAAAAGAATGTTTTGCGTTTCATCTATTTAAATTATTACGTTGTTATGACAAGTCAGGAATCGAAATTAACACGATGTTCCTCGAATACGTACAAACCAGTCGGGTACTGAGAAAATTAACTACCACATTAATAAACAAATTATTCCAACACCACATATAATCAAACCGGTAATCTGTAGCCGTTTCATATCATTTCGTTGGTTTGTTAACACTATATTAATCTTGAGATCACACACAACGGCCAGGGAGTATGCCGGGAGAACAGCGAGCCCGAAACTTGAAAACCGCTGAACCCGGTATGATAATGACATGCTGTACTTTTGACTTTAGTCTGGCAATTGCAAATGACAGGTTATTAGCACTTTAATTAATATCTCGTTTTGAAATTCACCTCATAGTCTTTTATCGGCACACCGTCTATGGACGTAAAACTTTTACCTTTTACTATAAATTGATAATCTTTCATTTTTTCCAGAACAACATACATGACAACAGATTTATTGTCATTTATGAATTCAACTTTTTCAAGTTTTGGGAAAGCATCTTTGCCCTTTTCTCCAAGAAAAAAAGAATAACCTTTACCTGATAAAGGCATATTGAAATTTACAGTAATGGTTTTAAGTGTGGCATCCACACTCGCATCTCCGTTGGAAAATTCACTTATTGATATTACTTTGGGTTTTCTGCTTTCAAATTCCAGGGCAGTCTCAGCATACACTTTATAGGATTCGGCTAAATCAGGCATATAACTTTCCAAAGTCTGATAAAGGTGCCGTTGTTTGTCATAGTTTTCCAGTTCAGCCACCAATTCCTTCATCCAAAAAAAACCACGACTCACTTCATTTTGAATAGCCTGGTGTAAATTCTGCTCGCTAAAGTTATGGTCTTTCATGTATTTGATTACAGCAGCTCTCACCAAAGCTTCATTTATCATTGTTTCCCAGTTTCCATAAGCCTGGGACCTCATCTCGCTTTCAAGAGTGGCAAATATTATTTCCCCATTTTCTCTAAAGAGTTCTTTATTTTTTTCTGTCAAGTAGTTAACAAACGAATGGTTAAATTCATGAATCAAGGTTGAAAGATAATTTTCAATTTTAAACACCGGGAGAGCTGTACTGTCCACATTCCAGGTCCCGATAATAGCATATATATCCTCATTCCCATTTTGATAATGAATACACGGCCCGTAACTTCCCGGCCCATTCCCCAGACCATTTACAATAATGAATTTTCCTTTCGGTTCTCTACCATAAAAGGATTGATACCATTTCAAATCAATATTTTCATATACCGGGAGAAAACGATTACTTACTTCGGTATACAAATCAGCATTATCTTTATAAAACTTTTCAAAGTCTGCATCGATATAGAATTTTTTCAATAGAGATACAAATTTGGAGGCATTTTCTGCTGTCCATCTTTTCTCTAAAGAATAATCTGTAACAGAAGTCAGTAAGTTAAGATTCTCATCCAAATGAATGGCCATAGACATGACCGCATCATAACTTATTCCATTTGAACTTCTAATAGTTTTAACATAATCAATAAGTTCATGGTTTTTAAACGCTCCAAAGTGTTTATCTATGCCGTCACAATAAAGTTCAAACAATGTTGAAGAGTATTCTGCGGCTTCCGCTAAACGAAAAACGATACTCATCAATTCCACTCTTTTATCAACCTTGGGTTTTTCCAAAATGCTTTTTTCCTGACATAATCCTTGCTGCGATAGTGCAACAAGAATGAAAACCATGATTCTTTTCATACGATCCTAATTGTATAGTTTTTTTTTGATAGCCTGCCATTACCGACGGCTTAGGTCACGGGTGCAGACCGAGAGAATAAATGGGATTTGTGATTGGCCGTAATATATTTCAGAGTATCGATCTTTTAGGTTTTTGAAAATGTCTCATGAATGCTTCAGCATATTCGCAATTATACTCCAACCCTCTGAAAGTCTCCATAGGTCCGTGGTAAAGAGGGTATTCCTCTTCAATCCGCTGACTTTTATGAACAAAGCAAGCATTGTGTTTTTGTTTAATAACAGAAGTAATATCCACATAATCTGTGGGGTAAAAATTCTGACTTTGCGCACCCGTCATTGCTTCACAGTAATACAAATCAAATTTCCTTTGCATATGATACCAAGCATCTAGTACCAGGGAAGAGCATATTCTGTGATCGCGATGAGTATCAATCGGCCAGTGAGTAAAAACTAAATCGGGGTCCTCCTTAACAAGGAATTCCTGCATTTTTCTATACTGGGCTGTATTTATTTCGCAACTTCCATCAATTTGCCCCAGGAATTCAGGACGCACCTTTAAAATAAGAGAAGCCTCCATGATTTCAGCTGTCCGTATTTGGGCAGCTTCTTCATGCGACTTTCCTTCAATACCCGCTTCACCCAGGGTAAGATAAGCCGAAACCACATTGTGCCCTGCATTGGCGAACAATGCCATGGTTCCCCCACATATAGTTTCCGGATCATCAGGATGTGCTCCCACAACAACCACCTTTAGTTTTTCTTCCTTATGCGCATCCTGGTCATTTGTTTGTGATAATGATGGCCATCCCAATAAGGAAATCCCAGCTGTGGCTCCCACTGTTTTTATTACTGTTCGTCTTGACATTGGTTTCATAGGTTTCATAGGTTTCTCTTTATTCATTGATTGTGTTAATTGACCTGACGTTTGCCGGGCAAATAGCGGGGATTTGCGACAGCACAGCCGTAAAAACAAAGCCGGCATCGCCCGCTGGTCACTCGGCATCATTAGAAAATATCAAAATTCCTTTTTCTTTCTTCGGCAATCTTATAAAACACCTCAACAGCATTACTTTTGGCGCC
>CAZSYK010000092.1:0-374 GCA_964610685.1 uncultured Eubacteriales bacterium
TGGTACCTCTTTTTGCGACATGCGCTCGATGTTCAAGACCGAACCGCCGCCGTCGCGCCACAAGGCCACGCGCCGCATCGAGGGGACGGCCGAGGCCTGCGCCGCCGGCCTGCTGCACGAGTTGCGGACACGGAGCCTCGTCTAGTGCCGAAGGAGACTGCACCATGCGCTTGAACACCGCCGCTGAACGCCGCACCTTCCGCCATGTGTGGGTGGTGGCCGAAGTGCTCTCCGGCCGCATCCAGCCCGTCACCCACGAGCTGGTCGGCGCCGCGCGCGCCCTGGCCGACACCCGCGCCTGCGACGTCTGGGCGGTTGTCCTCGGCTCCGGAGTCGCCGGCCAGACCGACAGCCTGATCGCCGGCGGCTGCGAC
>CAZSYK010000092.1:384-2144 GCA_964610685.1 uncultured Eubacteriales bacterium
ACGCTGATCGACAAGTACCGTCCCGAAAGCGTCCTCTGCGGCGCCACCACCTGCGGCCGCGCGCTGATCCCGCGCGTCGCCGTGCTGGCCGACTGCGGCCTCACCGCCGACTGCACCGGCCTGGCGATCGACCCGGCAAACGGCGACCTGCTGCAGACCCGCCCCGCCTTCGGCGGCAACATCCTGGCGACGATCCGCTGCTCCAACCACCGGCCGCAGATGGCGACCGTGCGGCCGCGCGTGATGAAGGCGCTCGCCCCCGATCCCGCGCGCACCGGCCGCGTCATCCGCGAGCCGCCGACACCCGATCCGGCGGACGCCTTCAAGCGCGTGGTGGAGGTCTTCCACAGCAGCGAAACCGCGGTCAACCTCGGCGACGCCCTCTTCATCCTCTCCGGTGGCCGCGGGCTCAAGGGCCCCGCAGGGTTCGCGCTGCTGCGCCAGCTCGCGGCCCGCGTCGGCGGCGCCGTCGGCGCCAGCCGCGCCGCCGTAGACGCCGGCTGGATCCCCTACGCCCACCAGGTCGGCCAGACCGGCCAGACGGTGCAGGCCAAGGTCTACATGGCCTGCGGCATCTCGGGCCAGATCCAGCACCTCGTCGGCATGCAGTCGTGCGACCTGATCATCGCCGTGGACAAGAATCCCGACACGCCGCTGATGCGGCTCGCCGACATCGCCGTGGTCGGCGACCTCTTCGAGATCGTGCCGGAACTCATCCGGCAGATCCCCACCACCTGAACCCCCGAGGCAAAACCAAGGGGAAAACACGTTGTTTCGGCAAACCAAGGAACGACTCATGAACGTAAAACAACTTCGCGCATTTTATGCCGCGGCGTCGCTCGCCGCGCTCTCCTCCTTTGCCTCGTTCGACGGCTGGAAGCCGGAGGGACGCGCCACGCTTTCCGACATCTCGCGCCGAGGGGGCGAGAAGAGCCTGCGCCTCGAACAATACGACGACAAAGAGGCGGCGAGCCGCTGGGTGAGCCCGGCGATGAAGACGGACGGCAGGACGAAACTCGTCACATTCTGGGCGGCGGACAACTATCTGAAGCAGACCGACGGCAGCTACGCGGCGACCGTGGACGCCGTCTATCTTGACAAGGACGGCAACGAGAAAGCCCGCATCCCGACGCTTTGCCAGATGATGTGGGACGACAGCAAAAAGGACCTTCTCTGGGGGATGCTCACGCCGCAGGGGCTCGAGTGGAAGCTGTACGAGGCTCTCGTCCCGCCTAGGGCCGACTCTTTCCGGCTCGACTACTACTGGCCCAAGCCGATCATCCGCGGCGAGTGCTTCCTCTCGGAGCTGGCCGCCACGGACGCGACTCCGGAGGACATCAAACGCCTCTCCTTCACGACCGTCGTCGCGGACGACGCCGACGCCTCGCCACTCCGTCTCGAGCTCACAACGGCGGCGCGCGCCAACATGTTCTTCGCCGACGATCCGATCCGCTTCGAGGCGCTGGTCTATTCGAAAGACAACTCCGATCTCTCGCTCGCGAAAGCGGTTATCCGCTGGGACGTCACGGACTTCGAGCACTATTTCGTTGCGAAAGGCGAGACATCCTTCGCCGGCGCCGAACCCGTCGCGGACAAGCGCTTTTACGAGATGAACAGGTTCGGCAAAACGCACGCCAAGAACCTGCGCAAGACGATTCCGATTCCCGGCGACACATCCAAACTGGTGGGCCGCACACTCTACCTCCACGCCGAGCTCGTCGATAACGGGATGGGCTATGCCATAAGGAAGATCGTGGGCG
>CAZSYK010000092.1:2154-3774 GCA_964610685.1 uncultured Eubacteriales bacterium
GCTCGTCGACAACGGCAACGTGCTGGCCTCCGACACCGTACCGTACTGCATTTTCGCGCCGCGCGCGCCCGATCCGGCGAAGGCTGCCGAAAGCCGCTTCTTCAGCGGCAACTTCCACGGAACCATGCTCGACTCGCTCTCGAAACATCCGGGGCAGACCGTTCCGGAGAAAAACGGTTGCCAGAGCTACGCCCTCGTCGACTATTCCTGGAAGGCCTACCAGCCCAAGTATCCGGGACCGTATCAATTCAATACGGTCTTCAACAAAAGCTCCAAAATACTCTTCTGCCCGAATATGGAACAGATGCGGCAGACCGGATCGGATCTGAAACGCATGGTACCGCCGGAAGCGCTGATTAAGGACCCGCTCAAGGACGGCGACAAACTCACATTCGACATCGACGCGTACATTGAGTACATCGTCGCCTTCGTCCGCCACTACCGCAGCTCGGTCACCGGCGTCGTTCCGTCCGGCCTTGAGCGTGCCATCGACGCCCGCACAATCGAACTCCAGCGCAAAGCGTACGCCGCGCTCAAGAAAGAATTTCCGGACCTCCCCGTCGGCATGATGCTCTACGGTCTTCCGAACAACCCGGCGAAGGATGCGGACCTCTTCATCGAAAACGACCTCTTCGGCTGCGTTGACTTCCTCGACATGCACATCTACGCGGCCTCGACCGACTGGAGCGAGTGGCGCCGTCTCCAGCGGGAATACATCAAGCGCGGCAAGGCGAAACCCTACGTTATCTCCACTGAATTCTGCCGCGTCTGCGGCTCCGACCAGATTCTCAACAGTCGCGCGATGATCTCCGCGCATCTCGACGCTTTTGCCAATGACATGCGCTCCATCGCCTATTTTAACCAATGCAACGAAGGCAAAAACTTCGCGAAACCCTTCCTGCGTGAACCGACCGAGATGGAAAACGGCGCCCAGACGTCCGGCTTCATGTACACGCAGCGCATCGGACGTCCGCGTGTCTCGCCCGAGATCAAATTCGCCGACGAGGGAACAGAGAGAATGCGCTGGTGGAGTGCGAACTGGGGCAACGAATTCTGCGGCGACTCCATCATGCCCGTCCTCCGTGCCGCAACCTACTACAACCTTGTCCAGAATTTCGACTACGCCGACTTCATCGGCAAGAGCGAGAGAGTAGCGGACACGGTCGCATACCACTTCCGTCGCGACGGACGCGACGTCTGCGCCGTCTGGCTCGTCAAGAACGTCGGCCGGAAGCTCGTCAAGATCAAGACCGGCATTCCGTTCGTCCTTCAGGACATGTTCGGCCGCAACGAGAGCATCACGCCTGCCGGCGGCGCCGCATACGTCGGAATCGGCATGGACCCCGTCACGCTCCTCTTCGAGGGCAGGGACGACGCCCTGCTCAAAAACATCTCCGGGGTCGCGCTCGACTTCCCCGACGTCACCGCGCCCTTCGGCGGGACGTTCTCCGCGACGGTCAAGCTGTCCGCCGAAATCCCCGCCTCCTGCGCGCTCACCTGCACGGTGGACGGAACGTGGCCCGCGAACACCGCCACGCGCACCGCGGACGGCTTCACGGTGAAGGCGGCGCTTCCCGCCGATAAACAAGCCGGCGAATACGCCCTCAACGCGCTCGTCGC
>CAZSYK010000093.1:0-3755 GCA_964610685.1 uncultured Eubacteriales bacterium
TTGCCGTGAAAAAAGGATTTATTAATGGAAAGCTAGCTACGATAACAGTTCAGGAATTTGGTACGCAGATGGCCTATGCCGGAAACGGTTCTGGAAAGTCAGTTTCAGTCAGAAATTCTTTGCCAGAAGTTGAAATGAATTTGATGCAAAATTTTAATAGAAAATTAATTGGTGTTGGAAAGAATTTGTCAGGCTCAATTATGGGAGCCAAGAGCAATGCAAAAGTTTTGGGATATTTGGGAAATGGGTCAGCAACAGTCATTCTAGTAATTATTTTTGTTAATTCATTAATTCTTTTGTGGATTATCATAGACTCATTTTTCAATTTCAGGAAGAAAAAATTAAAAATCGACCCAGCTTTCAACCTGTATAACATCAGTCGAGAAGAATATTTAGAATTTTTGGAAAAATTTTCAGGCAAACCTAGGGGCTCAAAAGCTGTTTATATGGGACAAATGAGACTGCATAGATAGGCATCTAACAACACTATATTTACAAACGAACCCTTCCAAAAGGTTCGTTTTTTGTTGCTCTGGTGGGGTTTTGTAAGTCTTATTTACATCTTGTATTTTTATAAAAAGGTGCTAATCTATGAATATATTTATATTTATTGAAAGGCAGTGAAGAAATGCATAAAATTTGGTTTTATCTTTGGGGTAGTCTTTTTGGCTGCTTTTTTATTTTCGTATTCCATTTCCGAAGCCAGACAAGGTTGTTGTTCTAGGCATGGTGGTGTTTGTGGGTGTGGTTGTTGCGATGGCACAGGATTATCAGCAACTTGTGCCCCTTATTATCCGGAATGTAATTCAGCTCCAACTTATATTCCATCCACAAAGACAACTACAGCGCCTATAACCACGACAAAGCCAACTACTCCAATAACAAATGCAACATCTACTGTTCCAGAAACTACAACACCAATTGTCCCTTCAAATTCAATGTCTAATGTGCCAGCTAATGCTTTGTCTGCCACTGTCAATGATAACGCAAATGGTACGAATACTAAAAATCAAAGCAAAGATGATGGCGGATCAATCGCAGGAGGAGTTATATTGCTGGCTATGATAGGAGGTTTTGTTTGGTATTTTAATAAGAAAAATAAAGATGAAAAAAAAGATACTAATGATTAACATTATTTTTGTTGTATTTCTATTGGCTGGTTGTGCTAGTAGCTCTTCTCCTGCGGTAAAAAAAAGTGATACTGGAATATGCCATGAAGAAGGAACGAGCTATTATAAAAATACAAAAAAATTTACTTCATACAATTCTATGGATGAATGTTTAAAAAGTGGAGGAAGATTGCCTAAAAAATAAGTTTTTAATTTTAATAACATGAAAAAATGTCCATTTTGTGCCGAAAAAATTCAAGACGAAGCAGTAAAATGTAAACATTGTGGAGAATGGCTTAATGATATTAAAGTAAAAAAAGAAGATGAAGATATATTTTGGGAAAATGAAAATGATGATGCCCAGAAGTTGTTAGATGGGTCCAAGGAAAAAAGTGGGTTGGAAACAATCGACAACAATGATGATTCGAAGTTTTTAGATGAGCTGGATAAACCAGAAAAGGAAAGTTTTTTTAAGAGAATTTTTAAGGGGGTAGGAACGGGTGGCTTAGCTTTAGGCGGCGGATTTCTTTATCTCTTATTTATTGTTCTGCGATTTCTATTTGTTGCTGCTGCAGGTTTATCAATGGTGGGACTAGCAATTTCATTATTTTACGATGGTTCAATAGTTTTGGGGCTGATTGCTCTTATCATAGGAACGCCATTGGCAATTGGACTTGCAAGTTATTTATTTATATTCTGGCTCTTTTTTGGAATTCTAGCATTGATAATTTGGGGGATTATTAATTTGCTTGGATTTAATATTTCATTCAATAGTGTATGGGACGGCGTTTGGTGGGCAATAAAGATATTGCTTACAGGAGGACTGGCTTTGCTTTTGGGTTACATGTTCATAATTGCAGTAAAAAACAAAGACATAACCTCTTTTTTCAAAGAAAATTGGGGCTATATTATTCTTTTTGTTTTCTTTCTTTGGGTATTTTTCTTATAAATTATGGAAAACCAACAAACAAAATTAGACAAAGCGGCAAAAATAAGCATTGTAGTTGGATCTCTGATGATAGCCTTATCAATTGCTTATTATTTAGTCATCTTTTTACCTAAAAGCGAGGTAATTAGATGGGAACAACAAAAAGAGGCGCAAGATGCAAAAAGAAATGAGCAAGAAGCAAATAAAACTAAACTATTTAATTGCATCAATAGCCTCGGTAAGGCTAAAAGTGACACTTGGGATACCGCATGCAAATCATTAGGTTTAAAAAATGATTGTAGGTTGCCAAGTGAAAATGCGGATAATATAGAGAAAAGCATAGAAGCAGCACGAAGTGATTGTTTTAGATTATTTCCTCAGAATTAATTTATTAACTTCCCTAAAACTTATCTTTGAGGAGGAAACAAAATATAATAAGACAGCTTAAAAAAAGATGCCCCCAAAATTGTTCTTGTTTAAGAGCAAAAGGAATGCATGACAAATATATTAATAAAAAATAAAGTTTATTATAATGCTGGTAGTAAGTAGCCAATGTAGTGGGCTTTAATTTGTTAATGGATAAATTAATTATGTGGACTCTAATTATAGTATTGTTCGTAATTATTTTGATTGGATTCATTCTTCGTATGAAATTTGGCACATGGCAATCAGCACTGGGAGTTATTGTCAGTAACTATTATTTAGATAAACTGAAAAACGATAAATTATCAGAAAGGGATTTGTTTATGAATTTTTTAGACAAGCGCTATCCTAATGGTGCAACTGGTTCAAAAGAGCAATATAATCGAAAAGAAATTGCCAAGAGGTCTTTAGATAATTCTGAAAATTTTAATATAGTCACACTAATTTATACATGCTTGTCTATTGAGAAAAATTCTCTAGTAGAAAAAGAAAATGCAGTTGATTTAATTAAGAAAGAACTAAAAAGAGAACTACCGAAGTTTCTTAAGCGAGTTCGAATTACCGAAAAAGAATTAAATTAAGTGTAAAAATAAAAACAACTATGGAGAAATATGAGAGGAAAAAACAATCCGTAGAGAGTAGTTTCAAGCTTTGGATTAACCAATATCCAAATTCATGGCATCCATATGATAAAGAACGATTTTTGAAATTTGTTAGGCATGTGTGCATTTTTAGTGCGAGTAAATGGAAGCATACAGAATATCTAGAAAAAAGAATTATAAAAGAAAAACCGAATTTTGATAAAGATGACCTAGGATGCTTATTGGTTATCTATGATTATCTTACTGATTTTTACGATACTCTAAAGAATAAAACCCTGTAGCGGATGGGTCACATAATATAAATAGCGTCCACCCCGAAGCTTAGCTTCGGAGAAACTGTGGTATAATTGCTGTATATGAGTAGCTTTCTTAAAAAACTGTTGATTATCATTGCTTTTTTTGTTTTAACGGGTGGGTCTTTTGGAATAGGTATTTTAGTGGCGCAACTCCAAATAAATGCCAAAAAGAATGTTCAAAATACGCCTGTTTTAAGCCAAAAGGAAGTGACCGCGGAAGAAGTCGCGGCTATTCCGGAAAATGTTGCAGTTCCGCAAGAAGAAGTTATTGCTCAACCCCAGAGCGAATCTATAGCTGAACCAGAAAAAAAGGAGGAAGTAAAATTTTCTTTTGCCATTGTTGGCGACACTCAAAATGATCCCAATAATGTTTCAGGTAATTTGGCCAAGGCCTCCA
>CAZSYK010000094.1:0-3740 GCA_964610685.1 uncultured Eubacteriales bacterium
CATTAATGAGGAAGAGATTAGACAGAAAATCTTAGCTTTAACTCCTGAAGAGGCAAAGAAGTTAGGAATTAAGCATAGAAGTACCTTGAAAAGGATGAAAGATAGGATTATGAAGGACGGTAAAATAAATTTGAACACAAAAGGAGTAAAAAACTTATAGATGTTCTATTATAAAAATGAGACCAATATTTAAGTCCCCTTTAGTATTACATACTTAAGTAAAGTTTACTGAACTTAATCATTTTGGACTTTTTAATGCAATTACTTCATCAATTAAATTTTTGTTTTTTTCCAAATAACTTATATCTTTTTGCAATAAATCGTAAATAGTCCCAATCTCTGAATAACTGTACTTTGAAAAGTTAAACATGAAGTATTGAAATAATACCTCAACATAACTTTTCATAAGGTTTCTATCAAATTGTGAGATCTCAGAGTCCTTTCCGGTATGTACTAGTTTATTCCTCAAATTGTAGAGCCTTTCAATTTGGTATTCGTGAATACTATTCATTTTTATTACAGATTTTAATCTCTCTTTAACCTTAAAATGTGATAGATCTTTGTTTTTTAAAGTTAAAATTTCTAGCGTTGTCCAAAACCCTAAAAAAGATCTGCTGGAAGAATTTTCTTTTAGACCTATATGGTATTGCTCCATTGAGTCATGAATTATTTCTTTTATTTTTACATCAGCTTTATTGAACTGAGAAATCATTGTGTTTAAATTTTCAAAATCGTTATCTTCTAGATCATAATATTTGGTAACTTTGCTAGTATCTTCAAAGTAATAATGTGCAGAGTAAACATCATCTTCAAAAACAAAAATATGATTTAATTTAAGTTCGGTTAGTGGTTTAGGAATTCCAAATGGTACAAATGATGTTTTTCTAAAAGTTTTTGAATATGAAATGAAAAACAGCATTAGTTCAACATATCGTGTTGCTCTTTTTTGTGCATATTCTCTATTTCTGCTCCAGATAGAAACTTTAGCATACCGATAACGTGTTTTATTAATGTGGTTGACTTTGAATACTTTATTCTCTAAATCCTGATCATCAATATGTTTTTTAACATCCGAATAATTCAATAGACTGATTTTAATATCCTCAATCTGAAATTCCGTTATTTCGTTTTTTAATTTGTTTACATTTATTGGATAATACAAAACGTAATTCTTAATATCTAACGTACGTTGCATATCATCAAGTTTTTTGTATAAAAGGTCAATAAATAGTTTGTAGACTGGGGTTTGTTGTTGTTTTAAAAAAATGAGAATATCATCAGCTTCAATGAAAACGGGCTCATTTTCAAATCGGAAATAATAACGCATATGCTCAAGTTTTCTTTTAATCACATCTTCTTCTAATGATTCAGACTTTAAAAGTAGTAGAAATTTGTGATACTTTTGGATCTCATTAAATCCTGTAACTGCTATTCCTGGACTATCATTTAAACTGATAACGTTAAATAGTTCTTTTAAAATAACATCTTGGTCATTCAGCATAATATGACTGTACTAAATGATGTTATATAAAAAGAAGGAATTGCTTTACTCTAAACTAGCAAAATTCTTAGATATGTTTTCTTCAAGTGAATATAATAATAATTTAAACTATTATAGAAAGAACATTTTCGTTAGATAAGCCTTTGAAAAAATTAACAATTGTGCATAAGCTTTACAAAATAACGGAAAGATTTAGTTTTTATTGAGTGAATTATATAATATAGATTTTTTTAGTTGAGGCAGTTTTTTAAAAAAAATGTTTGTGCATTACTCTTACACATGCGTTGCGTTTTTTTGAGATTCCTATATCCCCTTATAAGAGTGAGAGAGATATAATTCGAACCATTACACTAAAATATTCTTGGTTTAAACCAGTTGTAAAATTATCCCAAACTCAAACACGTATAACTAAAGTGTCACCCGATATTTTTTGATATCCTTGTTGCCAATGAACAGAGAGATCGGAGTTTCTGACTCCGATTGATAATGAGCTTGTCCATTAGCTGTGAAGGATGACAGGCTGAGAGAGAATGGAAGCTTTATATTTGTGATACCTTTTGATGTATTGCATTCAGTAAGGAAAATAAGATAGTTTTCACTTGAAAAGTATGCTGTCAAATTTAATTATGAAAATAATGATGAAATTGATGATGAAAATTTAATTTTTCCCTTTAATTCACCCGATAACGATCAAAATGGCGGCAGTCAACCGGTACTGAAAGTAAGTAAAGCCGACAAAAACAAATACAGTTAAAACCTTACTATTAATTGTTTCGTGCATAACTTTATCCAATAAAAATTACTTCCATGCTGGCAGTCTAACTTATAGAAATATATGGCTGGCATGGAAGGGGATTTAAAAAAGTTTAGGGATTAAAAATCATCTTCTAAATATTCTAAATCTTCTATCTCTTCATTAGAATGTCCATTTAGAATTTTCAATGCATATTCAGTTTGTTCGATTAGTTTGTTTGCTATTTTTTCTTTTTCAGGTTCGTATTTTCTTTTCATTTTATAAAATTGTAAATTGCTTTTTAATTTTATTTTTAATAATTCCTTTTCAACTTCTTTTTTATGTTGTTCTAATTCAGGATTTATAGGATTTGCTCTTACTTGATCCAATATCATTGAACAATGCCTACAGTAAATAGCATCAAAAGAATTCATTGTATTACATCTTGGGCAATATTTTATACTTGTATCAACTTCTTTTTCTTTTTCAACCGTTTTCATTCCAGCAATTTCCATAACAATATCCTGAACATCTTCATTACTCAAATGAAGATATGTTGCAGGCATATCAGAATCCTCACTCCACCCAGCAAAGATTCTCATATGCATTTCCATCATTTTGTGCTTTGCTAACCATGTAAGTTTAGAATGACGGAATAGGTGAGGATAGACTTTCTTATCAATTCCAGCCCTTTTTGCTGCTCTTGATACAATATTTTCTACTCCATGTGCAGAAAGTTGCTTTCCATCTGGAAGACAAAAAAGAAAATCATCCTGTTTTCCAGTATGTTTTTTATATAATTCATCCAAGTCAGAAAAACTGTCAGTTAATCTAATTATTCTTTGTTTTGTTTTTCCATCAACTGTTATTGTTGCACCTTGTACATCAAAATAAACATCTTTCTTTTTCAAATTTAATAATTCTGATAATCTTGCTGCTGAATCCCAAAGAAGAAAAATTAGTGCTCGATCACGGTAGTTTCTAGCATGTTGCACAATTTTCATTGCTTCATCTTTCGTTAATATTTCATTTGGATCAAGTCTTGTTTTATCTTTTTTAATTTTTAGATCTTCAAAAAAATTATTATCGATTTTGAATGTTTTAAAAAAGTATCGAAGTTCGATCATATATCGTCTTGTAGTATTCGTTTTTTTAACATCCTTTATTGAAAGGTAATAATCTTCAACATCATCTTTTGTAACTTGATTGATTTCTTTATTTTTAGTAAATCTTAAAAATGGTACGATTGCCCAAACTTTGGTTTTAACAGTTGATTCTTTTGGGATTTTCAGTTTCAATTTCTTTTCATATGTTTTCAATACATCAAATTCTTCTAAAATCAATTCATACTTTGATTTTTTTTTATTTGAATTTTCTTCTATTTGCATTTTATCCATTTGACTTTCCCCTTTAGTTTATTAAGTTTTCACGAAAATAAACCTTTTGGAAAAGTCCCCAACTATCAGTATTTTTCAAGGCACTGTCCGCACTGGACACACAGGGATG
>CAZSYK010000095.1:0-3700 GCA_964610685.1 uncultured Eubacteriales bacterium
AGAGGAAAAGGCGGACCTCGTTCTTTTTGCAGGAGACGCCTTCAAGGACAGCAAGGTTATGCTCGACCGGGCAACAAAGGAAATCCGGGCTTTCGCAGACTGGCTCCGTTTTTTCAGCGGGAGGCGCATTCCCGTGGTGGTCATTAGCGGAACTCCGAGCCACGATGCCATTTCCGCCTACGAACTCATCGACGAGATGGCCATCCCCGGTTGCACCATCGTCACCCGGCCCGAGGTGGTGGAAGCGGCGGGGCTGAAGGTCGGATGCCTTCCCGGACTGAACCGGTCCCAGATCGCCACGAAGGACGAAATCAAAGGGCTCCAGCCCCGGGAAATACACCAGCTCATGACGGAAAAGCTCCGGGATCTCTGCTGGGGGTTCAAAGCCAAGGGGGCCGAAATCCTTCTCTCCCACATGACCCTTGCCGGAGCCGACACGGGTTTCGACGAGCTGCTTATGGAGCACGAGCCCCTCCTCACCAGGGAGGCGGTGAGCCCCTTCGGGCTGGTCTGCCTCGGCCACATCCACCGGCCGCAGAGAATTGACCTCGGCAGCACGCAGGCCTTCTACTGCGGTTCACCGGAACGCCTCACCTTCAACGACGAATCCATCGAACCGGGCTTCTGGATCCATGACACGCTCGGAACATCCGAATTCATCAAGACCCCGGCGCGGCGTTTTCTCTCCGTCGACATTCCGGAAACGGATCCCGGAATCTTCCAGGCTTTCACCGAGGGCTATGAATCCGGTTGGCAATGCCTCGGCGTCAAGACGGCCCTGCCGGGTGCCATAGTCCGGGTCCGCTGGGCATGCTCAGAAGAGCAGGCCGCACAGATCGACCGGAAAGCCCTGGAAAAATCCCTCTACGATGCCGGGGCCTTCTTCGTCACCGAGATACGCCTCGACATCCAGAAAACCGAGCGTTCCCGTGACAGCGAGGTCACCGAGTCCCTGGGCCCCGTTCAGGCGGTCGAACGGTGGGGAGAAGCGAATGGAAAGACTGCAGC
Organism: uncultured Eubacteriales bacterium; assembly: GCA_964610685.1. Classification (GTDB taxonomy): domain Bacteria; phylum Bacillota; class Clostridia; order Oscillospirales; family Acutalibacteraceae; genus UMGS1491. The sequence goes on from CAZSYK010000095.1 coordinate 1,009, forward strand.
GGAGATTGCCCTGCTGCAGTCCAGAACGGTACACCTTCTTGAGGAGGTGCAATCATGATCCCGACACGGCTTGAACTGAAGAACATCGGCGCCATCGGGGAGGCTGACATCGACCTCCAGTCGATCGACCTCGCCGCCGTGGTGGGTCCAAACGGCGCGGGAAAATCCACGGCCTTCACCTTCGCTCCCCTCTGGGCCCTCTTCGGCAGCACCAAGAACGGCTGCAGCCCCGACGACATGGTGCGGCTCGGCCAGAACGACGCCGCCGTCTCCATCGAGTTCGAGCACCGCGGGGACCTGTACCGCGTCACCCGGACCCGATCCACGGACGACCGCGGGAAATCCTCCCTGGAGCTGCAGAAACGGACAAGCGACCGGTGGGAGGCGATCTCCGGCGCAACGATCAAGGAGACCGAGGAGAAGATCCGCTCCCTTCTCGGGCTCGACGAGGAGACTTTCACGGCCAGCTCCATGATCCTCCAGGGCCGGTCCGACGAATTCACCGCCAAGGCACCCGGGCAGAGGAAGCAGATCCTCGCCCTGATCCTCGGCCTTGAAATCTACGAAACCCTTCAGGAAGGAGCGAAACGACATGTCCAGGAACTCGACGCAAAGCTTCGATTCAGCCGGGAACGGCTCAACGCCATCGGGGAACTCCTCTCCGGAAAGCCGGAGCTGCAGGAGGGACTCCAATACACCGAAGCCCAGATTCAGGCCACGGCCTTTGATGTATCGCGCCTGGAAGAATCGCTCCAGTCTGCGGAAGCCCGCCTAATCCGTGCCCGGGAAGCAGGGCGCCGAATCAATGATCTCGAGGCTCGGATCGCAGCCCTGAAAAAACGCATCGACGAAGGGCTGACGAAGCTGATCCACCTCTCCGCGGAACGGAAACGCCTTGAGGCCGAAATTGCCCAGGAGCCGGAGATCCTCCGGAAGGCCGACGAACTTGGCCAGGCCGAGAAGGCCCTCCGGGAACTGGAACCTCTGGAGGCCCGGCGCGAAACCCTGCGCCAGGAATACGCCTCCTGCGATCAGGGATTGAAGTCCAGCCGGAAGGCAGTCGAAGAGGCTGACATTCGCCTCAAGGCGCTTCGTCAGGATCTCTCCATGAAAGACCGTTGCCTGGAAGCTGCGGAGCAAGTGCCCGCCCTCAAGGCCGAACTTGAAGAGCAGTACCGCCGCCGGGAAAAGGTCCTTGCCCTGGAGAAGGAAGCGGAGAAACTGGACCAGCAGATCCGCGACAGAAAACACACGCTGGATCGGGCACGGCTCCATCTCGAGGCCGAGATTCGCAACTGCGAGGCTCAGACCGCAAAACTGGCCGATGTCCGGTGCGTCAATCTCGAAGCGGCCAGGCTCGCCCCCTGCGCCTTCCTAAAAGGCGCCATGGAGGCAGCCGAAAGATTGCCCGTCCTCAAGGCTGAGATCGAATCCCTTCGCGATCCGGAGATTACAACCATCCAGGAGAAGTTCCATCAGCTACACGACGAAATCGGCTGCGTCCATTACGACGGCGGACGGATCGAGATCTTGGGCAAACGGATCGAGGTCCTTGAGCCCCTGGCTGCGAAGGCTCCCTCTCTTGAATCGAAGCAGGAGATGGTCACGCTCCTGGAAAGCCAGCGGGGGACGGCAGAGCAGAAAATCTCCGAACTCGCGGCACGTCTCGAGGAGATCTGCCACGAAGGGGAAGACCTCAAGAGCCGCCTGGAAGCGCTCCCGGCACTCAAGGCCGGAATCGAAACACTGCAGCCATGGAAGGCGCGGAAAGAGCAGCTGCCAGCAACGAAAGAACGGTGCCGATCTCTGGCGGAGCAGCTCGAAGACCTGACCCGGGAGAAAACACGGACGGAGCAGGAAGAAACCGAGCTTCAGGAGACGCTCTCCGAACTTCGCTTGGAAGCGAGGCCGCAGGATTTGGAACAGGAGACCGAGGAGCTCCGCAAAACGCTCAAGGAGTTCCGTGAAAAACTGCAGAACCTCCACGTTACCGCCGGGGCCATGAAAGCCCGTCTCGAAGAGCTCTCCAAAGCGGAGGCCGAGCGGGAGGTCCTCACGACCGAACAGGAGCCCCTGGCCGAGGAACTGACGCAGTACCAGGCCCTGATGAAGGCCTTCGGCCGGGACGGCATCCCCGCGCTCGTCATCGAAAACGCCGTTCCGGAGCTTGAACGGATCGCCAACGAAATCCTCGGCGAAATGTCCCAGGGGCGGCATTCTCTCAGATTTGAAACACAGCGTGAGCTGAAGAGCCGGGCCGGAATGGCGGAAACCCTGGACATAATCGTCTCCGACTGGGCCGGAAGCCGGCCCTACGAAACCTTCTCCGGCGGAGAACAACTGCGGATCGACTACGCCATCCGCTTCGCCCTGGCGGAGCTCCTCGCCCGGCGGGCAGGAAGCCGCATCGAATGGCTCGTGATCGACGAAGGGCTCGGAAGCCAGGACAAAGAACACCGGGAACTGGTGCTCGAATCGATCAGGAACGTGGCGGGCAGATTCCGGCGGGTTCTCGTGATCACTCACGTCGAAGAGGCGCAGGGAGCTTTCCCGCAGCAGATCCGGTTCGAGCGGACCGAAGGCGAAGTGGAAATCCTCGTTCAGTAAAGGAGGTGCTGAGGATGGCAAAGAACAATCACGACGAAGAAAAATACATCATATCGGCCGACGGCCAGATCCACGCCTTCCCCGA
>CAZSYK010000096.1:0-3677 GCA_964610685.1 uncultured Eubacteriales bacterium
AACCGCGGACACGCACCACCCATGCCGATGCTGCCCTAAGCAGCCGTCATAAGCACAATATTCTTGACAGATTCGAGGCCAAAAATGCCCCGAAACAGGGGGCTACTGCGTTTTTTAGGTTTATTCGGCAGTCTTGATGTGTCTGATGTTCTTTACTACCCTTGCTATTGTTGTTTTATCTGGCGGAGTGGTGAACGCACAAACGAGTGAATGTTCGTGCGTGGATGCAGGGTGCGGGGAGAGCCAATATCCACCCACAGGTGAGCATTGTTCAGCTGTCGTTGGTACGGATCCATGCAATGAGACAGAATCTTGTGCGTGTCTTAATGATGGAAAGGAATACACTATCTGGATGGGTGCCAATTCCAAGTGCAGGACCGCAGAAGGTGGCTGTTGCTTTACCTGTGACCCGGACTGTACCGACACTTGTTTTGAAATCACAGCGACCACGTATGGATGTGCTCAGGTCGGTGTTGATCCAGTGTATCCTTGCGGATATTGTCACTATACATATTCAATTTAGCCATTCGGAATCTCTTTAGTCATGCATCACAACATTATACCCAGGTAGTGTAGACTTTTTTATAGCTGGGGTAATACTTAAAAGGAGAAGTATGCAAGTATTTTTCTGTGTGTATCTTGTCGCTTCTGCTGTTTTCAGTAACGGTGCTGACTTGGAGGAATTGATCAGCCTGATAAAGAAACGAGTTGACATAACAACACTCATGTGTTCTTACACCGTTGTTGCAGATGATCTGGGCGGGACGCGGACTTTTAGTTTTGCCATGGACGGTGACAACTTTTACATGGGCGTTACGGAAGGAGCATCAGCAACCTACTCGCCCCGAGGGATTGAGGCGCTTCAGCTTATGTCAAAGACTCAGGAACAGGGTTTATCCCTTACCCGCGACACTCAGTGGGACTATTTCCGAGTCAAGGGAGTCTGGACGTCGCGGTTGGAAGCACTCCAATCTACCCCACAAGAACGCGAGGTTGTAGGAGGATCCCAAGGGGATGGAGTTCACTTTTTCTACCATGGGGAATGGCCCTCACCATTAACGCTGCTTGGTGCGCTGAATAATGGCGCCTGTGACCAGAGTGCTGACACCCGCGAAATGTGGATTAAAGAGTTCTTGGATACGCCAGGACCCTTTTTGGTATTTGAAAAGCCAGGCCACACGATTTTGGCACATGAGATCACATTTGAAAATGATGGCCAGGAAGATAGATTCGGTTTGGATATTTGGGTGAATGACAAAGGCGATATCGCGCGTATTGAAAGGACATACCGCGCATGGGATGTGCCCGACGATATCCGTCGCAAATGGACCGATGCTCCGCTTCAGGACACCAAGTATGTTACGGTCGAGGTTAACTTGGAAGAATATGCCGAAGGTCCCAACGGTGTTAGATTTCCCACAATGGCAACATTCGTCCATTTCAAATTTGATATGACTCAGTATAGCCGTGTAGCGCGGGAAAACAAAGAAATGGGACTCTCGAGTGATGAGGCATGGTTACGCCTCTTCTTACTTCCCCACTCAGAAGTTTTTACCCGCCATATTGCCATAGATAAAAATTCGCTGATTATCAACGAACCATTGGACCCGACAATCTTTATTCCTCTTTTTCCGGATGGATCACGTATTTATACCAATAGAGATCTGTCACAATCTTTTGTGGCAGGCACACCCGCTACCCAAGCGGCATGGTATGTCCGGTATGCATTGTTGATTTTTTCAGTGGTGTGCATCTTTGTCGTGGCCGCACTTGCCCTAGCAACCCGACGATGGTTCGGTTGGGGCAAATGACTTATTTTGTGTGGAAAGTGACGTTTACCGCCACTGGAAGGTGACTTGTATGTATCCAACACTCTTTCTTGGTAGATATCCATTATCCATGTATTATTTTTTTCCGTTTCTTGCACTCCTTTTGGTTTTTTCCCTAGGCGTTTGGTGGAATTACGCGTACGGCCGACGTTATCGGATTTCAATATGGATAACGCTGTGGGCAATCGTTCCTGGCTTCTTGACTGGTCGGCTTGCCTATTTCATTACGCATACATGTCCAAGAAGTACCGAAAGTTTCTGGGATCTCTCTAGTGGGGGCAACTTGGCTATCGGTGCGTTTGCAGGCAGCATTGTAGGGGTTTTGGCATATCTCAAGTACCGACATGTCCCTGTAGGTGAGGGAATGGACCTGTTCGCACCCTATGTACCTCTAGGGGGTTTTCTTGGGAGAATCGGGTGTCTATGTTATGGATGTTGTTTTGGCCAGCCAACCAGTCTTCCGTGGGCTATTTCATTCGACGGTTCTTCCCCCGCATTCATCGCTCAAGTGAATTCCAATCTTTTGTCCCCATTGGCGGCTTTTCCGTTGCCCGTACATCCATCACAAATATATGCCATGCTTGCATGGTTAATCATTGGAGCCGTATTGATCCGTTCACGTTACTGGGGGCTTCCGGCAGGCGGTATTACATTCTTTTTAATATGCCTATACTTGATGAAAAGGATCCTATTGGATTTTTTCAGGGGAGACCATCCTCGCGTTTTGTGGAATATGAATAGTACACAAATAGTCGCAGTTTTCTTGTTGTTGATTTGTTTTGGAATATTTATTTTCAGAGTCATTCGAAACGGATAACTTTTGGCAATATCAATGATAGGTAAATGTCTAGTAACTGTTCGTGACGAAAAAAAGACCGAGAAGAAATGTGGATGCGTAGGATATATTTAAGACTTAGCGGAACCCGTCTTTACCATTCACAGGCAGGTCCCGCTTTGATCACTTCATGGATCTGACAAAAGTCGCATCTCTTATGCGTTTGTGGCGAAAACAGTTGAATTGTTGCGTACTGCTCCTCCCAGTCTACAACGCAGACACCACTTTGAAACTGTACAGCTGCCCGTTCTTCATTTGAAATTCAAGGCGTAGGGGGCGGCCTACGGGCAGGGTGTTATGGTTTTTCCAGGTCAGCGTATGCCGTACGGAGTCGCTTTGGATCTTGTCACAGTCGGCGTGCGTGTACCCGTCGAGAGGCATTCCCGACGCGTCCAGGACGGCCGCCGTCAGGTGTTCCGTCGCAACATTGACATAGAGCCGGTTTCCTTCAAAGTTCAAGGGAACGGTCCGAACAGTTCCCGTCTCTTCACCCGCATCCAGGGAGACAAATCCATCAAGCCGCCACTTGGCAAGCCCGATAGTGATACGTTTTTCAGGCACAAAACCGCCGTGAGTTGTGGTAATGGCGGTATAGTAAGTCCATATCTCGTCGCCTGTGGCGACCACACCGTTGGCCACGCCGAGTATACAGCCTGCGTCATAGGCATAGGGCCCGTTGGGGATAACGGGGGTGCGGTCTTCACACCGTTCCCAGGAACGGCCATCCCGACTGTGAACGAGTTGTACGTCTATGGGACCGTCATCATTGGACTCATCATTGGACTTGACAATAGGGGGGGGCTATGATACTATTATTGATGTAGTAAACAGGTGTTTAGCGTCAACGAATGTGGAATTCGCAGTGCTAAATGATGTTAACTTTAACAGAAAGGTTTTAAAATGGATTTCAAGCACAATAAGGAGGAAATGGTAATGAAAGTCAATATGTGGGTTTATTCTAAAAACGGCAGTTAAATTTGTTGTGCTGCGTTTAAATGTAACAAAATAAGGGT
>CAZSYK010000097.1:0-3607 GCA_964610685.1 uncultured Eubacteriales bacterium
AAAATCACTTTTTTTGTAAAGAGTTAAAACACAAATATAAATCAGCCAATGAATCCAGAAATTCATCCGCTTGTTCTTCGGAAATAACCAAAGAATAGCATTTTAAAAAATACTCTTTGATTCGATCTCTTAAGTTTTGGCTAAATTTATATTGCATGTTCCCAAAAAATTAAAAATTTTGGGAAACAAAAAAACCAGCTTTCAAGTCGGACTGGTTTCTTAACACTAGATTATTAAAATCATTTAAAAAAACAAGTGCATCCAACCTGAGTAAGGTTTTCCCTAATCAATGACATGTTGTTCTCTTAAATAATTTCAAATAAATTTCGCCGATGTTATAAGTCAATAAAATAAATAAACTTTTACAATTTTCCAAATTCACAGCTAAAATTAATACATAATATACTTGGTGGCGAGCCAATAATAAACCCTTGAAAATAAATAGTCTTCTAAATAATATTTTTGTGGGATTGCTTGGTTTTTAAGTTTCTACCCGTAGGCTATATTAATAATTGATTTTTGTCAACAATAAAACTAGTAAACTAACAATATTAGTTTTTTTTATCATCAACTTTTTTTTCTATTTGTTCTTTTAGTTTTTTTATTTCTTCTGCACTCTCATCCAATTTCTGTATCTCTTTTCTAACAAGTTTTTCTGTTGTGCTAATAGGTGCAATGTCATCCTTTGGATTTTGCATCTTAACATTACCCATATTTAATTGCATTGTGTAAAGTTGTCCCATAAAAAACTAAATAAATTTTATTACCTTACCCTTGTTTGAGCCTATATTTTGTTTGAATTCTTTCCAAAGGTCATCCCAATAATTAACATCTTCTGCATTATCAACATCGAATAACCATTCCCTTAATTCGCTTCTTCTTATTGCAAATCCATGATCTGGGTATAGCCAAACCAGTTGTCTAATAACCATATTGGAAAATTTTTCTCGTATTTTTTCATCTTTGATGTATTTCAGCATATGCCTATTTAGCAATTCGGAACCATATTTTTCTGCAATAGCCAATAGTCTTTTTGCCTGATTGTATATTTTTACATCTTCTCCACAAAGCATGGGAGAAATTAATTTAGAGATAAAGTTTCCAGATATCTCCAAGCTTTTTTCCAATGGTATTGTCATATCAGATTTAATTTCAGGGGCTAGCGCTTTCTGTTTTTCAATTGCCATATCAATCATGCCATCAATAGATCTTACGATATCAAGAGCTGAAATTCTAGCCGTTTCGTTGTTTGGATGCATCATTGGCTTGTCCAAAGGACCTAGCTCAGATATCGGACCCATAATCAACTTATCTGCTCCACAGCACATCATAGTTCCAGAGCTTTTTGCTTCTTGTGGTATTGCTATTGAAATTTTTTTGTATTTAGTTCTAAGGGTATCCATTATTTTTACCGCTGAGTACACATTCCCACCGCTAGTGTCTAATAATAACACTAAGGAATCCTTGTGATCGATCCTGTTTTTAAGTAATTCATAAATCGTAATTTCGTCTCCAGAGTCTATACTTGCTGAAAAATAACCATTTTTATTCTTTGGATAAAGCATCAACAAAACATCGCTTTTATCAAGCAGCTCTTGTAACGGAGACTTAACGATTGGCTCAACTTCTTTTTCTTTAGCCTCAGTTGCTTTTCCTAAATTTTCATTTGTTGTTGTTTCTTCAGACATAAAAGCTATTCTTATATTAATCAAATAATTACATTTAGTCAATTATCTCAAAATAACTTTTAACTTTTGGACAAAAATCAAATATTGGCCTAATATTGAAATACCATATCTCTGCAATTAAATTGATAAAAAAATGGATTTTTGGGGAGTAATAAGTACATCTTTAGCTACATCTCTGATTGGAGGAATTGTAGTTGCAATTATAAATTATTTTGTCATAAAAAAACAAATAGTTTTTGAATTAGAGGAAAACCAAAAAAGAAAAGCCTATAAGGATTTTTTAGACAAAGCTAGGGGATTCATGGGCGATCCAAGCTTGAGCAAGGAAGAATTATTAAGTAAACAACAAGAATTTATAGCAAAAGTTTACAATGACATTTGGGTCTCAGCTTCTGATGATGTGTTATTGGCTGTTGATAATTTCTTTAAAAGTGTAAGCATTTCTATGGCAAATGATGACGAAGCAACTAGGGCTCTTAATAAATTAGCTATGGCAATAAGAAACGATTTGAAGTTGCAAACAAAAAGCGATATTAAGTATACTTTATATGCGCCGCTTGATGATAAAAAATAATATTTAATAAATTTTAAAAATTATATGTTTAAAAAATTTCTTAAAAGCTTCAGCCTAAAAACAGCAGAAAATGAGTTAAGGGATTATACACAAAAAGTGTCTATGTTAACATCTAAAAATCGAGGCGATATTCTCGCATATGCTTGTCTAACACTTTCTAATTTAATTGAACAATCAGATTTTGATATTGAAAAAATTATAAACACCAAAGAAGATGTCTATGGCGGTGAATTATCGGATTTAGTATTGCATACAAATAGCTTGTTAAAGGATTATAACCGCTCAGGAGAAATGCAGGGCGCAGCTGGGACAAAGGTATGGAATGAAACTTTTCGTTGTTTAGTTCATCCTGAGCTTATTCACTACGGCAAAGAAATGTGGGGTTATTTTGCTGAAGTTCAAAAAGAAGCGAATGAACATCTTGATACTTTGGAAGAAATGTTTAATCAAAAAAATAGAGCTGAAAATGTTTTAAAAATAAGTATTGCTAGAAAATATCTCGGATTAATCCCAGCTAGATTTAAATAAAAAATTATAAATTGTATGTTTGGGATGTTAGAATAGGCATGCATATTAATTGGGAAAATTTTTTCTTAATATTATCTCGAATGGCAGATCTCCTTGCAATTACAGGAGTGTCGGTGGTTTTTGTTTTTGGGTTAATTAAAAAAACAAAAACTCCAACGGGTTTCATGGTGAATCAATTCATGAGTAAGTTTTTCAAAGCTGGATTGATAATTTTTCTTTATATAATTTTTATTAGATTTTTTTTGCCTTTAGTGTATTTTTTTATACTACTAGCAATCAAAGGATATTTAGTATACGGTACAGAATATTGGGAAAAGGGGAAAGAATTTCAACACATTTTTTCATATATGCTAACCACAGCATTGACGCTTCCTATGTTTTGGATTATTGGGACAATAATATGGACGTCTTCGCTTGAACGAACAGTAGAATTAATAAATTTGATTTTACCCAAATCTCTTAAGATACAAACAGACAGATATAGAAATGAAACAAGATTTGATGTCATTAGTGCCCTATACAAAACAGACGATAATCACTCTCTCGATGTAACGCAACAAGTAAAAAAAATGATCAATAACGATAAATTAGAAATTACTGCTAGCAACGACTTGGGAGGAGATCCTCATGAAGGTTTTCATAAAAATTTGATTGTTAGTTACCGCATAAATGGAGTTGAAAAAACCGAAATTATACCAGAATATCGAACTAGAATCATTCCCTCTTAAAATATAAATACGTTCCAACTTCGTCCCACGTTCGCAACATTGCACGGAAAAGCATGGAATATTTTATTTATATGCGGTTATTCGACTAA
>CAZSYK010000098.1:0-3603 GCA_964610685.1 uncultured Eubacteriales bacterium
GATTATTCATGATTTCACCTGGCTTTTTGCTGCGCTTATACGTTTGAAAGCGGTGTTGTAGTAACCTTCATTAATTTCAAAACCAATATAATTTCGATTGGTCTCTATGCAAGCAACGACAGTAGTCCCTGAACCCAAGAAGCAGTCAAGAACTGTATCGTTTTCATTACTTGAATTTTTAATGAAATTCTTTATTATTTTCAGCGGCTTAACAGTCGGATGGTTATACTTTGCTTTATCTTTAGTGTTTAAGGAAGTAACATAGTATGTAAATTTAGAATGAAAATCGCCGTACAATTTCACGCCTTTTTCTCTAAAAAACAGGCAATATTCCGTATCGCTCAAATACTTGTTATTGCACGCTGGAATAGGATTTGTTTTGTGCCAAGAAATAAGAGTGTAGTTGCAGTTTTTATTTAAAAAGTAGTTTAATATCACAGGGATTTGATTTTTACTGCACCATATGTAAATATTGATTTTCTTCATCTTAGAGCATATTTTTTCTATAATCTCTAGGCTGATTCCGTTACTCATAGAATTAATTTCTTTCATATATTTTTTATATTTACAGCGCAATATTTTCCCTCCGCCGGATGTTTTGACATCATACGGCGGATCTATGATTACCAAATCAATGCTTTTATCAGGAATATAATTTAATCCTTCGTTGCAATTCATGTTGTAAATCTGATTCGGATTTATTCTAAACATAAAAATACCACTAACCTTTCTTTTGTCAGTGGTTCTCTAAGAACTCTAATGTTTATTTCAATTTATTAATTTAATAAATTTAGGTATCTGTCAAATCTTGATTTCTCATCTCCTAAAACTGTTTTCTGCCCATGGCCCGGATAAATAATAATATTATCCGGATATTTTTCAATAATTGCTAAACTTTTTTTCATATCTTGATTGTTACCGCCGGGAAAATCTGTGCGACCAATTGCTTGACGGAACAAAAAGTCTCCCGTAAACATTATTCCTTCATCCGGGAAATAAAAAGAACCAGAATCTTTAGCATGGCCGGGAGTGGGAATAGTCTGATAATTAAATCCCGGAACTTCATTTGGATTAACAGGAACTGCGTAATCATTTATTAATTCTTCAAGCGCGCCGTTATGATCAAAATGACTATGAGTCAGAAAAACCGCCTTGACATTATGTTCGCCGATTTTGGATTTAATTCGTTTATATTCATCGCCCGGATCCACAACAATTAAATCGTTATCATTAATTATAAAGTAGCAATTTGTTTTTAAATATCCAACTTGTAAACTATCAATTTTCATATTTTACCTCCTTCTAGTAAAATGTACGCATCTCTGTTTATTTAACTTTAGGTTCTTTTGGAACTCTAATGTTTATTAAAATTCATTATTTATATATTTTTTAATCATCTATAAATTCGCTATAAAAACGGCGCACTCCGTTTTCCCTGGCTTTTGCAGCTTCTGACAAAGTGTTATATTCCCCTAAAAATATTTCTTCATAATTTTTGTAAATATAAGCCTCATATCTTCCGTTTTTGCAATAAACACCTTTTATACCTGTAATGCTGTTTTTATTTGGCTTGCTGACTACCGAGCGATACGATCTGCTCACCATTTTTAAGTTTTGCTTTCGATTGTCATTGTAATCACCATTGATGTGATGTATTACTTCTTTTCTACTGCTAACAGTAGGCAACAATAAATTATGTAAACATATTGACCTGTCATTGCATGAAGTGGCTAGGCAACCGTCTGGGTTTTTGTACCAACAATAATCCTTTATCTTTTCATAATCTTCTTTGTCAAAATAAAATTTTTCATTTGTATTACTCGCATATCCGATTCCAAATTCTTTTGATGTTAAATCATATTCATTATATTTTTTACTTGTTTTCGATATTAGTTCTTTTGTGAAACAGCCGCATGATTTTGAAGATCCATTCCTGAGGCTACAAGTAGACACTTTACGAATAGTGCCACAATCACACTTGCATTCCCAGTAATATTTGCCTAAGTATTTTATAGGAGTCCATCTTCCATATTTTTGCCCTGTGATATCTAAAAAATTTAATTCCCTTGCAAAACAGCCACATGAAGTTGAGATTCCGTATTTAAGATTAGAGGAAGACACTTTACTAACATTCCCACAGTCACACTTACACTCCCATTTACGCTTCCCCACATATTTTATAACTGTCCATCTTCCGTACCTTTGCCCTTCAAGGTTTATAAGTTTAGGTGATTTTTTCAAAGTGATCATCCTTTACTCTTAACTATAACTTCCTAACTAATTCTCAATTTTTAATCATATAAATTGTTTTTGGTAAAATGGACAAATTTCTGAGTGAATACATCTGCTTTGATTTCTTCCGAGTGGCTCATCTATTATATCAAAAATTGTACATTCAAGACCATCTGCTAACTTTTGCAAAGTTGAAATTGTTGGTACTACTCTGTCAAGCTCATAAGAGTTTATTTGGCTGGCTCCGATTTCTGTTCTTGCGGATAATTCCTGAGTTGATATTTTTAATTTTTTTCGTAGCTCTTTTAATTTTCTACCGATTGTTATTCTCGTTTCTTCCGCCATTGTATTCATCTCCAAAACTTTAAATTCCAACTTTAAAATCATTATATCACATCAACACAATTTATACAATATTTATTGAATATATTTTTTCGTAAGTTTAAAATGTGTTCATTTTTTATTGTATTTTTCCGTTTGTTTTTTGGGGGCGGTGATTGGGGTTATGCTTTCTTATAAATGGCTTAAAATAGGGGTATATGGCATAAAATTAATTTAAAAAATGTGTTGACAAAACATAAAAAAGGATATAATCTAAAAATATAAGTGAAAATAAATATTCAATAAATAATAAATATTATTTTCATTAAATATTTTATGAATTAGGTAGGTGATTAATTGTATTTATTGATTTTATTGTTTGCAGTTCCAATGCTAACACTTACAAAATTAGTTAGGAAAAAATAAGACCACTTATCAAAGTGGTTAAATTTAAGGGGTGATTGTCGATTTAGGTTCTAAGACTTCAGCAGAAAGGTATCTATAAATTAAAAAAGCAACTCTAAACAGACACTTTTTAGAAAATTTTTGGTATCGATTTAAAGTATAGTCCAAATAGAAAGGTGGCGAAAAATGAAAAGTAATAAAAAAGCTGCTTTTCCGGTGGTACAGGAAAGCAGCAGCGCAGCGCCGAATAATTAAGCGACGAACTCAAATATAAAGGCGGTTGCAGTATCATTTTACTACAACCGCTAACAAATAAAAAGAGGTTAAAAAATGATAAAAAGAATTGAAACAATAAAAGAAGCGGCACAGGAATGGGTTGGCGAATTTAATGCAATTCCATCCGCGGTTATAGAAAAAATTTGTAAGTATGATATTGACAGCATTCACGAATTAACAACGCCGGAGGACGAATATGCGGGATTTTTACCAATGTGGGGAACTTTATGGACTTTTGACTACACATTGGACGAAGATTGGGCAAGGGAAAATATTAAAATAATGCAAGAGTGCGGCTTTAGAGTTTACGAACAGGATGATTTCGGGATACTTATCGGAATTGACGGCGCGGGATATGATTTTTATGAA
>CAZSYK010000099.1:0-3537 GCA_964610685.1 uncultured Eubacteriales bacterium
TCGGCCGAAAGACTTCTGGCCGCCATGGCATCGGTCTTTAAGACGGAGAAAGTGGTGCCGGATGAGGTGCTGGCGGATTTTGTACCCCTGGCGGAAAAAATTACGGTTCTCTCAAAGATGGTTCAAGGCGGATTTGATGAAATAACCGCAACCCTGTCCCTGGTGGAAGGAATCGGGACAACCTGGGCAAAGAAGCTGTCTGATGCCGGTTGCACGGATATTGAAGAACTGGCGCTTGCTGAAACAGACGATCTGCCGGTACTGAAGGGGCTTTCCCGGGCAAGATTGTCACGATGGATAGAATCCGCCCGTGACATCATCAAAACCAGGTCGGGCTATCGCTTTCGGGAAGAGAAGGAGACAAACACAGTCTGCTCATCTGCGGCTAGCTTCAAGATCGACATATACAGACTCAAAAGAGCGAGGGAACTGAAAGTGGAACAAAGGCCCGGACAAGTCTTTTCCGTAAGGGGGGGGCTGGAACCTCACAGAGTCAGTCATCATGAAGGCTTGTACGCATGTGACTGCGTCGATTTTGAAAAAGGAAATCTCTGCAAGCATATCCTTGCTGTCAGGCTTTACAGGAAAGAAAAAGAAATACTGCACATCCTTCAGCAGACTGAAACTGTTCCGGCGGACCATATGGACCTTCAAGCCCTTTGGTCTTCGGGGCTCTTTTCCCGAAGGCCCGACATGGAGGGGAGAGTATGACACAAAAACGTACGATACACACAGATAATGGAGAGCTTGCTTTTCCTCTTTTTATCCCAGTGACCACATTTGGGAAAAAATACCCCCTCGATGACCTCATACGCCCCTATCTGCCTCGCCTCGCTCAGGCGGTCTTGGTAAGCCATCACTACGCAAAGCAGATGAAACCCGACGAGCGGCCTTCGATTCCGGTGTTGGTAGATTCGGGCGGATTTGCCTCTCTTTTCGAAAATTCCCGCCTTGTCGAGAGGGACGGGCTGGGAGTTCTGAAAATAACGGGGGAGACGGGGACAGAGGAGATTGATCCCGCATCGGTCCTCGATTTTCAGGAGGAAGTTGCCGACATCGCCTTTACACTGGATTTTCCCATTCCTCCTCATATGGAAAATGACAGGAAGGAGGCCGATCGCAGACAGGCACTCACCGTTCACAATGCGCTCTGGGCCCTCGAGAACAGGAGGCGGCAAACGATGCCCCTTTATGCCTCCATCCAGGCGTGGGACGAAGAAAGTGCAAGAAGGGGAGCCCGGCAACTGGCCGGAAAAGGCTTTGACGGTTTTGCCCTGGGAGGAATGGTTCCCAGGCTTTCGAACTTCAAAAAAGTCCTCTCCATAGTAAGAGCCGTAAGAGAAGAGGTTGGGGATGCCCCCCTCCATGTCTTCGGAATCGGAAAGCCTGAGTTGATCAAAGTTCTCTTCAAGCTCGGCGTGGATTCCGTGGATTCCAGCTCCTACGTGAAATTTGCAGCTCAGGGAAAACTGTGGGGGAATGACAATCAGGTACTGCTCGATCCCTCACCTATGGACAGGCTTCACCTTGCCCTATCGAACCTGGCCATGGCGACAGGGGCTTCTCTTCCCCTGTCTGCCCACCGTCCTCTCTTTACCGCATTTGCCCATCGGGCTTCTGTTAACTGACGCCGGGGGCCTGCGGCTTGTCAGCCTTGCCGTAGGAAGGGCAGAAAGTCTTGATGTCACAAGCTGTACAGGTGGATTCATTCGAGGTGTCGGCCGTCCATGAAGTGAGAATCCTGCCGTTGCGTAGTTCCTTCCCTCTACAGGTCTCAATCTCAACGACCACCTTGTCGAACTCGCGAAGGGATGAATCAATGGTTTCCGGGGACACGGGCTCGACCCTCATGACTCTTCGAAGACGGAAATCAAGGGAAAGTTCCGGCAAAGGCATCTTGGGTGTCCACTGCAGAATCGCCTTTTCATCGGGGCCTCCTTTCACGGGCAGAATGTCAGTTGTCCCCTGCCGGATCTCATTCTTGAGCTCCTCGATGTCGGACGGACTGGGGTAGAGTTCATTCAGATACAGGATCAACCCTGCGACTACGGGGAAACTCCCGGGCTGGGCCTCTCTCAGGTGGGCATAGGTCTGGACCTGCCAGCCGTAGGACTCCCACAGGCCCGGCGCGGACGAAGATCTTTTTTCCCGGGAAGGAGGACGTCTCATCCCCTTGTAGTCGATGATGAGTTCAAATTCGTCCGGCAGGCGGGCCTCTTTTCCCGGTCCGTCATTCAGGGCCTCCCTGAGGACCTTGACAACCTGGTTCCGTGCAGCATACCCATCGTGAGAAGAGGATGGGAGGTCCCCGGGGTTCTGGTTCTGCCTCCAAAGGATATGTGACGTGTGCTTGACAAAACGCTGCCAAATTGAGAGGCCGCTCTTTTGATCCGGTTCAGGGGAGGCAGGATTTGCGTCCCCCCCACTGTCCTTCTGGGGTGAAGGCTCCTCTGCCTCCGCCAGCTGGATATGGGAAATGACATCCACAACACCGGCCATCTCGTATCTGGTGATCTCCCGGAATCTGTATTCTTCCGGGATTTCCACCACGGGTAGATCCCTTGTTCCGGTCAGCCGGATCTCTGATCGGTAGATCAGAGGGAACAGCATGGGGCCCAATTCGTTGAGGGAACGCTCGGCTCTCTTTTTGCCCAGTTCTTCAACGTCGCGGTTCCTGGCCCTCAGCCCCTGGGCGGACAGTCTTTTCTGAACGGTCTCAATGATCTCGGAGATTTCAGTTTCCGGCAGGGGAAAACTGATTCCGGAACCTTCACGGTACGCATGGGCATATCTCCTGAAGCCTTCGTCCATTACGCCGTGAATGAACTGGCCGAACCAGAGCTGGACCGGTCTCAGTGCAGGCACCTTCCCCAATGTCGTGTACCTGTATTGCAGCCCGCACCTCAAAAAGCCGAGAAGATCCGAGGTCAGGCTGTAGGTCGGCAGGAGATACACAGGTTTTTTCTTTTTCAGTTCCATGACCGTACCTCTTTTTCAGATATCGTGAAATAGATGCTTCCCTTGCCATTCGGAGGACGTTCCGCCTCTCTTCCAGCCGGCGGCCACGTTCTGAACGAAAGAGGAATCAGGATGGCATGTTCCCAGCCCCGCCAGCAGCAAGACCTGCTGAGGCCGGCTGAATGCAACAAAGTACTGACGGTAGAGGTCATCGAAAGCACGGTCGGCTTGATTGCGGGCGGAAACCTGCAGCGGGGAATACCGGCGGAGTTCGTCTTCCAGTATGTGGGTTTCCTGACCTCCCCGGGGAAATCGCCTGAAAGCCTGTGCCTGGTGATTTCTCCGAAAGGCTGAACCGACATCGACGATAACCATGGGAAATTCCAGCCCCTTTGCCTGGTGAATTGAAAGGACGCTCACCCGGTTTCTCGGGAAAGACTCGATCATCTCTTCGTTGACCTTTACCGTGCCTGCCGCTATCGGCACGAGCCAGTTGCGGATCAGTTCCTTTATGGAGGCCTGATTCAAAGCGGGTTTTTGGGGATTTTGGATCAGCTTGCCGGTGAATTTCCCTACCTG
>CAZSYK010000100.1:0-3503 GCA_964610685.1 uncultured Eubacteriales bacterium
TAGACTTCAAGGACGGTATTTCTTGAGACATCCAGTTTTTTTGAAAGATCTCTTGAAGAGGGCAGCCTTTCACCTGGTGCTGCCTTCCCTTCCAGGATTATTTCTTTGACATAAGAATACAATTGTCGCTTCAAAGAAGTACCGCTATTTTTTTCCAGGCCTTTCCACACAATAATCACTCCTGAAAGTGGCTCTCCAATAAAAAGATAAAAGTGGTGCTTTAAAAACCAATTCCAAATGGTAAGGTAATGGCGGTAGAGATAAAACGACTCACTTCATGACCGCCACAGAGTGGAACTTTGACAGCAGTCCGATGCGAGGTGACCGTCACTTTCATTTCAGACAGTGTATCGGGTCACAACAAAATCTTTCATTCCGTGCTTTTATCTGTACATCAGAGAGAAACACCTCACGCAGAATTCGTCAATAACTTTTTTCGAAAAAAAAGTGACATCAAGTGGACTGCCCTGTTAATTATACATGCCGGCAATGGTCACCGGAGACGGAACGGGAGCCACACGGAACTGAAAAGAAACTGGTCCTGAGGTTCAAAGAAAAGAAACGTGAAGGGAGTGAGTGGAAAAATGTAAACCGCTTCTTTCCTGGAGTTTCGAAATACCGTTTCTTGATTGAGAAAAGGCTGTCAGGCATCAAATTTGGCTCATGGAAACCTAACGACAGGAGGAAGAACCTCTATCGAGGGCATTCATACTTATATCATGGTAGAAAATACAACGCGAGCTTTCGGCTGTCCTTTGAGATATATTCAGGGCTACGGTGAATTCAGCAATCTGGCATCGTATACCGCGAAATTTGGAAGAGCATGCTTCATAATCGATGGTTTTCTTTTTGAAGAATTGAACGCGCGTTTGAAGGATGTTTATAAGGACGACTCCGGGAATTTCCTGCCAGTATGTTTCAAGGGGGAGTGCTGGGACGGCGAGATTGAACGTATCGCGAAGATCGCCAGGGGAAATGGAATTTCCGTAATTGTAGGGGTCGGTGGAGGAAAAACGCTGGATACGGCCAAGCTGTGTGCCGATGAATTGGGGCTTCCCGTCATTATTGTTCCTTCTTCTGCATCAAATGATGCTCCAGTAAGCGAGATCGCGGTTCTTTATACCGAGAGCGGAGAATACATCGGCTCCAGGAAAATGAAGCGGAATGCGGAACTCGTTCTTGTAGACAGTGAAATAATTGCAAAATCACCCCGGAGACTCTTTGTAGCCGGAATGGGCGACGCCCTAGCAACTTGGTTTGAAGCCAGGGCAAACGAAGCTTCCGACTCTCCCAATTACGTCGGTCAGGGATATAAGCGCTGCAAAATCGGCATGGCCATTGCAGAAACGTGCCACGAGACGCTCTTTAATGACGGTAAAAAAGCCTTGATGGCTCTCGAAAGAGGAGCTATCACTGAAGCAGTTGAAAACGTAATAGAAGCCAACATCCTCATGAGCGGACTCGGGTTTCAAAATACCGGGCTGGCCACGGCCCATGGCATTCATTCCGGTCTTACCGCAGTTCCTTCTACTCACAAATACCTCCATGGTGAAAAAGTTGCTTTCGGAATAGTCTGCCAGATGATTCTCGAAAACAGTCCTGAAGAAGAGATTGATGAAGTAATGGACTTCATGGTCGAAATTGGTCTCCCTGTGACTCTGGCCCAATTGGACGTTGAAGCTACCAACGAGAATATTTCTGCCATCGCTTCCAAGACAGTTCAAAATCCCCTGATACATCACGAACCTTTCAAGATTACCGGTGAACTTGTGTACAGCGCAATTCTTGCGGCAGATCAGCTTGGCCGCAGGTATCTCGAAAACAATTGATTCAAGTGACAGGCATCACAGCTGTTGAAGATGAATTACGTTTTCAGATTCTATCTTGAAGGAGGAGTAGTAATGAAGCGTTCTTTTCGGATCCTGATGATGTGTTTGGCAATTTTCTGTTCTTTCTCGTTGCTCAGCGGAGTGGCCGGTGCGGCAGATAAACCGCTGTCACTTGAGTTTGGCCACATCCAGAATCCCGGGCATTCTCTCGCCATCGCACCTGAAGAATTTAAAGCCATGGTTGAAGAGCGGTCGAACGGCAGGGTCGTGGTCAATATTTATCCCTCGAGCCAGCTTGGTACCGCCCGCGAGATGATGGAGCAGGTTACCATGGGAACCCTTGACATGACCTGCTGTGACACTGCGGACTGGGCATCAGCCCTCAACATCCCGAAGCTTGCGGTATTCAATCTTCCCTTCCTGACGAAAAACCTTGCGACTCAGGCTACTCTCATTCGGACAATAGTCCCTGAAGAAGTGCCGGCAATGATCGAAGGGGCCGGTGTCCGCCTTCTCATGACGTATTCCAATGGTATTCGTCAGCCCCTGCTGAAGCACAAGCCGCTCAACAGCCTCGATGACATTAAGGGGCTCAAAATGCGTACTGCGGAAACCGCCATGTATGTGGACCTTTGGAATGCTCTTGGGGCAAGCACCGTGACCTCTGCCTGGAGCGAAGCATACACGCTCCTCCAGCAGGGAGTGGCGGATGCTCTTGAAGCAGACGTAACCGGCCTTGTGAACCAGAATATGCAGGAAGTCGGAAAGTACCTCTCGAAAATCGGCCATCTGGGCGCTATCTACTGTGTGTTCATTAACGAAGACAAGTGGAATTCCATTCCTGAAGATCTCCAGAAGATAATCCAGGAGGCGGCCCTGGAAAGCCAGGAGAAGCAGCTTCTTGGACGGCAGGCATCTGACGATGCAGCCGAGCAGGTCATGGTCAAGGCCGGAGTTGTCATCAACGAAGTCAGCCCCGAGGAACGCAACAGAATGAAAGATGCCTGCAAGGCAATCTACGAGAAATACGAAAAAATGGGACTTGGTGAACTCATCAACCGTATGCTTGCACTGAACTCCTAGTACGGACAAAGAATCTGCCTGAAAAGTGTGCGCATAATGACAGCCTATGCGCACACTTTTCTTTTGAAAGGGCTGAATTGCATGAATAAACTTCTTAAAGTGGACCGCTTCATAGAAACCGCACAAGTTCTGTTCTGTGCCCTGATGTTTACCTTAATACTCATTTTCGGGAGCATACAGGTTTTCGGGCGCTCGATTTTCAGCGCTGCTCCTCCCTGGACCGAGGAAGCCATGCGCTTTTGCGGGATCTATCTCACTCTTATAGGCTCTGCCCTCACGGTCCGGGTAGACGGCCACGTATCGGTGGACATTCTCATCGAACATATGAAAAGTCACAAGGTCAGGGCAGCGTTGTATCTGTTCTCCAGGCTCCTCTGCGTTGTCTTTCTCATTCTCTTTTTTCCCGGTTCCATTACCCTGGTTGAGAAAAGCACGCGGTCCCTGGGAGCCGCAATCCGTATCCCGTACTCGTATATTTACGCAGTTGTACCAGTGGGTATTCTGATGATGCTTTGCTCCTATGCCAGCGCTATTCCCCAGTTTACAAGGCAATATCTCAAGGGGGAAAGATAAATGCTCACAATAGCGATT
>CAZSYK010000101.1:0-1989 GCA_964610685.1 uncultured Eubacteriales bacterium
CGCACCAGCAGCACGGCGGCGGCCAGTAGCAATGCCCAGAAGGTTGCCATCCGAGCAGTATGAACAGCATCCTGAAAAAGCGTTTGCTGCCATAACAAGTCGCCAAAAACACTGGCCTGCAGCAACAACGTAAACATGACGATCACGAAACACAGCACGCCCGCGGTACGGCTCTGTTCCCAAATCAAGGCGCGATACCTTGGTTTCATGACACTGTTCCCTTCCTCTTCCCCGGCGCCACGCGCGCGAGGAACACGTCTTCGAGGCTGGGTGTGTCCGCCTCGAGCACTAGCAGGCCCCGGGCGGTCGCTTCAGTCCGGAGTGCATCCAATTCACCTTCGCAGACGAGTGTCCACTCGCGGCCGCCGCCGGAGGCGTGGAGCAGGCCGGGCAGTTCGGGCGCGGGACCGCTCTCTTCTTCGCGCGACACGAGCAGGCGGCCATGGCGCGCCTTGATGCTGTCCAGGGATTCTTCGAAGACCACCTTGCCCTGGTGGATCATGGCCACCACGTCGGCGACACGTTCCACTTCGTCAAGCAGGTGGGACGAAAACAACACGGTGCGCCCTTCGTCGGCCACGGTGCGCACGATGGCCTCGAGAATGTCATGCCGCGCCGAGGGGTCCAGGCCTGACGACGGTTCATCAAGCACCAGCAGCGGCGGGCGGTACGCCAGCGCGAGGAGCAGGCCGCACTTGGCCTTTTCGCCCCGGGACAAGGTCTTGATTTTGGCGCGTTCGTCCAGTTCAAAGCGCTCCCGCAGCGATTCCGCGTAGGCCTCATCCCAGCCGGGGTAAAAGGCCTGGGTGTAGCCTATGGCCTCGCCGACCCTCATCCAGCCGGGAATGTCCCGGTCCTCGGACAGGTAGCCCAGCTGCGACAACACGGCGACCGGCTCTTTCACAGGGTCCATGCCGAACACGCGCACGCTACCCGACTGGGCACGCAGGCTGCCCAGGATATGTTTGAGCAGGGTGGTCTTGCCCGCGCCGTTTTCACCGACCAAGCCGTAAACCACGCCGCGCGGCACGGTGATATCAACCCCGGCCAAGGCCTGTTTCCGCCGGAATTTCCGGACGAGGTCCCGCACTTCAATCACGGATTCCAATCCTGCCGCTTCCGTCATTGCGTATCCTCCTTATCGTTGTGTTGTTCGGCCTGTTGTTCTTCGTGGGCACGGCGCACCAGGCTGAGGGTGTCTTCCAGCGTATAGCCGAGATGCCAGGCCTCCGCCGCGAGCGCCCGGGCCCGTTCCAGGAGCAGGCGCCCGCAGGCTTCCCTGGACAGGGGCGTGCCCTGGGTGGAAACATACGTGCCCGCCCCCTGGCGCGTGACCAGGATGCCCGCCTGCTCCAGTTCACGATACGCGCGGGCGACCGTGTTCGGGTTGATGAGCAGGTCCTGGGCCAGACCGCGCACCGTGGGCAGTTCATCGCCGGGGCTGATCCGTCCCGATGCGATCAGGTATTTCACCTGGTCCATGATTTGCCGGTAGATGGGCTTGCCTTCTTTGGGATTGATATGCAGTTTCATTGGGTGTCTCTTTGTACTAATAGATTAATACACTCCGTGTCGGATGTCAAGAAGAAATTTTTCTTGAAAAGACAACGGGTATTTCTTCACATCGGATATTGTTTCGAAAATAAGTGCAGACAGTGGGGACTTAGTCCGGGAGAAGTGGCGTCTTCTCTTCCGGTTGTGGTTCCCATATAAGTATTCAATCGTCCCTACGGGACTTAATATGGGAAGGGAGCCTGCGAATTCCCGCCAGTGAACTGGCGGGCTACCATCAATCGTCCCTACGGGACTTTCTCTCGCATAGGTCCAATCTTCTTCCTTAATGGTTGGTGTGTTCCAACAAGGCCCTACGGGACTTTCTCGCGCTCAGGTCCATTTTTCTTCCGTAATGTTTTGTGTGTTCCAACAAGGCCCTCGAGGACTTTCTTGCGCATAGGGCCAGAGGCTTCTCCTTTTCCCTGTCTTCCTCTC
>CAZSYK010000101.1:2089-3465 GCA_964610685.1 uncultured Eubacteriales bacterium
AGGTCCAATCTTCTTCCGTAATGGTTGGTGTGTTCCAACAAGGCCCTACGGGACTTTTTCGTGCTCAGGTCCAATCTTCTTCCGTAATGGTTGGTGTATTCCAACAAGGCCCTACGGGACTTTCTCGCGCTTAGGTCCAATCTTCTTCCGTGGTGGTTGGTGTGTTCCAACAAGGCCCAGGAGGACTTTCTTGCGCATAGGGCCAGAGGCGTCTCCTTTTCCCTGTCTTCCTCTCTTCCGGTTGTGGTGCCTTTATGAGTATTCAATCGTCCCTACGGGACTTAATATGGGGAGGGGGCCTGCGAATTCCCGCCAGTGAACTGGCGGGCTACCATCAATCGTCCCTACGGGACTTTCTCGTGCTCAGGTCCAGTCTTCTTCCGTAATGGTTGGTGTGCTCCAACAAGGCCCTACGGGACTTTCTCGTGCTCAGGTCCAATCTTCTTCCGTGATGGTTTGTGTGTTCCAACAAGGCCCTACGGGACTTTCTCGTGCTCAGGTCCAATCTTCTTCCGTAATGGTTTGTGTGTTCCAACAAGGCCCAGGAGGACTTTCTCTCGCTTAGGTCCATTTTTCTTCCGTGATAGTTGGTGTGTTTCGACAAGGCCCTGGAGGACTTTCTCGCGCTCAGGTCCAGAGGCTTCTCGTTCTCCCTGTCCCCTGTTCCCTGTTCCCTGCTCCCTGACCCCTATACCCTATACCCTACTTGCGCGGGACCGCCTGTTTTTGTCATTCTTTTGCGCTAAGCAACCGCTTTTTACTCGCCATCGCACCGGTGCGTTTGCCTGGCCCAGGGAACGCATCTATTCAGGAGGCCCCATGCCCTTTACGGAAAAAACCATTGGCATATTTTTTAAGGAACAAGCCGCGCGTTACGCGGACCGCTGTTTTATGACCTATCCGGACCGGGACCTGCGTTTTACCTGGCGTGAATTCGAGGAACGGGCGGACCGGCTTGCCAAGGGCCTGCTGGCGCTGGGCTTGCGGCCTGGCGATCATTTGGGCATCTGGGCGCGCAATGTGCCAGACTGGCTGACTTTTTTCTTTGCTACGGCTCAGGTGGGCATCGTGCTGGTGACCGTGAATACTGCCTACAAAAGCCACGAGCTGGCCTTTGTCCTGAAACAGTCCGATATGAAAGCCTTGGCCATTGTAGACGGCTTCCGCGACGTCAATTATGTGGAGACGCTGTATTCGCTGGTGCCCGAACTGCGCACCCGCGCCCGGGGCAACCTGCACAGCGACGCCTTCCCGGAACTGCGCAGCGTGATTTTCATCGGCCAGGAAAAACACCGGGGCATGTACAACACCTCCGAACTTTTCCAACTCGGCGAGCACCAGGATGACGCCCCCATCGAGTCGCTTCGAAGCACGGT
>CAZSYK010000102.1:0-3417 GCA_964610685.1 uncultured Eubacteriales bacterium
ATTCAGCAGGGAGATATATTGAGAGTTCTGCGATACCGTCATTTATTTATGCAGTAGCTACAAATTCAGACGAAGCAAACGCTGCTAATGTCAGTTGCACAATAGACAGGTGGCGTTGAATGAGGCTCCCAAAACCATCTGCCCCATTTTCCCCTGTTTGCGTTGTTGGGGAGTCAATAACGGTGGATACTGCGGGGAAAGTTTTAGTACTCCCTACAGGACACCCTTATTTACTTCCAAAATATAATGAATTTACACTTACAGAGGGGCGGGCACTTCCTGAAGCTGGAACATATACATTTACAAATGATTTTGAAACAGAATTGGGCATCAAAAATCTAATTACTCCTTGGATAGCTCTTTACGATCCCGCCGGAAGAGATGTGGACTTTTATCTGTTTACTTACAAACCATCACAATTATCATACACGGTAGACGCCGAAGGAACCATAACTCAACTTATTTTGTATCCAGGAAACGGGCTGATCTACTACGGGCAAATAACATATTCAAATTTGATAGACGCTGCTTACAATCACGATTATTTTGATACTGCTTACTTTGATACTGCTTACTTTCCTGATTCTTATTTCAGTGAGTTTGAACTTTCTCTTATTCCCAAAGTTTTTGATGTGTTTACGAATGGATCTCTTGCACAATTCTTAAAAGTATATGGGGCGATATGATGAAATTTAAATTGTTACATTTTGAGATTAATAAAATATTATTGTTTTCTCTGTTGGGAATACTGCTCATGTGCTCGGTTGCGAGTGCAACTAATGATATAGTAGGTGATATGCAAGTTGCGTATATTGATGCTACACAAGGAATTCCAGGTACAATGTGTAGTGTTACAGATACAGAACCTTATGCCTCTGGTTTACTTCTGAATTATAACGAAACACAATCATGCACAGATATCTATAAAGATTCCTCGTTAACTGGGAAAGTATTTTGTGGTGGATTTGTACCCGCAGTGGATACTAAATATGCTATAAATCTTAGTATTGTAAGCCCATCATCAAATAATAATGTAGACTTTAACTTACCACATGCTAGGGTGGCTGTGCGGAGGTTTACTACAGGTAATTATAGAATAACAAGTTATTATACTGACGATAATGATGCATTAAACTCGACCTATTTTTCGGTTACCGCAGAAAATGTAACTGATGATAAGATTACAGTAAATATAACATCTAATAGTACAAGCAGAACTAATGTAATTGAGTGTAACGGACAGTCGGTTATAACAGCATATTTTGGCAAATCAATGAAAAACTTAGCTTATACGCCATTAATAGCTCCTATAATGTGGATTGCTCCATATACGACTACAGACTCAAATATAACTACAAAAATATATTCAATAGAGCAGACTATACCACTTAAAACTGTTACTGCCTATGGTTATTCAAATTATACAGGGTTTGGGCTTGATTATCCACGTCCTGATTTAGATGCTAATGGTACAGCATATATGAATAATTTAGGTTATCGGGGTACAGTATGGGCAGACGTAAAATTTTTTAATGACGCTGGTTACATTGATTATACAAATTCTTTACTAGATGATTATGGGTGGGAGCTCGGGATACACTTCAAGGGAAGATTGACTGATAAATCGTTTGAAGCTGCCTGTACAGATATCGATACTGAAATGGCTCAGATGTATGATACTTTTGGGCGTTATCCCACATCGTGGTGTTCGTTGCAAAATGCGGATAATGAAACACATGCAGCATATGTATATGAACATTATGGGGCATTGTGGCGAAACGGGCGCGCAGGTATTGATTTTCTGTCAAATGTTGGTAATATCCATTCTGGTACTATGACATGGTGGGAAGAAATCTATTCCAGGGGGATATTATACCCAACGTTTACACACCAAATTGATATAGATCCGGCAATTGCATACAGTATGACACCTACAGAATTTAATGCCTACATTGATGGATATTATGCAAATAATGTGACTGTAGTTGGGTATGAAGAGTATTTTAAACGTAATACTAATCAGAAAGATGCGGTTGTTACAGTTCTACAAAACGATGAAGGTGTGATCAAATATAATCTGGTTACAACCGGATATCCAACTAATGTACATGTAGTATCAGCACTAAATGGATGGGTACAGAAGTCACATGACGGAGTTCCAGAAGCTCTTATAAATACAACAGGTACAGAAAATTTTATAGAGCAGTCAACTGGTTCATATACAATAACCAAGCTACCGTTTAATGTATCATCAGAATCAGGAACCGTAGAAACAACACTTTTGGCATGGACAACTAATCAAAAAGTCTGGACTCTCTCATCTGAAACACAGCAGAGCGTAACACATACAATCGGCGATTTCCCCGCAAACACTGACCTCCAGATAAAACGTGATGATATAAACTATGAGACTGTGACCAGCAACGAAACGGGGTATATAGAATGGGTCTATGATGGTGGATTTTCAGAACATACATTCTCAATAGAACGCCATGATTTCAATGCCTCTCTGACATCAGGGGCATACCCCCTCACAACTCAGTTCACAACTTCGTCAGACGGAATAGATGCCTATTATTGGGATTTTGAAAATGACGGCATAATAGACTCAACAAAACAAAATCCAGTCCACACCTACGGGCAAGCAGGAAATTACACCGTAAATCTCACAGTACACACATCAGAAGGAAATGTCTCAACTGTGAAGCCTGATTATATCACAGTTGAGAATCCAACCTTTTCAGAAGATCCTCTAGCATGGTTTAACTGGGTTTTCAGCTACCTCTTTGGGAGATTCTGAACATGACTCAAAAAATATACAAAGACGGGACTGATCAATATATAATGACTCGGTTAGGCAGCATCAATAATACAACAGGGGCACAGGGGATACTTTTAGGAGCTTCAGAGGGCTATTCCCTCTCTACTCTTATTGATAATATAATAGTGGTGTTTTCAGAATACAAAACAGAAGACGAGTCTCTTGTACCTGAAATTACATGGAATTCTACCGCCGGAATGTGGAAAATCAATATCCCATCTGAGAACATTACTCGATATGGTACAGCATGGCTTAACATCTCAGGATATGATGATTCAGGTATTAGCATAATACCTACTGCTATCGAAGTAGAGGTACTTTCTGCTCCTGATTTCAGCAATGAAGTTATAGAGGGCACATATACTCGAATAGAAATAGAACGGATGATAGCTGCGGTACTCTTTGGAAATGAAACGAGAGATACTGGAACAAGCACGTTTACCGGTCTTGATGGGGAGACTCAGAGAGTTGTTGCTTCTTTGAGTCCTTCAGGGAGAACAATAACTTCAAAGGATGGAAACTAAAATGATTTCACTTTCTATTGTTACCGCTTTGAATCAGACCACAGGTATTGATTTTGAGGGTACTGTAGAACT
>CAZSYK010000103.1:0-299 GCA_964610685.1 uncultured Eubacteriales bacterium
TTTTCTTCATTTCAACAAGAAGAAATTAATTTTCATTGATCAACATAGCATACTTGCTTTTTCTGTAGTAATTCCCCCTTCACTCCAGTATTCATTTTTTCTCCCAGTTATCATATTCATTATTTCCTTCAGAGTTTTGCCCCCTCTCTTCATGAAATCCGCTATTTTCTTTATGTTGTGTACGTTACACATCATAAGAAACCCAATTTTTGTCTTCCTTTTCCCTCTCAAAAGAAATTCCCTGAATCCTCTATCCTGTTTCGTCTGGCCAAACACAGGTTCCACGGTACACATTCTTT
>CAZSYK010000103.1:309-3400 GCA_964610685.1 uncultured Eubacteriales bacterium
TATTGTTCTTCTCCTTCTTCTGTGTTAAATTTAGCCCTCATATATTCCGTTAAGTACTCCCTCGGATCTCTTGTTATTGTCCTATTTTCACTCTCAGTACATGCATTTTTCAACACACACAGAGAACAATACTTGCAGACATAATACCGTAAATCTGGCTCATCTTTTCTCTTTTGGATTCTTGTAAATGGGACTTCAAATGCAGCCGGACAATAATAACAGTCTTTTTCCTCATCATAAGCGAATAGAGATTTCCTGAATTTCTTTGTTTTTCCTCTTTTCTCTACTTCATAAAAGTTATCAGGTATATAAGCATCAATTTTTTCCTTAAGTAAAAATTCTACGTTATCGTACGAGAAATAACCTGCATCTGCCAGCACTATTGTTGGTTTGTACCCCAGTGTTTCCTTTACATTTTCTATCATTGGTTCAATCTGATGCAAGTCATTTTCTTCGTAAACAACATCCGCTGCAACGATTATTTGTTCCTTTTCATCAACAGCAACCTGACAATTATAGTAGGACTTACGCGGTTGAACTGAAAAACCAACGGCGTTAAACCTTCAACTGTATAAACTGTAGATTTTGCAACAATGCCTATTGTTCTTGATTTTGAACCTCAAGTGCGTAAGTCCTATATAGGAAGGTTTCTTGCTTCCATCTTTATGCTTCATGATTTTAGCATCGAGGTCTGTGATATTCACTTTTTTAATTTTCTCTTCATCGAGCTTTTTCTTAGCAGCCTTAATTTTTTCTAATCTGTACTTTTTGTCAACCAGTTTTTCTGGTATCCGGTATGGTGTCGAATCTCCATAAATTTCGTCCTCAAGTTCATCGATCTCAATGCTTTCCCTGAGTATTTTGTCAATCTCTTTTTCAATAGCATCAGAGCTCTTACTTTGTCTTGAAGAAGCGTTTGCCTTAACTTTTGTCCCATCAATTGAAACGCTTGAACCAATCAAATCCATTTCTTTGCAAAATGTGACAACCTGTGAAAAGATTTCCTTAATAGTGTTAAGATGAGTTGAACGGAAACGGCAAATCGTATGAAAATCCGGTTCTTGCATGGCTGCAAGGTACATAAAAGCGGTATCTGTTTGTGTCATGTCATCTATCTTGCGTGAACTTCTGATGTTTATCAGATACCCATACAATAAGATTTTTAGAAGAAGTCTTGGGTGATAAGCAGGGCAACCTTCCTCAGAGTAAGTGGATTCAATATTGCTAATATCAACGAGATCTATGAAGTCATTTAATACTCGAGCAATGTGGTCTTCAGGAACAAACTCTTCCAGGTTTAAATGGAAGTAAAAATTGCTGCTTTTGATCGTACCTTTTGAACATGGAGAAACACGGAAATTAATTTTCTTAAAAAGTATACTTTTTAGAGAATAAATACTTTTAAAGGTAATAAATAATCCTATATTATTAACCCAAATGAGCAATCAAGTGGGGTTTTGAGACAGCCTCATGAGAATTTTATTGAAAATTCAATCCATTCAGGTGATCCGATCACTATAAGTATCCAGATAAGGAACTCAATCGGAATGGAATTCGTTCTGATCCCTGCAGGAGAATTTGAGATGGGCTCCCCTTCACGTGAGAAGCGCAGAAAACTCTGGGAAAGCCCTGTACACAGGGTATCTATAAAAAAACCTTTTTACCTTGGCAGATACCCGGTTACTCAGGAACAATGGATTAAAGTAATGGGAAGTAACCCTTCATATTTCAGGGGCGAAAAGCACCCTGTTGAAACTGTTTCCTGGGAAGAGGTACAGGTCTTTACTCGAAAACTTAACGCCTTTGAAAACTCTGGCGAAAAAAGCTCAATCTACCGTCTCCCCACGGAAGCCGAATGGGAATATGCAGTCAGGGCAGGAACTATAACCAGTTTCTTCTTCGGCGACGACGAATCTAAACTCACGGAATACGCCTGGTTTCTTAAAAACTCGGGACTTGAGACTCACCCGGTAGGCTTGAGAAAATCCAGCCCATGGGGGCTCTACGATATCTACGGAAACGTAGGGGAATGGGTGCAGGATGAGTACCATGTAAGTTACAAAGAAGCGCCTTCAGATGGTCAGGCATGGGAAAGCCTTTTCACCAGCGTATCCGTGCCTGTAAGGATCAGGAGAGGCGGGGGCTGGAACGGGAATGCAGGGTGCTGCAGGTCAGCTGAGCGACTTTTTGCGGCGCAGGATAAGAAACTCAACAGCCTGGGATTCAGGGTTGTTAAAGAAGTTTGATCATCTGGAAAATGCAGAAGAAAACTTGGTTTATTTTATGTCGTTTCTGTCCACTTTATTCACTATTTCCTCACTTAAATGTTCAGTAAGTTTTTTCCCTCATCCTCCGTAGAGAATCCATAAGTAAGGAAATGCTGGCTTTATTTGCAGTACCCTAAACCATCTGATAATTGAAGAGTACTCAATCTGCATGGCAGAGCTTAAAAGCATCCACTCTCGTCTCTCAAGCCCGGATGGACCATGAATCCTCACCGGACTCATGCCGCCGGGATACGTTCATACTTTTATCCTTCAAAAACTCGTAGTGGTTCACAGCTTTCAGTCTTCCTTCCTTTCACCTCTTCTTTTCCAATCCATCCGAACATAAGGATCAATTTTTCTAAAAAATAAGCCGGCTTCATTGCCGGCATTTTGCAGATATTGGCCAGATTAGCAGATATGAGCCATGTCCTTTTCTGATGGGCATGGTTTTTCTGCTCCGGATTTTGTTCCGTTTTCGAGGAATTGGCAGGCTTTTTCGAGATCGTCGACTAGAATTGCTGCCATGTCAGGAGTGAAGTTTTCTCTTACGACGATACGCATTATCTCAATATCCTCCGCATTTTCCGGGAGACAGTAGGCGGGGATTATCCAACCCCTTTCCCTCAATTTGTGCGAGAGCTGCGACAGGGAATAGCCAGCCTCCTCTTTTTGTCTGAAAGCAATTATAGGGAGCCTTTCTCCTTTGTTCAGCATTTCGAAATGGCCCAGCCTGTCAACCTTCTCGGCAAGATCCTGGGAAACGTCAAGGATTTTTTTCATTATTCTGGTATAGCCAGCTCTTCCGAACCTTAAAAAATTGTAAT
>CAZSYK010000104.1:0-3354 GCA_964610685.1 uncultured Eubacteriales bacterium
AAGTGTTGCTCCCGGTTTTTTTGCCGGTGCTGCTTCTGGTGGAACAGCAGGAGTAACATCTGGTTTTGGTTTAGGTTTTAACAATAGCTTAATGCAAGGAAATAGTGTCACTCAATCTCTTCAAAAAGGAGCTATAGATGGATTGTATGCGGGAACTGCAGGTGCTTTATTAGGAGGTATAGCAGGAGGAATTTATTCGCAAATGCAAGGTAAAACTTTTTTATCTGGTGCAAAAGTTTATTGGTCCCCTGTAGAAGATAATTTTGGAACCCAAGGAGGAGAATGTGCTTTGCGATGTTTAGAAGAATTTAGTAAATCTTATGGAATGGATCAGTATGACTATAATTACTGGCTTAAACTTAATGACAGCAAATTAGGAGTGAAGCCTAATGATTTAGAAAATTTAATTGAGAAGTCAGGTATTTTTTCATCAAAACGATACGGGGCGGATGATATTAAATCCATAGCAGAAGCACTTTCTAATAACCAAAGGGTTCTTATGGGATTTAATTCTAATAATGGCGTCTCACATGCTGTAATGGTTAGTAAATTAAAAATTTGGCCATCTGGTCGATACAATATTTGGTTTGCTGAAACAAGTCCGGTAAGAATTGCACCATACTCAACATCTAATATTTTCAATATAAATGGTGCTGCATTTTGGTCGTTTTTTTATTAAAACTTATATTATATGAGATTTGTTTTTTTTAATTGTTTCATCATTTTATTGCAGTTTAATGTAATTGCTCAAAATCCTTTTAATGGGTTATACATAAATAATACCAATGAATTTATTTGTTTTGACAATGATACTATTTGGTTTAGAATTAATAATCATGATGCTTTTGGTACATTTACTATTGGAAAAGGTAATTTTAAAATGGATAAAAAAGGTAGGTTTTGTTTACTAAAATCTAACCTGATAATTTCACAGACGTCGACACTTAAGAAATATCCAAGAAATGATAAAAAATTGATTATTACTGTTCTTGATAAGGATAGTGTTCCTATGGAATTTGTCAACATTAAGATGACAAAATTACAGGATAAATCTTCTCATATTATCTGTTCTAGTGACAAAAACGGGCAATTGAGATTAAGCACAAAACAAATAAATTTTCTAAATGACATGAATGTCTCTATTTACATAGAAACTATTGGATTTGCAACTGAGAAAATATTATTGCTAAAATGCGGCTATGATTATGTAATACAATCTGTTGTCCCCGATAAATTTCCATTTACAATAAATAAAAATAAAAAGATTAAAATTGATATTGTGAACAGTAACAACATTGAAGTGAAAATTGAGAACCGATTAAAATCAACCTTATATAAAAATATTGATAATTATTCATGTTCAGAATGTTTATTTCAAGATATAAAATAAATGAAAGAATATGTTAATATAAAATAGTTATGTAAAGAATTATCCGAATATACATATTTTTATGAAACGTTTATTGTTAATGTTTTATTTATTGTCTTTTCTTTCAGGATGTTATATTAGATATAATGTATTAGACTCCGAAAATCCATCTGATAAAATCAAAGCTAAAAGCTATTCATTGTTTTTCAATTCTTATTTAAAATGTAAATATTGTTTACATGAAGACATGTTACGAAAGAATGCGTTTACGATATATCAAAAACATTTAAAACTAAAATCGACACAAATATTTATAATGTAGATATTCTAGGAAAAAATGATACATGTTAATTTATACAGAAAAAAATAAAGGATGGCATATAGAGCATTCACTGGTTGAAAAAGCAAAGAAAGAAAAATATTTATCATCATATGAAATGGATACAAACAGTGGATTAAATGAAATTACATATTATATGAGAATTGACGCGCGCTATTCAGCCATGACTCACATGAAGAGAGTAAACACTATAAAATCTGGTTATTTGGAAAATGTAACTTTAAACGATTGCATAATAAGCAGAATACTGTTATCAAAAAAAAGAATGTAAATTAATAGATTGGAGTTGTGGAAAATAATAATTTCAATATAAATGAATCAAAAAATAATATATACGTTGTGTTGTTTTTACGTTTGCGGATTTTCATTTTTTATCATGAAAATCAGCAGAGATTTTCCGCAAAGAACCGCGGAGGTTCAAATTCACAAGAAAGAACATTCCGTTAGGAATGATTCTCTCGGTAAAACAAATAATAAAGATTCAAAATAAGCATGCCGTAGGTATGCTACCTTTTTAATCACGTGAATTGAAGGGTTTAGTTTGTAGTTAAATAATCAAAATGCTTAAGTCAATAAAACTAATGCGATAATAAATTTTACTAAACAGACTTGCTTGTCGCTAAAAATCATAAACTCCTCCTTTTAGGGCTAACGCCCTAACGTTCGTCGAACAGTATGATTTTTTTACGCTCTAAGTGGCGTCTGTTTTTTACGTAAAATCTCCAAGGCGGAGGAAAGCTCTTTACAAACTATTTGGTAATTTTATAGTTCCTATTCCAATGATGCTTTACATGGTAAATTTGAAGGGAACAGAAAAGGATAAAATGGGAAAGCGCCACTACTTAATTACTTTTATACGAGCCCCACCCCACCAATAAACACGATATAATGTAACATCTCCCTTTTTTCCAAAATATGAATCATTTATATATGTAGTTTTTTTATACTTAATTCTATATTCAACATCTGCATTAAAATATATTGGATTATATTTTATGAACCATTCGGATAACTTTTTTTTTCTAAATTTACATTCATATTTTGTATAAGCATCTTGATAAATCCAAAATTTCCCATCCGTTGATTTTATTAATGTATCTGAAATCTTAACTGAATCAATTCTTTGATCACTTTCAAAAATTTTGTAACCATAAACGTTACAACGATAAACAGTATCATTTCTTAAAACGTAAACAGATTGAAATGGAAGAACTATCATTTGAGCATCTACCTGTAATTGTATTAAAAAGAAACTTAATATAAATAAAATTTTGGATTTCATATTTTTTCTATTTTTCGTGGCTTACATGGCAATATAAAAATGGGTGGAGTATTGTACTCTTTAGAATGGTTTGACTCCTTTTTTGGTTAATTATCTGAGTGCAAAATTACATTATTTCTACTAATGAAAAGAATATTTTACGCAAAGAACCGCGGAGGTTCAACTGCGTCCTTCTCTTTTATCTTGAGATCTGCTAATTTTTTGCCCACGGATTTTCCCGGATTGTCCTGGATTATAAGTCCTCACGGCCGAGCAATCGTTTCTGTCGTTGGCGTCCCTTATGTCCTTTTTATCTGGATTTACTCCTTGAATTTACGTAATTCGTAATTTTTAATTAAGTCAGGGGGTGATTTGGATTCACCC
>CAZSYK010000105.1:0-3348 GCA_964610685.1 uncultured Eubacteriales bacterium
AATCTGTTCTCTTACAATACGGTATGCTTTTTGCCTATCGTATGATTCATCGGAAATCATCTGTTTCTATTTCAGTATTTATGTATAACTTCCAGCGTGTGTCTTTCTGCCCAGGTTCCTTCCGGAAACGGGTGCTCAATGGAACGTAATTCAACCTTCTCCCGTAAATGTGCAATTGGTCGTATAAAACATCTGCATGCCGGCGTTGTTCCAAAATATTTTCCAATATAAACCCTAATCGTTGCACCGTAGCTATAGATGTACAATCGAATAGACCTTCCGATGCCTTTGAAAAATCGGTCTGTTCTGCCAGTTCCTCTAAAACAGTGGCCGCCCTGGATAAACCACCGATATGCTTTTCATACTGTATCAGATCTATCGCTGTCAGTTCCGGGTTTGAAAAACGAATAACTCCTGTTTCCGAATTTTTCACCTGCAAAAACCTTTCGGGGATTGTTTTCCTGTAAACCCATTCAAGGACATTGTTTCTTGCTTTTGATACATTGGAAGACGGGTAAATTGTCATGACCGAAAAATGTTGCGGACGTTGGTGGGCAACTCCTGACAATTCTGCCGCATTGAGTAAACTAATGTAATAGGGTTTACCCAGATATTCCATCAGTTGGTCAATATAGTATACAGGTGGAATAATCCCTTTTGCAGCGTACTGCGGAGGGATGATCACGTAAAAACTTTTATAAACGGATATGATTCTCTTTTTAACGGCCAACCGGTAAAGAGAATTAAAGAGGTTCTGTTCCGTAGTATGAGAAAAAGTCTCCCGCACCTTTTCAAAAGAAAAAGTATTAATACCATGTATCTCTAAATTTCTAATCCACTCGGTTAGACTAAGATTTTTCATTGAATGCTAATTTTACTGCAAATATAATCAAAAATAGATTAGCTTTGCGAGTATTTTAGGTCAGACCAAGGCAACAAGACAGATTTGTACGAGAGTCATTCGCAGGAAATCACTTTCTCATGCTTTTGTATTATGAAAGTCACCCCAATGATCTTTTGCCGTAACTTTAATACAAAAAATCAGAAATTTTACCGTAACTTTGTTACAAAAATTTCAAAAATTCTCCGTACCTTTTTGCCTAAAATTTTTAATTAGTTGACTTTAAACCAGATGCAAATATGATACGCAGAAAGGCGTTGAATCTGTCCCGGATAATTTTTCCACGATCCTGACCAATCCTTTTTCAACCAGTTGCATGACAGCAATACTGGTGATCGCTTTTGTCATGGAAAATATCCTGAAGATATGATCTTCTGCAATCTTCCTGTAAGCTAATCTATTGCTTTAATCTGTAAAGAAGCTATAAACCTGGTAAAATCAGTTATATTTCCCTTAACACTGCCCTCTTCAAGGGCATTCATATATTCGGACCTTTTTTCAACAGGAATGATGGTCCAATTAAATCCGCCTGAGATCAACATTGCATTCATCAGGAATCGTGCAATTCTTCCATTGCCATCCATATATGGATGTATAAATACAAACATAAAATGCCCCAGAACAGCGCGAACACATGCTTCCGGCTCGTTTTCAAGTAATTCAAATAAAACGGGCATCGCCTCCCTTACCGCTTCAGGATTTAATGGTGTATGCATGGAACCTTTTATATAAACCTGATTAGTCCGGTAACCGGCCAAATCTGCCGGACTCAATAAACCAACGGCAACACTGGGGGCAAACAATTCCCGGTACCAGGTTCTATGGTCGGAATCCACCACTTGCCCGGCATTTTTACCTTCCAAAATTGCAATAATGCTCCTTTTTACTGCCTCAAATGCCTGGAAATATCCCCTGGCAGCCATTGCATTTTTCTGCTGCTCATCTGAAGAGTTTGAGTCCGGATCCCAGTTCCCGCTTCTTACTTTTTCAATTAACGCATCCGTCACTTTATATCCTTCTATTGACAAAGAATGGTAAGCATCTAATTTGTACCGTGAATCAATATCTTTCAGGCAGCTTTCGATATCAGTATAAACATGATCTGCTTTAGAAAAATTTTTAATGACTATTCCCCTCATCGAAGCCCACATCAACTTTAACCGGGAGGCATAAGGTGAAGTTATTCTGGAAAATGGTATGGGGGCAGGCGCTTCAAATGGATCCTCTTCCCGGATATCATACCCAAGACTTTTCATCGTACCCGTGATTTGGTCTGCGGCAGAAGTGTTCCCGATATTCCGGAAGGCGCCGGCCAACCGCCCCGCTTTCGTGGTTTGCCCTTTTTCGATCAATATTCTCAGGATGTCAGAAACGTCCGGTATTAATGACAAACAAGTTCTGGCAGAAATACTGTCTGTTCTGAAAAAAACAGGACTACACTCAATTAAAGCTTCCGGCAAAGAATATAGTTTCAGATTAAATTGTTTTTCAGTTTCAACAGGATTGGCAATGCCGGATTTAAAATATAAGATAGAGGTATTGTGCAATAAATTCACGACATTATTTTGTTCCAGTGTGATACGGATGATAACCTGTTTTGGAACAGTAGTGCTTCCACCGTAAAAAGACAGAGAATGGTCGGGAGACAGACACCATTCATTTCCAAAACGGGAATTGGCATATGCTGAAATAAAATACCAGAATGAGGTGTACCAATTCGTGGTATCTCCCGGCGTACTGTCCGGACGGGAAGAAATATACCATCCTTTCATTACTTCCTGAAGAAACCCGTTGCGTAACAATCTTTCAAGATGAACCCGGGACAGATCAGAGGATTTTACAACAGCGAGACCATTCTCATTTTGCAACTTTTGTAATTCCCTCAGAGAATCTGCTAATCTTTCCTGTATAGTTGCCATACTATTATCCGGTTTTAATTTTATAACTGTATCCTTCAAGTTATCCTCAGCATGCATAGTTGTATTGCTATTTTTTGATGCAGTTGGATTACTATTTTTACTTGTAGCACAATTGCTATTTTATTACGTTGTTTATTTACTATTTTATTTTGCAAAGATAATGGATATAACAGGAATAAATGATCTATTTTAGGCTAAATCGTATAAAATTTTATTACATTTATTAGCTATAAAAAAATAAGCACATATGTTGCAACTATTTTTTAGTCCGCATATTCACAAGGCAGAATGGGGCAGGGTGTTTCTTTCTGCAAGTTAACTTTAAAAACAGCAGAAGTTATACAAAATCGCGCGGTTGCAGCTTTTACCCATGAGAAGTTTAGTAACTTTATACCGTAAATTATTAAAAAATGAACCAGGGAAATCAGGATATATATAATGCAAACGCTTGATTCATACGGATTGAATGAAAGAGATACGCAAATTATTTTCGGAATACTCAAAAAATATCCTGAAGTAAAAAACGTG
>CAZSYK010000106.1:0-362 GCA_964610685.1 uncultured Eubacteriales bacterium
TCCGCACGTGGAGCACCAGAATTTTATCCTTCACTACGGAGACCTCACCGACTCCTCAAACCTGACACGAATAATACAGCAGGTCCAGCCTGACGAAGTGTACAACCTGGGGGCACAGTCCCACGTGGCGGTCAGCTTCGAATCACCGGAATACACCGCTGACGTGGACGCACTCGGCACCCTGAGGCTGCTCGAGGCCATACGCCTTCTGGGCCTCAAGGACAAGACACGCTTCTACCAGGCATCCACTTCCGAACTCTTCGGACTCGTCCAGGAAACACCCCAGAAGGAAACGACCCCCTTTTACCCCCGCTCCCCATACGCAGCCGCAAAACTCTACGCCTACTGGATCACCGTGAACT
>CAZSYK010000106.1:372-3325 GCA_964610685.1 uncultured Eubacteriales bacterium
CAGGGAAGCCTACGGCATGTACGCCTGCAACGGTATCCTGTTTAACCACGAGTCTCCCCGGAGGGGAGAGACGTTCGTCACCCGGAAAATCACCCGCGGCCTCTGCAACATTGCCCAGGGGCTCGAAAAATGCCTCTTTCTCGGCAACCTTGACGCGCTGAGGGACTGGGGGCATGCCAAAGACTACGTCCGGATGCAGTGGATGATGCTCCAGCAGGAAAAACCCGAGGACTTCGTCATCGCCACAGGCCGGCAGTACTCTGTCCGGAACTTCGTGGCCATGAGCGCAGCGCACCTCGGAATAACCCTGCGCTTCCAGGGAAAGGGGATGGACGAAATCGCCGTTGTGGAGAAAACGGAAGGAGATCTGGCGCCCTCCGTATCTGCGGGCGATGTTATCGTCCGCGTCGACCCGAGGTACTTCAGGCCCGCAGAGGTCGAAACGCTTCTTGGCGACCCGACGAAAGCAAAAGAGAAGCTTGGATGGACTCCCGAAATCACCATCAATGAACTGTGCGCTGAAATGATTGCCGAAGACCTGGTCCAGGCGAAAAAAACGGCATTGTTGCAGCGGAACGGTTTCCACACACCCATAGCGAGGGAATAGAAAATGACACAGAAGAAAGACATGCCCGTTTTCGTGGCCGGCCACAGGGGCCTTGTAGGCTCCGCTATCGTCAGGCAGCTCAAAGAAGCCGGCTACAACAATATCATTACCCGAACAAGACAGGAACTGGACCTTCTTGACCAGAAGGCTGTAAATGATTTCTTCGGAAGCCGACCGGTAGAGGAAGTATATCTTGCCGCCGCAAAGGTGGGAGGCATCCACGCCAACAATACCTTTCCCGCCGAATTCATTCTGCAGAACCTCGTCATTGAAACCAACATCATCTCCGCCGCACAAAAAGCGGGGGTAAAGAAGTTGTTGTTCCTCGGTTCGTCATGCATTTACCCGAAGTTCGCCCCCCAGCCCATGAAAGAGGAAGCACTTCTCTCAGGTACCCTTGAACCGACCAACGAACCCTACGCTATCGCAAAAATAGCGGGGATCAAGCTCTGTGAAAGCTTCAACCGCCAGTACGGCACAAGCTACCGGAGCATCATGCCCACAAACCTCTACGGCCCCGGCGACAACTTCCACCCCGAAAACAGCCACGTCATTCCTGCCCTGCTCCATCGGTTTCACACGGCAAAAATGAACGGGGACAAAACCGTGACCGTATGGGGAAGCGGAACGCCGATGAGGGAGTTTCTCCATGTGGATGATATGGCCTCCGCAAGCGTATTTGTCATGGAACTCGATGAGAAAACCTATTCGGAACACACATCGCCCATGCTCTCTCACATAAATGTCGGCACGGGTACCGACTGCTCCATCCGCGAACTGGCGGAAACAATAGCGAAGGTTGTGGGCTTTGCCGGCAGGATCGAATTCGACACGACAAAACCTGACGGAACACCACGAAAACTGCTCGACGTCTCACGGATCAATGCAATGGGGTGGAAGGCAAAGATTCCTCTCTATGAAGGATTGCACAGCACGTATCAATGGTTCCTTGCCAGCGAAAGCAGCCTTCGAAGCTGAAAAAAACATGGACTAAGGAGACGAGGCGAATGATCACACCTGTCATTATGGCCGGAGGGGCCGGAACACGATTATGGCCTCTTTCGAGACAGCTCAATCCGAAACAGTTCCTCAAGCTCTTCGGGGATGCCACCATGTTCCGGCAGACCCTGGACAGGCTCGAGGGGCTGCCCTGCAGAGAACCTGTAGTTGTGTGCAGCGAAGAGCACCGTTTCCTCGCTGCTGAACAGCTCCGGGAGGCAGGCCAAAATTCCGCCTCAATAATCCTGGAACCGGAGCCGAAGAACACCGCACCGGCCATAGCCCTGTCGGCATTCCATGCCCTTGCCCGGGAAGACGATCCTCTTCTTCTCGTTCTTCCGGCGGACCATGTCATCACCAGACCGGAAGCCTTCCGCAGCGCAGTGCAGAAAACCGTCCCCGAGGCCGAATCAGGAAGGCTCGTCACCTTCGGCATCGTGCCGACCCGGCCGGAAACGGGATACGGTTACATACGGAAAGGCGAAGAAAGAAGCAAGGACATCTATGCGATCGCTTCCTTCACTGAAAAACCCGATTCCGAAACAGCCGAAAGGTACCTGGAAACAGGGGAATACCTCTGGAACAGCGGCATGTTCCTGTTCAGGGCAAAAACCTACCTTCAGGAGCTGGAGCGCCATGCCCCGGAAATCTTTTCGTCCTGCAGAAAGGCCATGGAAGATCCTTCAAAAGATCTTGACTTCCTGCGGATCAAAGGCGAAGAATTCGCTCAATGCCCAGGCATCTCCATAGACTACGCCGTCATGGAAAAGACAGAACTCGCTTCCGTCGTTCCCCTCGATGCCGGCTGGAGTGACATCGGTTCATGGAATTCCCTCTGGGAGGCATGCGAAAAAGACGCTGCGGGCAACACTCTCCAGGGGGACATCAAGACCATCTCGGCAGAAAACTGCCTCATCCGGGCAGACCACAGGCTCGTAACAGCCCTGGGAGTGAAGGACCTCGTCATCGTTGAGACAAAGGATGTAGTCCTCGTGGCTTCCAGAGACCAGGTGCAGAGGATAAAAGAGCTGGTGGAAGACATAAAGGCCAACGGGCGGCACGAGCACCTCAACCAGCGCGAAGTGTTCCGCCCCTGGGGATCGTACGACAGCATCGGCAACGGGGCGCGCTACCAGGTAAAACGCATCACCGTCAAGCCCGGAGCCAGCACATCCCTTCAAATGCACCACCACAGGGCGGAACACTGGATCGTAGTTACCGGAACAGCGAAGATAACACTTGAGGATAAAACTTTCCTTGTCTCCGAGAACGAATCAACCTTCATCCCGGTTGGAAAGCGCCACTCCATTGAAAACCCGGGCAAAATTCCTCTGGAACTAATTGAAG
>CAZSYK010000107.1:0-1105 GCA_964610685.1 uncultured Eubacteriales bacterium
AAATGGGGCTTGATGTTCTTGTTCATGGCGAGTTTGAGAGAACGGATATGGTTGAACATTTTGGGCAAAGACTTGACGGATTTGCTTTTACAAAAAATGGCTGGGTTCAATCATACGGTGAAATCTCGTTCAACTTTGGGTTTAAAGTCTTAATTACTTCAACACAAGCCGGTTCCCCAAAATAAACATTGATTTTTTTGTCTGACATCTTGTGAATGACATATGCTATTTCTCTTCGTTCAAGGATTTGCCTGATAGTCTCCTCGTTTTTGGTTTTTTCTGTTGCCAAAACCAAGTTTCGCAACCCTTTTTGGTACTCATATATGTGATGTTTGAACACACTTAGCTCATTTTGCGCTTCTTCAGAACCGAGAAAAGAGGGTAACGAAACAACAGTAGATGCAGGCTGTGCAGTCATCTCATCTGTTTTAATAATTTGTTCCATCAATACTTGTACATTCATTTTTGCTCCTTTATGTTTGTTAGCCTTGCCTAACACTATGGGTAAAAAATTTTTAGTTTTCTTTTTCTTGATAAAAGCTCTGAAATTCTTCGAGGAAATTTTTATTTTCACAAGAAGAATTCTTGGTAAATTCGACGAAATAAACCAGTCTGCTAAGCAATTTTTCTGAAATCACATGTTCAATCTGACAAGCCGTT
This sequence comes from uncultured Eubacteriales bacterium, assembly GCA_964610685.1. Lineage (GTDB taxonomy): Bacteria > Bacillota > Clostridia > Oscillospirales > Acutalibacteraceae > UMGS1491. The sequence goes on from CAZSYK010000107.1 coordinate 661, forward strand.
TCTTTGGCTTCCTTGGGCTCTATACCGAGTATATTTTGCAAAAAATCATTGAGAACATTATGCTTGTAGACTATTTCTTTGGCAATGTCTTCACCTTCTTGCGTCAGCGAAATTTCAGAATAAGGCGCATAATTGATGAGCTTAAACTTCGATAACAACTTACAGGCTTCTGAAACAGAGGCTTTCTTCACCCGAAGTGACTTGGCTATTTCGGTAACCTTAATAGGTTTTTGTTGTATATAAAGGTTGTAAATTGCCTCAAGATAATCTTCTAAACTGGCAGATATTTTCTTTTGCATTTTTAGTCTTTCTAATGTTAGTCGAGACTAACATATTTATATTGTATGGCATGCCTAACAATTTGTCAATGAATTTCAGGATAAATTTAATTTGAAACACATAAATAAAGAATTGAAGAAAATCAAATCTCAGATCCGCTGATACT
>CAZSYK010000107.1:1115-3298 GCA_964610685.1 uncultured Eubacteriales bacterium
GCATCTTACTGCTTTTGTTTGATTTTTTTCTGTTTTTATATTCAGTTTAATTTTGGGAACGACAAAAGCAACTGATTCTAAATGCAAAAGCATCAAAATAAATATCACGATTAAGATTTTACTTATAATTTTTGTTTTTTGCATAAATTTAAATCCTTAAACTATATTTAAATGCAAATTATACTATTATTATAAACTATTTCATCGCAAATTTTACCAAAATATTTATTATGGCACTTTTGTCCTGACCCCATATAATTAGTCCAGAAATAGAGTTAGTTTTTTAGTAAAATTAATGAAAAAGGAAAGGACTAAAAACAATGAAAAAAGGTGTCAAAATTAAGCCGGAAGAAATCATTGCAATTCTCAGACAAGTAGAAGTAATGATTAGCCAAGGCAAAAGTGTAGCTATAGCTTGCAGAGAATCTGCTATCACAGAACAAACCTACTACAGATGGCGAAAAATCTACGGAGGAATGCAAGTATCGCAAGCCAAAGAATTTAAAAAACTTCAAGAAGAAAATGCCCGTCTCAAAAGAGCTGTGGCTGATTTAACTCTTGATAAATTAATCCTTAACGAGGCTCTCACGGGAAAGTATTAAGCCCTCAGCGAAAAAGACAAGCAGTTATTCATATTGTCCAAAAGCTTGATATATCTGAGCGTAAGGCGTGTGTTGCATTAAATATCAATCGCGGCTTGCAAAGATATATTCCTCAAAAACCTAACGATGAAAAAGCTTTGCGAGAAGATATTGCGCGCCTTGCGACAAAATACGGCAGATATGGGTATCGGCGAATAACAGCTCTGCTCCGTGCTGAGGGCTGGCGAGTCAATCACAAAAGAGTTGAGCGTATTTGGCGCGAAGAAGGTCTTAGAGTTCCGCAAAAGCAGAAAAAACGCGGTAGGTTGTACTTTAACGATGGCTCCTGTATCAGGCTTCGACCTTTGCATCAAAACCACGTTTGGAGCTACGATTTTGTGCAAGACAGACTTTGTAACGGAAGGAAAATCAGAATATTGACTATGATTGATGAATACACCAGAAAATGCCTAAAAATCAAAGTGGGCTACAATCTTAAAGCAGATGAGGTGTTAGAGTCTCTGGCGGATTTGTTTTTAACAGAAGGAATTCCTGAATATATCAGGAGTGATAACGGCAGTGAATTTGTAGCTAAAAGTGTTCAGGATTTTTTAGCTAAAATTGGAGTCAAAACTGCATACATCACTCCAGGTAGTCCTTGGGAGAATGGCTTTAATGAAAGGTTCAATGGTATTCTGAGGGATGAACTTTTGAACGGAGAAGTCTTTTACAACTTGAAAGAAGCTCAAGTGATGGTTGAAAATTACAGGCAAGAATACAATCGAATCAGACCTCACAGCTCATTGAACTATCAGGCCCCAGCTCCTGAAGTTGAGATTAAAACTTCCAAATTACTAACTCTTAACTTGGACCAAAAATTGGGGGCTTGACACTCGTAAAACATATTTAAGAAAAGTTAAAATTAATTTACAAATTAATACAAAAATAGCAATAAAATATATTTACATGTTTTGTTGTAATCAGTTAGGAATGTAGGCGTTAAAATGATTTATTCAAATAAAAAAATATAGGTAATTGAATTTATTAAAAACTTCTATAAATACTTCAAACCTGCTAAAATCGAGATATGAAAAGATATAAAGTATTTTTAGTTCTGTTGCATAGCTGTTTAAAAATTAAAATTGACATAGACACTTATGAAAGATTAAATATAACTTACAGGTATAATATTAATACTTTCTGTTATAGGTAAATCATCACTTGTCAAACAAATTACGGCACCATTCCCAACTTTATAGTTATCAAGAACTTTAAAATTTTTAATCATAGATTTGTCAGGTTTTGCTGTTTTTTTTATTTCAACAGGGTATAAAATTCCATTTTGTTCTATTATTAAATCTATTTCTTTTTTCTCTTTATCTCTGTAAAAATATATAGGTGCTCTTTTTCCATTATGTAAATAACTCTTTAGTATTTCAGAAATAACAAAGGTTTCAAAAAAGGCTCCACTCATTGCACCAGCTTCTAAAACTTCTGGACTATTCCAATTTGTCAGATAAGCACAAAGACCTGTATCAAGAAAATATAATTTAGGAGTTTTAACCATTCGTTTATTCAAATTATTATAATAAGGTTCAAGCA
>CAZSYK010000108.1:0-1093 GCA_964610685.1 uncultured Eubacteriales bacterium
AGTCCGAGGGTGCCCGCTACCGCCAGCAGGCGCAGGACCGAATCGACCGGCTGACTCGGCAGAAGTGGTATCCGGGGATCATCGCCGGGGTCGGCGGGACGTGGGAGGGGGAGGTTCAGGGTGTCGTCGGTCTCGGCTGGAAAATCGACCTGTGGTGACGAGGCGATGGAGGGTCTGCTGTACGAGCGCTCCATAGAGGGGGTGCAGCGGAACCTCGGGGTGCTTCAGGGCCGCATGTCCGCCGTGGAGAGCGGGGTGAAGGAGGTCAACGACACCCTGAAAAAACTCCTGGAGCAGAACGCCATGATCGCGGAGCTCCAAAGGGTTTCCATCGCCCTTGACAAAAGAATCGGGGCTATCGAGCGCCGATGCTCGGAGAACGGCCCGGCGCTGGTCGCGTTCGCCGAGCATGTCCGCACCGATAAGCCAGTGGACGCCGTTGCCGGGGAATGGGCGCTGCGCGTCGTTATCTTCGTCGGCGGCGCCGGTGGGATGTGGTTGCTGTCGAAGCTTCCGCGAATTTGGGAGTTGCTTGGAGGATGAAGCGGCTGAAGTCGCTGGACGAATGGATCGCCGAGTACAAGAGAACCGCCGGAGAGTGGGAGGTTTCGGACGCGGAAACGGTGTGGTTCCGTCCCGAGTACGGTTTTTTCACGTGGTGTCTCGACTGGGAGCGCAAATGGATGATCATTCCGAAGATGTGCGGCGACGGACGCCTCATGCGGAAAGTGATCTACGACATGATGGCCGTTTGTCGTCCGCACGGATTTGAAAGCGTTCTCTTTTGCACGCGAAAGCATGTGAGGGCGTATATGCGCGTCCTCGGGGGCAAGTTGCTGAAGACGGAGACGACGTTCAATACGAGAACGAAGAGAGACGAGCCGATCCACTATATTCTCGTGTCCTGGGATGACGTAGTGGAGAAGGGGGGTGCGGTTTTGTGAAACGAGTGAAGCTTGACTTTTTCGGCGGCGGCGGGGGCGGAACGGAGCAGGTGAGAAAGAGAGACCCGGAGCCGGAAGAACTGATAGAGCTGCGAAGGCGTATCTACGAGATGACGAATCCCGGATTGCGATACCTTGAAGGCGATCTC
>CAZSYK010000108.1:1159-3267 GCA_964610685.1 uncultured Eubacteriales bacterium
ATTTTTGGAAGATCATCGACGAATCCGCCGGGATACAAGATGAGTCGCGCGGCGTTCTCGACCTCATCGGCTCCAAGTGGGGAGCGGTGGACGAGGGGCTTGCCGACCACAAGGACTTCCAGGGGAAGTACGAGAACTGGCTCGGGGAGTATCAGGACTTCGTAAATCGGCACGAAGGGGATATGTCCGCATTCGACGACGAGTATAAGGGGTGGCAGGATAAATACCAGGACTTCGTTGTCAACGGCCCCTCGCAATCGCTGCTCGACAACGTGTATGCCTCGATCAATACGGACACGAAGGAAAACCTGGGTTCCATGCTCTCCGGTCTCGCGGGGAGCGGCGTGGTCAACTCCTCGGTGGCGGACAGGGGGGTGCGCGGCATCGACCGCAACTCCCAGTACGCACTCTCGAAGGCGTATACGGACATTTACAACGCCGAAAATCAGGGGTGGCAAGGCGTTGGACAGACGTGGGCGAATAGAGGCTCTCTCAAGAACGACACATTCTCCGCTCTCAACTCGGGGTGGCAGGGAGTCGGCAGCAACTGGAACAACCTAGGGAGCCAGAAACTCGGGTATATCGATTCTGCGACGGGAGCCGCGCAGGGCTTCGACCAGAGCATGCTGGGCAAGTACGACGCGCTGATGGCACGTCCCGGGCAGCTCTGGGAAAATTATTATGCGCCCGGAATGGCCGGGTACAACTTCTGGAAGGACTGGCAGGACAGCTACGACAGCCGCGAGGACTACGACACCGTGGTCCACCAGGGAAAGTGAGGTGATGCGAGGTGGCTGTATATTACGAGAAGGGCGGAAGTCCCTTCGGTGGGATTCTTGATTTGGTCGCCGCCGCGTCGATGGTCGTCCCCGGTATGCAGGGTATCGCGCCGTGGGTGGCCGGGGCGAGGGCGGTTGATTCCGCCGTTCGCGGCGATTTGGCCGGAGCGGGGAAGAACGCGATCAAGTCGGTCGCCGGAATCAAGGGCGATACGCCGAGCCCGGAGGCACAGAAGACCGTCGCGGCGCCGACGCTGACCGCTCCGAAGAACACCGGAGGGCCGGACGTGACGGACAGGATGCAGATGAACAAGCAGCTTCTTCAGCAGCAGCAGACGGACAACAGGTATAATTCGCTGCTCAAGCGGTACGAGAACAATCCGGACCTCGACACCTCCGGAACTCGCTATCAGGCTCTTCTTCAAAGATATCCGTGGCTGGCGATGAACGGGAGCGTCAACGGGAAACCGTGGCTCGGGAGGTGACATAGATGGCGGTGTATTTCGCTCCACAGAAGCAGCCCTGGTGGGCTGGAATTCTGGGGCAGCTCGCCGTGGACCAGATCGGCGCGATGGTGGACCGGACGAAGGAAGCGAAGCAGGTGGAGGCGCAGCGCGCGTTCGGCGAATTCCTGTCCGGACTCGACCCGAACGCCGACAGTTCGGAGGTGCTCCGGCAATCGTTCGCGCATCCGCAGTACGGCAGAGCGGGGGACATGGGGCAAAAGTCGCTGGACCGCGCTATGGCGGACCGGGAGCGACGGCGCGCGGAGATGGACATGTCCGGCCTGAACGGCGATGTTTTGGACGTCATGCGTCCGCTGCACGTCGGAAACCGTCTGGGGATGGATCAGGATGTCTTGGCGAAGACGCTCTTTCCCCCGCTCGTGCAGCGCAACGTCGATCTCGGGGACAGGTTTATGGGGCAGATGGTGAATCCTCGTACCGGGAAGGTGACGGGCGACGGGGTTCTTGAACAGATAGGCATGGATCCCGGCAAGGCGGCGGAACTTGCTCAGAAGGAGAAGCAGTTCAACGCCGAGTTGGGGCTGAAGCGGCAGATTGCGTCACAGGGTGGCGGAGGCGACGGCACGCGAGGGTGGACGCTGAAACAGGATAAGGACGGGAACTACGTGTACTTCCATCCCACATACGGGGCAAAGCCTCTTGGAGTACCCGGCCCGGCCTCAGGGGACGACAGAATAGGACCTGCCGACCTTGTAAAAGCCCTGTCCGCTTTCGGCGGGGTGGGCGAGGATGACGAGGCGATGCGCGGACAGCTCGGCAACATGTTAATGCGGATGTTGATGCCCTCCTCCGGCGCTCCTTC
>CAZSYK010000109.1:0-3265 GCA_964610685.1 uncultured Eubacteriales bacterium
GGTAAATCATAAGTTTTGGTTATGGTTGACTGGCGGGTGTATAGGCTGCCACATGATCTCCTTGAGCTTGCTGATAGACTCATCAGTGCCGATGTAATCGGGTGGTTACTGTTCTAGCTGTATATGGTAATGTTTCGATGATATGTTCTAAAAAGGCCTCTTATCGTTATACGCGAGTTATTCACATAGAGTCTCTTGTTAATTGGATATAAACCGCTGCAAAATTGCAGCGCACTCACAGCGTTTGACACCTGCTTGCAGGTCAAGAAGGTTGAGACCTTTGCCCTGTATGATTCTCTCTGCTACTGCCCATTGCACGCTTTCCATCGCCCAATCTGAAGGACTGTCAGTAAATGCACTTAAGTCGTCGCGGGCGCTTACATCGTATCTCTTGTACGCTGCAAATCTGTAAAGTATTTTTACCATTTGCTCGCGGGTGATATCGTCATCCGGTCCGAAGTGAAGCGTGTTGTAGCCATCAACAATACCTACTTCAGTAGCCCATGCTATGGCTTTATAATACCATTTATCCTCAGCAACATCAGTAAAATTCATTGAATATTCCGATACTGGCTCTCCTTCCAGACGCCAAAGGATGGTTACGATCATTCCGCGTGATGCAATATCCTGCGAGCAGAAAGTGCTTTTGTCGGTTCCAACCATAAGGCCGTTTTCGTAGACGAATCGTACAGCATCATAGAACCAATCGCTTTCACTGACATCGGCGAAGGGGTTTTCCCATGGGGAAGCGACCCCCACCATGTACAACGAAAAATGACTTACAGTAAAGCTTACCAGCTTGGTTGCAGGATCGTAAGTACAGGAAATTTCAACCACAACACCGTTTTCGTTTAAATGCCATACAGTGACGTTTTCCGACTGCTCGCCTTCCTTTAATTCGTATGGAAGTGAAACTGTAACCAGTCCTCCGAAATCGCTAATTGTCTTCCCTCCGGAGCTGACAGTTAAAGAAAATACAAGTTTTCCCGGATGTGTATCCTGATGCTCAGATGATACGTCGGCGATACTTGTCGTAATACTGCCGCTTGCCTGGTCCGCAATTCCCTCAAGAGCATTTGTATCAAATAACAGTTTTGCTCCGTTTTCACCCTCTACAGTCAGTGTTTCACCTTCTGAAATGAGTTGACTAAGATTTGAGGATGTTACACTGTCACCGTTTCGTATCTGTGTGACAGCAGGAGGTGTATATGCTGATGCAGGCGGCGAGGATGGTGATTCGCTCTCAAAGACCGCGATCAGTGTACGATTTGCTGTGGTGTTAAAGGTATAGCTGGTGTTGGTGCTGACCTGTACCCCGTTCTCTGTCCATTTTATGAAACTATAGTTGGCATTGGGTGACGCAGTAACGGTAACGGATGTGCCCGCGTTGACACTGCCTCCGCCGCTGACTGTGCCGCCCGCCGCAGGGCTTGCGCCGACGGCGATGGTATACTGTGTACCGGGGTCAGTCACTGTCAGTGAAACATTATTGCTTGCTACGGGATACAGAGTGTTTCCATATGGATAGTAAACATAGCAAATATATCTCCAGCCGCTCTGGGCTATCGTAGTTGATGCAATATCATGCTGGGTGTCGGTATCTCCTGTGTCCTCCCATCCTATGCCGGGTTTATACACTTGCCAGTTATATGTGGGTACATAGCCTTCCGCTTCTACGGCAACGCTAAAGCTTGCCGGTTCGCCCGCTTCAACTACCAGATTCTGCGGCTGTGTCGTAAAGGTCGGGGGCTGTATCAGCGCAATGCCCTCCACGGTAATCGTCTTGTCATCCGTGATATTTTCGATGGTATAGACATTCTCCACCGCAGTCAGCGTTATGCCATCGGCCTTAACCGCAAAGGTTGCAGTCTTGTAATGATAGCCGTTTACATTGACGGTAAAGCTGTAACTTCCACCGGTTGCCACTCTGGTAGTTGTGCCGCTCTGCGCCTCAATGCTATATGCGTCATACCCATTAAACTTTCCGTCGGGCAGAAAGATGAAGTATATCATGGACGGATTTGAAACACTCGACTTAGAGGCTTCCACCGTGTTTCCGTAACGGCCAAGATTGACTCGGCCGCCGTTGTCTTCCGGCTCGTTGACAAATTGGGAAGCCGGATCGCCTGCGTTGATACAGTTGCTTGTAATCCCGTCCGTTGTAACCCATGTGCTGCCGTTCCATCTGCCGTCCGTGGACTGCAAGTGATAGTCACCGTTCGCAGCGTCGGCAAAGTACGCCGGACCGCTGATACGATTAGAATAGGTTGTTTCAGGGATAGGATAGATTGTGCCAAGAGTTGGGTGACTATATCTTTCAACATCTGATACCACAACGAATGGGGCGTCGTCTCTGCCGATGAAGGAATAGGAAATGCTCCCTTCAGGAATGGTGAACTGATAGTCGGCTGCACAGATAATATCCAGCTTGATCTGATCCTCAGGCAAGGCGCTACCATTATCGGCGATAATGCTGTTTTTGATATAGGCGCTGTATTCTTCATTATAATAACCGGAATGATAGTACATAACACCGGTCTTGCCGTTGTTTGTCACAGTGCAGTTGTCAATCAGCATTGAGCCTGTTTCAGTCGTCTCATAGACGTTTCGCTTAACTTGGATGCCGTAATCGGGGAAGCCGGCGACAAGGCAGTTTTTCAGTGTGACGAATTTTGAATAGTAAATGCTGATACCGTCTGCGCCGCACCCCTCGCTTGGTATGATATCGCAGCCCTGCAGTGTAATGTTTTCGGCGTTTTCTATTATAACGCCGTCCAGGCTGCCTGAAGTGACCGTTATCGCGCAATTTGTAAGCGAGACGTTCCGGCTGTTTTGCAGGTTAACGCCTAGCCCGGTGAAGCTGCTGTCTGTAACCGTGATATCTTTGCCTTTTAAGCCTGTCTGGTAGTTCACGCCTTGTATTGTACAATTGTCAATCGTTATGGCAGGCGGCGTCACGGCTGTGCTCGGCGCCTTTATATTAATGCCGCTGTTTAATCCCACAAGGTTACAGTATCCTAAGCTGACAGAGCCCTCAAGGCTTCCGCCGGCTTCAAGCGTAAAGCACCAATCCGCACCCGGCTTTTTTTGAAATGTGATGGGTTTAGCGGCTTCACCGACCGCCGTTAACGTTCCGTCAATATTCAAGCCTACTCCCGAGGCGAAGTTAACGGTGACGTCTGGTTTAATGATAAGCGAGCTGCAAATTCCATCGTCATGTGTTCCGTTTCCCGATACCTTGACGCCGTTTGTCATCAGATATGGG
>CAZSYK010000110.1:0-3213 GCA_964610685.1 uncultured Eubacteriales bacterium
ACATCATCTCCAATCCCTGCCGGGGATACTGTCCATGGCTTTTCCGTCATCTTCCGGGGCTGCATTCCGGGGGCGACGGGAGCAGAAAGGGGAAAACCGGGGAAAAACTCCGCTTAAGTTCCTTAATATTCTATCCGAAAAGACAGGAGGACACAATTACACCCGGCAGAGAAAACCGGGAAAAGATTTCAGGCTCCCGTTGTTTCTTTTTTATCGGAACCCTAACGGAACACCCTTAATGGAACCCCTATTGACATAGGCGAGAAAAAGTTTTATGATGTTTGAGCTTTTTTGAGAACCAACCGATAAAAAAGGCTAGTGCAACACACCCACTCAGAAGAAGCCTTTTCACAGGCCTCACAGGTTCCAGACAAATTCCACATTCTATCAGAGATTCAGGGCGGCGCAGGTCGGCGGCAGGAATCGTTTTTTTCCCCCGGTGAAGAAATCAGGGACGCAGTGCGGACGGTTATTCGGCTGCGGCGCGGATAGACGCATCCCTTTCGGGCGGCGTCCGGTGTTCAAAAAGGAGGAAACCGATGCTCTTGTGACGCGACGGGCATTGACGGGTCATGGCGCATGGAGTTCGTCGGCGGTTTTTCTTATCCCGGAAAGGAACGGTGATGCGGAATGCTCTTTCTCTCAAGGAACGAAGCGCTGAAAACAACCATGATGGAGGACTTCCTTTCGGAAAGGCCGGGGAAAACCCTCGTCCTCTTCCGCGACGAAAAGGAAATCCCTGACGTCAGGGAGGGCATCAACCTGTACGCCCCCGGCTGCGAGTGCTCCTTCGGGTTCGACCCCGCCTTCGACATGCTCTCCGCCTCCTCCTCGGTTTGCGAGGCGGCGTATCGCTTCTCCGAGGCGCTGGTCACGGACGGCGACATCCTCAAGTCGAAGGATCCCATCTGGCCGAGCAACGCCCGGAACCTTCTTTCGTCGCTCTTTACCGGAGGGGTGTGCCTCTGGAAATTTATGCATGAGCAGCACGGAGGGGGGCCCGTTCCGCCGGACTTTCCGGGCCTCACCGACGTCGTCTTCGGCATGCTGGACGACATCGCCGCCGCCAGGATGCGCAGCGGGGACCCTGTTTCCCGCACCAGAAAAACCTTCCCGGAGTGGTGGAACATCATCCCGGACGATGAGCAATCCACCCTCAGCTCCATCATGCTGGACGCGCCGCTGAATACGGCCGGATCCCTCGTCGCCGTGACCACCGCCTTCACCGGAGGGATCCAGTGGTATTACAGCGGAGAAAAATGCGCCCACCTGTTCGACACGGACCAGGGATACGACGCCTACGCCTATCTTCCCGCGCTCAACGCGCCGACGGTGAACCTGCTTCTGCGCACGGCCCGCGCCGCATGGGGGAGGGAACTCCGCATCGTGGCCCGGGAAATGTCGTCCTGGTCGGCCCCCCTCCAGGAAATCCTGGCGAATTTCCTGACGGAAACCTTTTCCTTCGGAGACGGCTGCCTCCTGCTGGACTCGAACCCTCCCCGGGGTGCGGAGGCATGGCATACGGGGGATATCGCCTGGGGAAACGCCCTCACGCCCAGGGCATCCGCCTTTTTCCGCAGGACCGTTGAGGAAAGTACCGGAAACCCCAACGGAAGGATAACGTCGCTGGCTCTGGAAACCCCCGAGTCCTGCGGAGAAGGCGAATGGCTTCTGTATTCGGGAGGCGGGTGGTCGCAGCGGAAACTCAGCGAGGCCCGGACGGAAGAAATGAAGAGGGGCCGCGGCCATATAAAAATCCGTCCCGCCGAAGACCGCCGGTCCGAAGAGATGCAGGCCTTTCTCGAGGTGTTCGAGGGGCGGAAGCCTTCATCCCTCTCCTACGAAAAGGACGGACGGGTGTTCATCAACTGCTCCGCTTCCTGGGGAGAGGCCGAGCCGGGCGATGAGTCCGACTGGCGGACCCCGGAAAATCCTCTGTCCGGTTCCGGCGGCTCTCCGGACCAGGATCCGGCGGAACTGGAGGAGGACGGGCCGGAGAAGGAAGGCGAGGCTCCTTTCTGAGCCCGGGCTTTTCCCGGGAGTGGGGTCCCGCGGAACGGCGCACCGCTGCCCTCGCAGGGCAAAAAAATCCAAGGGAGGCTGGTAAAAATGGAAAAAAACGCAGGAACTTCGGGCACGGCGCTTGCATTTGATCTAGAAACCGTCTGCGGGGCCTGCCCTGTGATCTGCGAAGGCACGGTCAACGGCATTCCCGTCTCCATCTACTACCGGGACGGCGTGCTCGAAGTGTCCCTCTACGAAGCGTCGCCCGACTGCTTCCGGCGGGAGCCTGCGGAATTTTTCCGGGACCGCATCGGCGACTCCCTCGACGGGTTCATTACCTACGGGGAGATGATCGAGAACGCCTCGGACCTGCTTTCCGCCAGCAGGCTGCTCGGCATGGGGAGGACCGGGGAAGGCGAACCGGTCCTCCCGGTGGAGTCCTGCGCCCTCGCCCGGGGGATGCTTGACGCCGGGGTTCCCGTGGACGGCCGCGACCGGAAGATGAGGACCCCCCTCATCCGGGCCGCCCGGCAGTGCAGAGAGGACGTGGCGGAGCTTCTCCTCGAATACGGCGCCGATCCCGACGCCGCCGACGAGGACGGGATGACGGCCCTTCACCACGCCGCCGCCTTCTGCAACTGCCCCGGAATGATCAAAACCCTCGTCAGGGCGGGGGCCGGCGTCAACCGTACCGACAGCCGGGGAAAAACGGCCCTCGTCCGTCACATGGCGAACTGGGACAGCCCGGACGACTTCGGCACTGCGGCAGCGCTGCTGGAAGCCGGGGCGGACCCCGACATCCCCGACGAAGAAGGGAAAACGGCCCTCTTTTATGCCGCCGAACACCCCTTCTGCGTGGAAATGACGGAGACGCTGCTTTCCGCCGGAGCGGACCCCCTCGCCGTGGACCGGAAGGGGCGCACCGTGCTCATGGGCCTTCTCGAGGGGTTCTTTTCCGATGAATCTTATTTCGGGTATTTCCTCGAGAAATACACCGCCGCCGGAGGCGACCTCGATGCCGCCGACAGGGAGGGCAGGACGGCCCTCCAGTACACCGCGGCCCGCATTACCTGCCTCGGGAAGCAGTTCGGGCAGCTGATAGCGGCGGGCGCCGACCCCGAAGCAGGCGGCAGGGGGGCTGATCTCCTGGAGGCCATGAAAAAAGACGGGGAGAGCAGCCTTGCGGTGAAAAAAGCCACCGGGGAGGGC
>CAZSYK010000111.1:0-3186 GCA_964610685.1 uncultured Eubacteriales bacterium
ACTGATATTGGATATCTCTATGGGCAATCATTACTTACATGGATCACTAACATACTACCCTCGTCTATGAGACCGGAGGCTTATCAGCCAAGCGTAATGATCAAGCAAGTCTGGTATTCCCATTTACAAGGAGGAAATTTACCCCCTACTGGCATTGGTGAAATGTATGCCAATTTTGGATTTTTAGGGCCGGCCCTGGGGATGTTTCTTTTTGGTTGCTTTGCAGCGCTTTTATATAATTATACCATTAAAAGTAAAAGTTTTTGGGTTCTCGCTATATATATACAAATAGCAATAGGTTTTATCATGTTATATCCTAAAGGAGAATTTGACAACCTGACACTATGGCACGTAATACCGCTTCTGCTTACGATTACGGCTTTTAAAATCATTTCAAAAGCGGGGGCTTCTACCTCAAAAGAGCAAAAGACATCGCAGAACTATACTCGGTCATGTTATTAAGAGATGATATCATTTTACGAAGAATTGCCTTGGCATCGGGAATCTCAATGAAAACATCTCTCCACGTCTTATGTCTGTATTGCGCCATGACGGCCGTGGCGTTCATTTCGCTGATTCTCATAAATGAACCCGCAGCGGCGGCGGACGCAGATTTTGCATGCGGCGGCAGCGTCGAAGCGGAAGTATGGGACGCCTGGGATGGAAATGTTCGTGATTATCTGCGGCAAAGTCAGTTGGATGCTCGCCTCTTGAAACAGGGTGACGTGTATGCGCTCTATGATATTCAAACCTATGCGCACAACATGGTATCCATGGCAAGCCGCTGCAACAGGACAAACAGACTAAAGGAAGTCGCCAGGCTTATTCGTATTGCTTATGACGCATTAGAACCCGGCAACCAATCCTCGCCTGGGCGGCGCTGGGTATGCCGCGGCGGTTCGATCTGCAACGACAAAAACCGCCTGCTCAATCAAGAAGTGATGTTGGATAGCGTCCAGTTCCTGGGGCTCGCCTCCAGGGTTGCCAATGCGCTGGCTACATCAGGCAGGAAGCCGGATGAAGAAGAAAAGGCTTTTATCCAGGATACCGGTCAGATTTTGATTGAACACCTGTTGCGGTGGGGTAGCGAAAGCGCCATCAGTTCCATGCGTCAAGCGACCGGCGCGAAGCCGGAAGACGTTACCAACGGGTCCTCCAAACTTTTCTTTACAGATAAACCGCTTTGGATGATCACCATGTATGCCGAGCTTGCCGGCATCATTCAATCCGGCGTTTCTAAAGACGTGATTTGGGGAAGCGTTTCCAAGGAAGATAAAATGCGCATGCAAAAACATTGCAGTGCGTTACTGGAATTTTTCTCTTCAAGAATTTCCATCAGGCACGATCCCAAAAGCCGGTTGCGTGATGTTGCGCTGGCAGACATTGATCGCGGCTTCTGGCGGCTGTATTACGATAATCGCTACGCAGGATATGAGTCCGATCAGAAGCCAGCGGTGTGCGCGCCTTCAGAGACTGAAAAAACCAAGAAGGTCATAAAATACAATGTGATGAGTGAGAAGGTACAAAAGCGCGATGATACAGGCTGGGACATCAGCCATGCACGCCGCCTGGTTCATGCACTGGATGCCCTCGAAAGAAACCGTGCGGCCATGAAAAATGTATTTTCTCTGACGGATGTACAACTATCATCATCTGAATTGGCAAAGGCTTTTGCCAATACACTGGTAGCCGTGATATGGAATGGAGACATGGAATATCCTTTGTTTTCCAACTACTTCAGCGGCGCTAACGGATGGTTTCGCGTCGCATACGACAACAAAACAGGTCAATGTCGGGAAGGAACTCGCCCTTTTGGCATGACAGTTTCTTTTCCTACGGGTGGATACATAACATGGGCGCGATACAACCCGACAATCGGTTTGCTGGGGCAAAAGCTTTATGAATTGACAAGCAGGGATGACGGAAACGTGGATCCATTTATTATTAAATATTACAAGGGCTTAAGAAAGTCAGTGCCTGCCCAAAAGATCAATCTTGCAAGATTTATGTTCCTGCCATCTTTGGTTGGGGTATCGAATGAAAAATAAAGTTTGCATACTCACCTCAGTTCATCCGCCGTTTGATGTCCGCATCTTCCATAAAGAAGCGAAAACGCTTCTTAAAGCCGGATATGACGTGACGATTGTTGCGCAACATGACAAAGAAGAAATTGTTGACGGGATAAAAATCATTAACTTGCAGAAACCACAAAACAGAATTGAGCGTATGATCAGAACAGCTTCAAATACATTCAGGAAGGCAAGAAAAGTTAATGCAGATATCTATCATTTTCACGATCCTGAATTAATACCTGTGGGTCTGCGACTACGGAAATTGGGCAAGAAAGTGATATTCGATATTCATGAAGATACGAGACAGCTAATTTTTTCAAAGAAATATATACCTATGCCCTTACGATACGTCGTCTCTCATGCATATGCATTCTTTGAGGATTATGCATGTAAAAGATTCTCTGCTCTTGTCACGCCGCAAAAAACAATGACCAAATATTACAGCAACCTCAATGATACGGTAACTATCGAGAATTTTGTTGATTTATCATTATACCCCCATAGAGTGCACGATTTCAGCAGGCCTGTTTTGCTACATGCGGGAACCATCGACATAGATCGAGGAATATTTAATATGGTTGAGGCTGCAAAGAAGATAAAAGGGGATTTTTTATTTTATCTGGCTGGAAAAATTCAAAAGAACATCACGTTAGACTCTTTGAAACCTTTAATTTTCTTAGGCCAATTAAATCAGAAAGAGATGATTGATGCATATGGCAAATCCAATATAGGCATTATCCTTTATAATAATGTCGGCCAATATTCAATGGCGGGGGCGCTTAAATGTTACGAGTATATGGCAAATTCAATGCCGATCATCATGCCCGATTTTGGCGAATGGCTTGATTTTAACAATAAGTATCAATGCGGTATAAATGTAAATGTCCTTGATGCGGAGAATGTGGCGGCTTCAATAGAGTATCTTGTGAAAAATCCGGAAAAGGCTAGGCAAATGGGCGAAAATGGCAGACAGTGTGTTGAACAGAGCTGTTCATGGCAGGTTGCGTCCGAAAAGCTTCTTTCCTTGTATCGAAAAGTACTATGTCGATAGACATGCAGAGGTACTGTCAATTTTTTTGTGTAAAATATTCATAGGCCAATTCCTTAAAGAAAG
>CAZSYK010000112.1:0-3171 GCA_964610685.1 uncultured Eubacteriales bacterium
GTATTATAGCGGCGCTCAAGGGAGCGCCGTTAACTATAACCTGAATAGTTACAAACAAAATAGCATTAGGAATTACTCTATCCGGGAAAAATATCTCCAATCCGATACATATAAATATTTAATAACATATGGGTGAAATTAAATCCCTTCTTCTCTTTAATTATAGGACCAGCTTATACATAAAATGAACCTTTCAGCGTGGCATCTTAACATGAAGCAAATTCATTAAAAACAGGAACAGGGGTATAAAATATGTCGGAATCGAGAAATGTTTGGGAAGAATTTTTTGCAAACAAGAAAAGTGGTGGGCACAGGTCATCTGCGGAAGAATTTATATCCAAAGAGGCCAGGGAAAAGCTGTACCATCTTGATGGAGGCAAAACACTTCTCGACTTTGGATGCGGCGCAGGAGAGCTTCTGGTTTATTATTCTCTCGAATATGAAGAGCTCGTAGGAGCTGATTTTTCCGCATCAATGCTTGAAGAGGCAGGCAAGAGGATAAGGGAAAGAAAAAGGGACAATATAACTCTAATTCTGGCTAACGATAAAACCGTATGGGGGAAGCTTGACACTTCCTTTGACCGAATCACCGCAGCAGGTGTTATCCAGTACCTCACAGACGAAGAAGTTGATGATTTTATTGCCAATGCTTCCAGGCATCTGAACAAAGGAGGCAAAATTGTCCTTTTTGATCTTCTGGATCCCCGACTATATCCCCTATGGAAAATAGGGCTATTTTCACGAGATTTCGGAGCAGATAAAATTCTTCGCAGAATTCTTTTTGACGCTCGTACAACTCTCCTGGCGGCTCTTAAAAATCGTCCAAAAGATATTCTCGGATACACCCATAAGCCCTACACAATAGAAAAAATCGCAAATAAACATGGTTTTAAGATGGAGTATGTCCAGTCCATGTATTACGAATATAAGTATCACGCAATAATTTCTTAAAAGAGATTCTACTGTTATCTAAAAACTTTCTTTCCGAATTTTTATCTTTTCAGATAAACCTTGACTGCCGTTTATTGGAGGAGTTAACATTTCCCCTGAAACAGTTAATCCATCAAGTCCCAAAAACATTGATCAGGGTAGTATTACCCTGTTTTCACAGGATTTTTCCAAAATTCACAGCGTCCCGGATAATGTTTTTATTGCAAAACTTTTGAAAAATAAAATACACGATCGGTTTTATTCGACAATTTACGGAGAACTACAACCGCAAATTCTTTTTAACAATGTCACAGAAGGGCTTGTGTATAAAAATATACGGTCTCCATGTTTATCTCCACGCAGTTTACTTCCGGTGACAGACACTATTTTTGATTCCGGTCCAGGCAGGCGTGCCGGAGATGCCCTGAAAATTTTTGACAGCCTTGGATTCTGTGAAGCAGCGTCTCTTCCCTCTGTTCATTATCACGGACAGCAACGGCAGGCAGGGTCACTTTACATCTGCAGGCTTATACCAATGGTTAAGTGTACTTACCAAATATCAATGGATATAAAAACGGATGATACCCGCAGTTTTATCGAACTTAACAGTCCGGGTTCAAAACTGGTAATTAAGGAAGTAAATAACAGGGTTTTATTAATCAGTTATTTCGAAAGTTCTTCGGGCGGTATCAGGTCCGAGACCATAACTCTGGGGAACTCCTCTGAGAAACTGGACTTCGAAATTGCGTTTGACGGGTGCAGCAAAACAAACACAATATCTACCAGAGATGGCAAATCCATTGTGACCCCCTTTTATAACTTCGAGAGGCAAAGGCTTCCTTATGTGGATTTCTCAAACGGGTATCTGAAATTCACATCCTTTATCACCGGAAAAGGAAGGTACATGGACATCAGCATCTACAATCTAAACCAGATAGCAGACCGAAAATTAGTAACCTCTGTCGGAGACTCCAGGCTGATTCCTTTCGGAATTGACGGTCCTCATGTAAGGAATACAACAGAGCAGGGAATACGTTATCTTAACAGCAAAAATAACAGAGGCACGATCTGGTTTGATATAGATCTCCTTGAGCAGTGCAGCGAGTCAGACATTGAGTACCTGCGAAGTCTGGTTTTTGATAATTCCTGGGATACCGGGGTACATTATTCTAAAGAATTGAACGCCTTCCCGCCTGAAGAGGCTTATAAGATTATGGACGAGGGCTATTCATATGTTTATGAGAAAATCGGGCAAAAACCTACAGGCTGGTGCTCGATGAGAAACAAGGACAATATTAAGCATGCCATTTATGCCTATGAAAACCTGGGGATGTTCTGGAGAAACGGAGACTCTGGAGTTCATGCGGAAAAAAACGTTGGAAACCTGGATGACAACACATGGGAGTGGTGGGAATCTGCTTCAAAAGCGGGTATGGCGTACCCTTCTTTTACTCATGAACTTGACCTTGATCCGGCTATAAAATATTCGATAAGCCGCTCGAAATTCCTCAACTGGGTCGATACTTACAATTCAAATGGTGCCTCAATAGTCTCTTTTTATGAGTACGGTCAGATAAGCCGTAACACCCATGAAGCCCAATTTGATATCCTCCAGCATACTGACAACTCTGTCATTTTCATCGCACACACAAACGGCTGCGACGCCCTGGCAAATGTAAATATAAAGGCTGAAAAAGGCACAAGAGTCTACGATAATACCTCAGAAAAACCCCTTGACTACAGGGTAGATCAGGACAAATCGGTTACTTTCAGGGTTGAAAACAAACATACCTACAGCGTATATCTGCATAGTGCTGAATAAGGCGTAACCTGAATATCAACTAAACTTGGTATATGACTCTCCTTCTTTTATAAACTGAAATCGTATTATTGAGCGGAGGAATAAAATGCCATTCATGGATGAAATACTGCCTGAAACTGCTGAAGCATTCGGAAAACTGAGAAGTTCTATCTTTGAAGGTGGAGAACTTGACCGCAAAACCAAGGAACTTATAGCCGTTGCCTCCTCAGTCCTGATGCGTTGCCAGTACTGTGTTGATGTTCATTCTCAAAGAGCTGTTGCTAATGGAGCAAGCAAAAAAGAAGTTGCAGAAGCCATTGCTGTTGCCATGTTTATAGCCGGAGGCTCTCAGCTTAACTGGGCGAATAACTACGGCGAAAACGTTTATGATATCATCTTTAAGGAGAAAAAACCCCTGGAGTCCGGAAAAGAGAAATCGG
>CAZSYK010000113.1:0-3161 GCA_964610685.1 uncultured Eubacteriales bacterium
GGAGATCCTGGTCGCTGACAATTCGGACGTTCCCATGACCGGCTGCCGGGCGGACGTATTCCTCCCGACCGAGAACCGGGGCTTTGCCCACGCCTGCAATCTGGCGGCGGCGCGCGCGGCGGGGGAGTGGCTGCTGCTGCTCAATACCGATGTGACGCTGCCCCTCGGCGTGCTCGATCAGACGCTTGACTATGCGTACCGGACCCGGCCGGGCATCCTCGGTATCCGCACGTTTCTGGAAAACGGGGAGTTTGACCACGGCTGCCTGCGCGGGTTCCCGACGCCGTTTGCATCGCTGTGCTATTTTTTGAAGCTCGATACGCTGTTCCCGCGCAGCCGGCGCATCGGCGCGTACCGCCAGACGTTCCGCGACCGGGCGGAAACGCAGCCGGTTCCGTGCGTGTCGGGCGCGTTTTTGCTCATCTCCCGCAGCCTGTACGCCTCGCTTGGCGGCATGGACGAGGATTTTTTCCTGCACGGCGAGGATATTGACCTGTGCTACCGCGCACAGCAGGCGGGTGCGACGGTCGTTTACTATGCGGAAAAGCACATCGTGCACGAAAAGGGCGGCAGCACGAACGCGGGCAACCGCCGTTTTGTCGGCGCGGCGCTGTGCGATTCGATGCGCCTGTTCTATGACAAGCATTATAAGACTCGCTATCCGTTCTTCGTCACCTGGGCGGTACATGGCGCGATCGCGCTGCGCCGCCGGATGGGAGGCCGGGCATGATCGACGTACTGCTTGCCGCCTACGAGGGCGAACGGTTTTTAGACGCGCAGATCCAGTCGCTGCTGTCGCAGGAGAACGCGGATCTGCGGATTCTCGCGCGTGACGACGGCTCCGGCGACGGCACATACTTTCTGCTGCACGCGTATGAGACGACCGAGTCGGGGCGGTTTTTCGTCACCGACGGCGGCGGGCATATGGCCGTGATGCAGGACATGGAGCGCGCGCACGGGCGCGACTGCCCCATCCTCGTGCACAGCGATCTCGCGGTCGTCATCGACGGCCAGATCGCGTCCGGCTCGCTGATGCATTACCAGAAGCTCGACCCGCAGCGGACGGAGCTCAGGCGTTTGCTGACGCAGAACGTCGTCACCGGCTGCACGGTGATGATCAACCGCGCGCTGTGCGACGCGGCGCTTTCCCGCCCGCACGAGGGGATGCTGATGCATGACTGGTGGCTGGCCTTGATCGCGTCCGCATTTGGCGAGATCGGGTATGTGGACGAGGCGACGATGCTCTACCGGCAGCATGGCGACAACCGCGTCGGCGCGAAGAACGCGCGCGCGTTTTCGTACCTGTGGCAGCGGCTGCGCGAGGGCGACCAGAACCGCTACGGCCTGTGCGACACGTACCGGCAGGCGCAGGCGTTTTTGGACGCGTTTTCCGACCTGCTGGACGAGGACGACAAGGAGCTTTTGTCCGCGTATGCGGCGTTCCCCTCCATGAAAAAGGCGGAGCGCATCCGCGCGCTGTGCCTGCTTGGGACATGGAAATACGGGCTGTTGCGCAAGCTCGGCCAAATACTCTACATTTAGGGGGCTGCATGGAAACCATTGTGCTGACAGGCTGTCGGGGACAGCTGGGGACGGAGCTGATGCGCTGTCTGTCCGCCGGACAGACGGAGCTGGGGCCGGCGCCCGCAGAGCTGCGAGACGCGCGCGTCATCCCCGTGGACGTGGACGAGCTGGATATCACCGATCCGGACGCCGTAACGGCGTTCGTACGCGAGAAAAAGCCCACCGCCATCCTCAACTGCGCCGCGTTTACGAACGTGGACGCGTGTGAAACGCAGGAGCCGCTGGCCTACCGCGTCAACGCGCTGGGGCCGAAGAACCTTGCCGCGGCAGCTGCGGACATAGGCGCGTATGTGCTTCACATCTCCACCGATTACGTATTTGACGGGCAGGGCGACGCCCCCTACCGCGAGGACGCGCCCCCGCATCCCGTATCCGCCTACGGACGTACCAAGTATGAGGGCGAGCAGTTTCTGCTGGAGGCGTGTCCGGACGCTGCGATCGTGCGTACGGCATGGCTGTACGGGTATACGGGCAAAAACTTTGTGCGCACCATCCTGCGCCTGGCGGGCGAACGCGATACCGTTACGGTGGTCAACGACCAGTACGGGAACCCGACCAACGCCGCGGATCTTGCCGATCATCTGCTCAAGCTCCTTGCCGCGCGCGCGGCGGGCGTTTACCATTGCACGGGCAGGGGCGTGTGCTCGTGGTATGAATTTGCGTGCGAGATCGTGCGCCTGTCCGGACTTGGCACGCGCGTGCTCCCCTGCGCGAGCGCGGACTATCCCACGCCGACGCGCCGCCCCGCGTATTCGGCGCTCGACCACAGCAGGCTTGCCGCCGCCGTTGGCGACGCGATGCGTCCGTGGCAGGAGGCGCTTCAGGCGTTCTTTCGGGAGGAGAGCATGCGATGAGAGAGCTGTTCCGGCTGATGCTCCGGTTTTTCTCATATGTGCGCGAATATGGGCTGTGGACCGCGCTGACGCGCACCGCGGCGGTACTGACCACGCGCCTGCCCGCGCCCTCGTACGAGGGGTACGCCGAGGCGATGGCGCCCACCCGACAGGAGCTTGCCGCACAGCGGCAGGCGGCGTTTCCGTACATGCCGCTCATCTCTATCGTGATGCCGACCTACCGGACGCCGCCGGACTTCATTGCCGCGGCCGTCGCGTCGGTACGGGCGCAGTCGTATGCGAACTGGGAGATGTGCATCGCCGACGGCGCGTCGGACGACGCGGCGCTGGAAGCGTTTCTGCGGGAACAGACGGCGCTGGACACGCGTATCCGTGTCCGGTTTCTGGAAAAGAACCTTGGCGTCTCCGGCAATACGAACGCCGCCATCGACATGGTGC
This sequence comes from uncultured Eubacteriales bacterium, assembly GCA_964610685.1. Lineage (GTDB taxonomy): Bacteria > Bacillota > Clostridia > Oscillospirales > Acutalibacteraceae > UMGS1491. The sequence continues at coordinate 2,877 of CAZSYK010000113.1, forward strand.
GGGGCGAGTATATCGCGTTTATGGATCATGACGATACCCTGACGCCGGACGCGCTGTATGAGGTCGTGCGCACGCTCAACGCGCATCGGGCGGATGTGGTCTATTCGGACGAGGATAAGCTGTCCTATGACGGCAGGAGCGTGTTCAACCCGCACTTTAAGCCGGGCTTTTCACCGCATACGATGCTGGCGATCAACTACATATGCCATCTGGTCGTCATCCGCCGCGCGTTGCTGGAGCAGGTGGGGCGGCTCGACCCGCAAGCGGACGGGTCGCAGGATCACG
>CAZSYK010000114.1:0-3132 GCA_964610685.1 uncultured Eubacteriales bacterium
CGGCGGTGTAGGTCACGCTGTTGTTCACGTCCGGATAGACGTAGATCGTGGCGCTCTTGACCGTCGAGCTGCCGTTGGCCCCGACGGTCTGCGTGGCCGTGGTCGGGCAGTAGTCCGTGTGGCGCAGGGTGATCAGGTACGGTCCGACGCCGGCGGAGGTCGAATTGCCGAGGTAGCCGTACATGTCGTCGTCGGTCCCGGTGATGGGCGAGTAGCCACCCATGGCCGCGCCCCCGAGCGGGGCGACCGCGTGGGTGGCTACAGGCGTCGTGGTGAGGAGGCTCATGCCGTCGGCCGCCAGGTCGAAGACCTTGATGGCGTCGCTCGCGCCGGCATCCGTGACGATCAGGCGCGGCGTGTTGTCCGCCGTGCCGGTGATGCGCATGTTCTGCGTCCGTCCGGTGACGGTACGGGCCAGCAGGAGCGTGGCCGCGGGCGTCGCGGCGCCGGCGTTGACCACAAAGACGCCCTGCGAATCGGTGCACACGTAGACGTTGGTCTGCCCGTTGACCACGGCGCCGACGACACCGTATGAGCCGTTGGGCAGCGTCACGTAGCCCGCCGTGCCCCAGGCGGTGTCGAGCGTCAGGGTGGTTCCACCGAGGGTGTAGCGCCCGAGCTTGGTGCCCTTGTAGGTGGTGGCATAGACCGAACCGTCGGGCGCCTCGTACATGAATGTCAGCCCGACGCCGTCGCTGGCGATCATCTTAACGACGCCGTTGTCCGAATCCTGCCAGGTGAAGGGCACGCCGCCGACGGGAAGCTGGAAGCCCTGGCTCCAGCCGACGGTGGCGAGGATGTTTCCGCCGACGAGGTAGTCGCCCACGAAGGTGACCGAGCGGTTGGCCATATTGGTGCCGTCGAAGTATTGCTTGTTCACGACGGACTTCGAGACATACGCCGGAGTGTCGGGGGTCGCCGCGTTGAGATCGGCGATCTGGTACATCACGACCTGCGCGGAACTGGAACCCGGAGCCCTCGAAGCGCCAACATAGCCCTTGGCCTCGCTGAAGCCGAACTGCGAGAGGTTCTCGGAACCGTCGAGGAAGCCGTCGGTTCTGTTGAGCTTCTTGAAGAGGCCGGGAGCGACCCACCAGGCGTCCTCCTTGGCGAAGGTCGCGGTGAGGCCGTCGGCGGTCAGGTTGGTCGTGAAGGAGGCGAGGCCGAGGGTGCCGGCGACAGCCGTGCCGTCGATGCTGATCTGGGCGATCACGTAGCCGTTGGAGGGCGTGACGACGACTTCGTCGCCGGAGTAGTAGGCCTCGGGAACCACGCCGCCGACAGTAGCGGAGCCCTTGTTGCCGGAAATGTTCACGGTGATGGGGAGCTTGTTGAGCTGAACCTTCTTGGTCTGGTCCGGGAAATTCACGAAGTCGGCGGTGTAGGTTCCCTCGCCGTATTCGTCGACCGTGGGCGGGATGGTGACCTCGTAGGTCGTTTCCACGGTCTCGGTGGTGGTGCCGACGCCGCATTCGCAGGCGTTCGTCGCGGTGCAGGTGGAGTTGTCGGCGGCCCAGTAGTAGTTGGTGACGTAGCTGTGGGTGTGCGACGAGCCGTAGCTGCCGGAGAAGTTGTCGATTGTGCCCGAGCCCTGGAGCGTGACCGCGCTCATGGCGGTGGCGGCGACGTTGAGGGCCGCGGAGGTATCGGAGCCGCTGCCGATGGTCATCAGCGTCTCGCCGACGTAGAAGCTGACCGTCGCGTCGGGCTCGGCGGAGTAGTCGATAACAAACTTGACGGTGTGCGTAGAGTGGTTGGTGACCGACAAGCCGGCGGCCGAAAGTGTCTGCCATCCGCTGGAAACCAGTCCATAGAGGACGTTGGTGGTGATCTCACCGTCGATCTCCTCCTGGAGGTAGACGCCGGTCTGGGAGCCGGTCGTGCCGGGGGGATCCTCGCCGTCGGGTACCGCGACGAAGGTCACATCCTGCTGGATGGTGACGATCTTGCCGGTGGTTGTGGACGCATCGTCCGGCGTCCAGGTGAGCGGTTCCGAACCTGTATCGAGAACCAGGGTCTCGTTCGTGACGATCGAAGCGTCGTTGGTGCCGGCGGACCATTCGCCGATCGCGCCGGCAGCGCCGTTGTAGTTTGTCGGCGATGCACCCTCGGCGTAGCCTTCGCCCTCCGTGAAGCCGAAGTTCCAACCGCCGACCGCCTGTCCCGCGAATCCGATGGCGGCTACCAGCGCCATCGCCCTCAGCGTTCTCGTCAAACTCATGATCGAGCCTCAGTTGCTAACAGTGCACATAAACACAACGCCCGCAAACGGATTACCATTCCGGCACGGCATCCAGGCCTTCAAACCGCACCCCCACTCAGGAATGCGTTAATTTTCATGGTTGTACCATAGCACAGGGGGGGGGAAGCAGTCAACTGGTTTCATCAACTGTTTCGTCAACTGGTCAACCACACTCGTCCAGCTCGATTGGTTTGGCACCGCCCAGGGGAAGCTGCCCGACGACAACCGCACGTTTCAGTATGCTGCCTACAAGATGGAGTCTGACGTGCTGAGATTGCGGCTGCTGAACCCCGATGTGGTCGCGAAGGATATCGCATCCTCCGAGGCTCTTGCCAAGGCGATTGCCGACAATCAAGGCAAGTCCGACCTGTTCAGAGAGGAGATGGTATTCCGGAAGAAATAGAATCGCAAACGGCGCGTTTGCGCGAAGGATCCGTCGATCCAGAGTCCGCCAGCCACCCCGGGTAATGCAACGGATTCGTCCGCATTCGCCGCAATGCTTGCGGGCCCACGAGCGCGGTTCCTCCGCCGTCACCGCTGCCCGCGCAGGCGGCCCTCGGCTAGTTCGCGTCGGAAATCCTCCACCGTGCGGGCGATCCCGGCCTCGAGCGGAATCGTCGGGCGCCACCCGAGCTGGTGCAGCAGCGTGCAGTCGAGCAGCTTGCGCGGCATGCCATCGGGATGCTCCGCGTCCCATTCGATCGCGCAGGTTGCGCCGCAGGCCCCGCGGACGAGCTCCGCCAATTGCCGGATCGAGACCTCGCTGCCCGAGCCAACGTTCACCCAGTCCGGCGGTTCCCGCAGGCGCATCAGGAAGAGCGCGGCATCGGCGAGATCGTCGACATGCAGGAACTCGCGCAGCGCCTCGCCCGTGCCCCAGAGCGTCACGG
>CAZSYK010000115.1:0-388 GCA_964610685.1 uncultured Eubacteriales bacterium
TCCCCCTCAGGCTGATGAGTTCGAATTCTCACAAGCTGTTGAAGTATGGCCAGTGCCTTTTTTTCTTGAACCGACATTTTTACCCCCGTTATTATTCAGGAAAAATCTTTTTATAGATGATTTACCTTCAAAACTAAGAGTCTGTTGTTTTTTGAAAGAAATATCCTTTTTTTTATACGAATAGTACCATGACCATCCTTACCCCGGTCATTATAATTCATCGTTGTTCTGAAACATACAACAACATACAACAATTCATTGAGTACACCCAGAAACCTAAAGAAAAGGCGATGATCATTTTGTCAATAACTGGTGAGAGATTGAAGGGTATGCTGCTCGTCACGACCGCAAGTATGAGCTGGGGAACAACAGGGATATTGCAGGCTCT
>CAZSYK010000115.1:398-1630 GCA_964610685.1 uncultured Eubacteriales bacterium
TCTGGCTCCGGCAGACGCACATCCTCTCACCGTGGGCGCAGTGCGGGTTGTTCTAGCAGCGGTAACAATGATAATTTATAACAAATGGAAGGGTAAAAGTGTCATTAACATATTGAGAAAAGCCCCTCGGGGTGCTCTTATTATTACTGTTTTAGGGGTTATGGGTTACCAGTTTACTTTTTTCTCCGCTTTAAAGCTTACCGGCGTTTCAATAGGATCAATGATAGCAATTGGAATAGCTCCCATAATTGCAGGACTATTTGGCTCCGTCTTTGAAAATGAACCTTTATCCAAGCGATGGATAATATCAACTGCTGTAGCTATCTTTGGATGTTTTCTTCTATTGGGAGGAAGTTCATCAGCCAGTTTTACAGTTGATGGAAAAGGAGTAACTCTTGCATTTGTTGCCGCTTTCTGTTTCGCTTTCCTTGGGCTCGGAATGAAAAGACTTGGAACCAGTCTTGATACTACAGAAACTGCAACTGCGGCAACTGTAGCATCCCTTGTAATCGGTGTTCCAGTCCTTATTCTTTTTGATCCGCTCTGGATCCTCACAACAAGGGGATTAATTATTGCATCCATACTCGGAATCATTTCAGAAGCTCTACCCATGTGCTTTTTCGCAATTGGGCTAAAGAAAATTTATCTCCGCGATGCTTATACCCTCTCTCTGTTTGAGCCTCTGACAGCATGCTTTCTTTCAGCAATTGTACTCGGAGAGCGACTGGAAACTCTCCCTCTTATCGGGGCTGGGCTTATAATGTGCGGAATACTCCTTTTGCCATCCTCGTCCACACCTCAAGGCAAAAAAATCTGGCAAGGGAAAACTGAGATCTTTTGAAAAATCAGGAAAATTTACTTTGCTTTGATTCTTACTCAAAACTTTTTTGCATCTTTCGGACCGCTTCGACCCTGAGAGCAAACGAAAGTTCAAAGCGAAAAACACTGTCCTTTAGATCACTTTTAAATATCTGCTGCAATTTGCCGTACCGATACTTTAAGGTATTGTAGTGAAAATACAGTTTTTCCGCAGCAAGAGCGAGATTCCAATTGCATGATTCAATAACGGAAAGAGTATCCAGGAGGTTTGTTTTGTGCTTCCTGTCATATTCTATTAAGGAGCCCAATGTCGTATTGCAGAAGGAATCCGCTTCTTTCGAGGCTGCAAGGGGACAAATGAGCCTGAAGGCTCCAATATCTCTCCAGAAGACTGTTTTTTTTTCGTGTAATAT
>CAZSYK010000115.1:1640-3123 GCA_964610685.1 uncultured Eubacteriales bacterium
TTTCAGCAAGCAACAAGAGAGAAGAACGCAATTCACCTGCACCAAAATAGTAAAAAGTCTCACCCTGTTCATCAGATTCAGATAGTTCCTTTTGAACCGAGTCAACGATTTGGTTGAGATTTTCTCTAAGTGCTTCGAATTTGATATTTCTGAGAAAAAGGATGTGGACCAACAACCCCTTGATTGTAATGAAATATGTACGCTGAAAGAACGCTTTTATTCTCGAAATAAGCAGGTCGTGCTTTTCTTCGGGCAACCCAGAGGCAATAAAGATGATGGTTTCCTCATCAATTGGTATACCAAGCAGCTCTCCTCTTTTACGCAGTTCCAGCTCCGATGAAATCCTGTTAAAAAGAAGATCCTCAAAAAAACCTGAAATAAAAAGCCGTTTGTTTCTCTCCGAATGCATTTCCCTTTGGAAGAGGAAACGAAGCCCAATTATCAAGGCTTCCAGAACGGGATTGCTTCTCCCAACAGATTTTTCGCTGAAGAAAACGAAACCACATGAGGAATTGCCATTAACCACAGGATGCGTTTCGTAAATTCTTTTTATTTCAATGATTGGGAAAGACTTTGCATTACCGGAAAACTCCCTGGAATCTGAGCAAGTAATAGTTCGCCCCGTATCGGAGAATCTGAAAGCCAAATCCATACCGATTCTCTCCTTTGCTTTTCCGAGGAGCGAATAGATATCCGACATTTCAAGAAACTCCAGTATTACGTCATTAAGAGAAGGCTCTTCTCCCTTTAGCTTTTCTTTCATATTCTATCCCTTCAGCATTTAAATTCTCCTGCCGCTTGGTATTTTATAGCATTTTTATACAAGATGGACAATACGAAAGACGATATTTGTCCATCTTGATATTTGTTGAAAACCTATGAAGATCTATCATATTCAGGAAATCAGGTTTTCGGGTCTTGGACAAACGATGAATTCCATGGGTTTCCTTTCTGCAAAACAACCCGGAAGCAATTTATTCTTAGTTCCTCCATGTCCGAAGCATCGTTAAATGGGAAAGTTCTTCATGCTTCCATCAAATTGCTCTGAAACACCTGAAAGTAAAATATACTGCAGTTTTTTATCCTGTAGCTTTTAGAGCACAAAAATGATTTCAAAAATCCAGGGAGGGATATAATGTGAGCAAATTTAAGATAGCGGTCATTCAGGTTGACACCCAGGACAACAAAAAAGAGAACCTTGAGAAACTTGGGCGTTTTATAGACGAAGCTGCAGACCATGGTGCAAAAATGGTGGCAATGCCTGAAAATATTCATTATATTGGAACAAAGGAAGGAACTTTCGCCAGCGCAGAGACCATTCCCGGCCCCATGTCTGATTTCTTTTGTTCAAAGGCCAAAGAACACGGAATCTGGCTTAATTGCGGCAGTATTGGTGAGGTTATTCCGAACGAACAAAAACTTTTCAACACATCACTTCTGATCAATCCATCCGGCAAAATCGCAGCCCGTTATGAGAAAATTC
>CAZSYK010000116.1:0-3122 GCA_964610685.1 uncultured Eubacteriales bacterium
AAAATATTGATGAAGCTTTCAATCGAAGAATTACTTTTAAAATAGAATTTTCGTCTCCTTTGACCGGAATAAAGGGGTCTACTAATTATGAGAAAAATTTAAAGTTAAGAAAAGACCTTTGGGATAAATTTTTTAAAAATGGCAAACTGCCATTAGACAACGACATGGATTTTGAATATTTAGCTACGCAATTTGACCTTTCCGGTGCTCAAATAAGAAAAATAGCACTCACATCAGCCTTTTTAGCTGCCGCACAAAATAGTGAAAAAGTAACATTTAAGCATATTTTAGCAACAATAAAAAATGTTTTAAAAATATCACTTGATGAATTTGGTCACTATGAATATTTGCTAAAAGATTATAAATAAGTTTATTAATAATATAAAAATACCAGAAATATATATTATTAATTTACATATGTTGGTATTTATATTATAATTAATTTAATAAATCAACATATTATTATTAAATTAAATTTTGGAGGATGAATCTCAGTGAAATTGAAAAATTACACTAAAATGTTTTTGTTTATGATATCTTTAGCACTTGGAGTTTGTTTTTGCCACAGTGTTTCCGCAAAAAGTACATATGTAGATTATGATGGAGCCAAAATTCAGTGGGACATAGTAGATGCAGATCCATCACTCGGCGGAAAACAACTAAATATCTATGGCGATTTAAAAATGTTTTCTAAATTCGGAAATACCATTCGTGAAAAATGCGAAAAAGAAAGCATTGATTTAAAATCAGTATTCGTGTCAAACGGATTAGGATATTTTGTTATGCCAAACAAAACTTTATGGATTCAACCAACACCGAAATGTTCAGACCCCAATATAAAATATTGTATGATTGAAGCATTAAATTTAGATTCCTCAGGTAAACGCGCTGTAAGAGGATTAACGTTTAAAGATAGTCCGGTAGTACCTGAATATATTACATTCAACGAAAAAGAAGGCAAATTTTATGCTTCAAGTCCATGGCTTACTCAACGCAGCGAAACTTATAAAGCTTATGATGCAAAATCAAGAGAAAAAGCAGTATCTAAAAAAGCTCCTGCCGCTGTGCGTGAAGAGAAAGTGGTAGTACATAGAGACACCAGAAAGCAAGAAATAGAGGAATTGACCGAGAAAAGAGCAGATTTAAAAAGCAGATTGACACAGGTAAAGAAGAGTTTAATAACATACCAAGGAGAAATAGTGCGGTGTGAACGTTTGGAACGTGAAAAAGGTCGCCTTTTACAAGGAACTCTCGATGCCAGGGAAAGTGAAACAAAAGCGAAAAAGCACATATTAACTCTAGAGTCTGCAATAGAGAGAATAGAAGAAAAATTAGCAGCACTTAGAATATAAAAATTTGTAAAAATCACAAAACACGCATATGAATTTCATAGCGTGTTTTATGTTTAAGTTTTATTCAATTTCGGGTAATGTGTAATGTTCTTCTTTAAGTTTTTTCGATGGTTGCTTTTCTAATAGTTTGATTTTTTCGTCAAAAACGTCTCCGGACATATGAGTTGTACTTAAAATTTCTTCTTTGAATTTTTCAAGTAATGCTTCAAATTTTTTGAGTTCTTGTGATGCATCAGCGGAAATGTGGCCTTTTGTATCAAACTGATTTTCAAGTTTTTCTAAAAATTGTTTTACGATTTTTTCTTTAAGTTTAACTATTCTGGTTTTTTCGCTTTCTTTAATTGTCTTTTTACGCTTATTACAGAACTGCACAAGTATCCCTACATACATGCGCCCTTTTAGCCTTAAATCATGCCAAGCGGTTGTAATGGCTTGCGAAGTTGGGGATGCAGGTGCGGATTTTGATTTTCTAACTGCCTTTCGCTTACCCTTGTTTTCTCCCTCACCGTTATCCTTATACTTATTTTCTTCTTCCATGGCTTGATACTCGGCTTTGTCCGCCGATTCGACTTTCTTTTCTATTAAAGGCTTCATTGCTTCGTTGGACATTTCAAGGAATTCGGAAAAATACCTGACTATAGCTTGATTTTTGGAATCCAGCTCTTTCTCTTGTAATTCAAATTTTTTATCTTTTCCTTTTCCGGTTTCTTTTCCTGAGAATTTTGTTTCCCAAATTTTATTTAATAAAGTCTCAACTTCACTTTCAACTTTACTAAGATAATTATATTTATCGTTTAAAAGAAGTGGGTCTATATCTTGTACATTTATTTCATCTCCAAATTTTTTACCAGATGCTTTTAACCACGCATCATAATATTTTTTTAGCTCATAATTTTTCTTTTCTTTCCAAACGCCCGGATCTTTTTTCGCTAAAGATAAAGTCTGATTTATCTTTTTTCTGGTGTCAATATACATTTGACGTGATGTTTTTATGCCGCCTCCATTTAATCTAACTGTTTCTTTGATTTCATCTTCAAAGTTTTTAAACGGATTGCTACCGAATAATTTAAATGTACTTAGTGGTTTGGCAACTTTTTCAATTTCATCAAGATTATCCTTGTTGACCTCGCCTTCACCGAAAAATTTCATTTCTTTTCCTACGGGGAAAAGTGTGATTAATTCTTTATAAATTGGATGACTTTCAGCGCCTTCCGGAGAAGCTCCTCTGGATAACCACATATCTTTTTTATATTCTCGGTCTTTCATCATCAACTGAATACTTTCATCTCGAATCAAGTCAGCACTGCCCTCGCGGTCAGCTTCAAGCTCTCCTTTTTTAGAGTAACATATAAGTGTTTTTAATCTTTTGTCAGTTAATTTACTAAGTGATTTGGAATCTTTCAGTAATGGCGAATTTCTTTGACCGAGCTGCTGAAGTGTTTTTACCAAATCATCTTTTGTATAAGGTTTCCACACATCTTTATCCCACTTATACACAGCTTCTTTAGTTTCTTCATTAAGTTGTTCTATTATTTTTGCTATAGGTTCAGGTATTTCGGCTTGTAAATTTTCGATGTACCACTCTAAATTTTCAGCATCATCCTGTAAGCTTATAATCTGCTGTAATTCTTTTATTTTTAGCTGTTGGAACCTTCGTGATTCTAAAAATTCATCAGCATTTTCAACTGATTTTTTAATTTTTTTCAATGCTTCGGCCCAACTTTGCAGACCATTTTCAATTTTGCTTAAACCTTCACGTTGTTCGTCGGA
>CAZSYK010000117.1:0-3075 GCA_964610685.1 uncultured Eubacteriales bacterium
GGCTCAATAAAAAGCTGATGCCTTTTTTTATCAGGAAAGCGCACTATTTTATCTTCTATACTCGGGCAATACCTTGGGCCGACACCTTCTATTCTTCCGCTGTAAAGCGGCGCTCTGTGAAGATTTTTAAGTATAACTTCTCTTGTTTTGTCATTAGTCCAGGACATATAGCACAAAACTTTGTTCTCTTTAAGTTCGGGCGTATCGTAAGAAAAGGGTACGATTTTTTCATCTCCGTATTGTTTTTCGAGATTTGAAAAATCTATGCTGGATTTTAAAACTCTTGCCGGTGTTCCTGTTTTAAATCTTTTTAATTTTAAACCAAGTTTGGCTAAAGATTTGCCCAATAATGTTGCAGGGAAAACCCCGTCCGGTCCGCTTTCGTAAGATGTTTCGCCAACATGGATTTTACCTTCAAGAAACGTGCCTGTAGCTATAACAACCGTTTTAGCGCTGTACTCAACGTTGTTTCTTGTTTTTAAAATCCAGCTTTCTTTATCTTTGCTTTGCGAAATATCAATTATTTCAGCTTGTTTCAAAATCAAATTTTCTTGAAGTTCTAGTTTTTGTTTCATGGTTTCTTTATAGCGATTTCTGTCTATCTGAGCACGAAGCGAATGAACCGCAGGCCCTTTACCGAGATTCAACATACGGCTTTGCAAAAAACACGCGTCCGTAGTACGACCCATTTCACCGCCCAGAGCATCTATTTCACGCACAAGATGTCCTTTTGCGGTTCCTCCGATAGAAGGATTACATGGGCAATTTCCTACTGAATCTAAATTTATTGAAAAAACAGCAGTTTTGCAATCAAGCCTTGCAGAAGCTAAAGCCGCTTCAATGCCGGCGTGCCCGGCGCCTATTACGGCAACATCAAAATTTTCTTTATAACTCAATTTTATTTACACCTCTTATAACAAACAACAAGTTTTTTATTTTCCTATGCAAAACTTAGAAAAAACTTTATCTATAACCGCTTCGCTTACACTTTCTCCGGTAAATTCCATAAATATTTGGGTTGCGTCCTGAAGCAAAACCGTAATAGCGTCAAGCGTGACTCCGATTTCAAGTTCTTCCAAGACTTTTTTCAGAACTTTTTCGGCGTCTTTTAAACTGTTTAGTTGCCTTTCAGTTGTAATGATAGCATCTGCAGGGTCAAGGTTTGAAAGTCCGACTACGTTTTCGATTACATTTTTAAGGTCGTCTATACCTTTACCGCTAATGGCTGATAATTCCACAATTTTATCTGAAAATGTTAAAAGCTTTTCCTTTTTTGCTTTTTTACCCAAATCGCACTTGTTAAGTATAATTATGGTTTTGCTTTTATCCGAGAGATTTAAAAGCTCCAAATCTTTATCTGAAAGCGGGGAAGACGCGTCTAAAATCAAGAGCGTTATGTCAGAAATATTCATGTAACTTTTAGCTTTTTCAACGCCTATTTTTTCAATAACGTCTTCGGTTTCGCGTATTCCGGCCGTATCCACAAGCAATAAAGGAATATCACCGAGCATCACGGTTTCTTCGATGATGTCTCTTGTGGTTCCGGGAATATCCGTAACAATGGACTTTTGCTGCCCTGAAAGAAGATTCATAAGCGTTGATTTTCCGACGTTAGGTCGCCCGATTATTGCCGTTTTAACGCCTTCTTTCAAAATTTTACAAGCATCGTAATTATCTATCATTTTTAAAATTTTTGAGTGTGTTTGCGTTAAGGTTTTTTTCAACAAGTTTTCGTCTATTTGTGGAATATCTTCCTCTGGGTAATCCGCCCACACACTCAGGTTTGCCATGGTATCAATCAAAACATTCTTTATTTCGTTTATTTTTTTGCTAACAGTGCCTTCTTTCAGGCTAAACGCCATTTTGTTAGCACGCTCGCCTTTTGCGGATATCAAATCCATAACAGCTTCTGCTTGTGAAAGGTCCATTTTACCATTTAAAAAAGCTCTTTTGGTAAATTCGCCCGGTTCAGCAATAACGGCTCCCGCTTCCACAACCACTCTTAAAAGCTTGCGGGTTAAATAAAGTCCACCATGGCAAGAAATCTCCACAACGTTTTCACCGGTGTAGCTGTTTGGAGCCTTAAAAACAAGAGCTATGGCATCGTCTATAAATTCACCGCGATCTATTACTTTGCCGTATTTTGCGGTGTATCCTTTAAGGTGTTCAAGGCGCGATTCCCGCGAACCAAAATATGGTTTAAAAACCTTGTCCGCAATTTTAATGGCGTTTTCTCCCGAAATTCTGACAATCCCAATCCCACCGACTCCTTGAGGGGTTGATATCGCCGCGATAGTTTTCATTTTTAAAACTCACATCCTTTATGATAAGTTGTTTTTTCTCAAAATGTTTTTGCTCCCTTGTCTATCAGGGAGCAAAAAATAACATATTATTTTAAAAAGTTAGCTGAAAATTGTTATTCCTTTGGATTTGGTGCAACCACAACATGTCTCCGATCGCCTTCGCTTTCGGACCACGAACGTGCACCTTCTACGTTCCCAATGGATGTATGTATGATTTTTCGTTCATACGCTCTCATGGGTTCAAGGTTTAATTTTTTTCCTGTTTTTATGGCTCTTTCCGCAATGTTCTTCCCAAGTATTTCCAGCGTTTTTTTGCGGTTTTTGCGGTAATCGCCTGCTTCTAAACGTATCTTACAGGGAGCAAATCCACTGTTTTTGCTGTTAGCAACCAGCCCCGCAAGATATTGAAGCGAATCAAGCGTTTCGCCGTGCTTACCGACTATAAACCCAACTTCGTCGCCTGTCATTTTGATTTCGATACATTCGGAATCTTCTTTGACAACTTCTATCTTAATAGATTCAAGACCCATGTAGAAAAATATTTCTTTTAAATAATCTACTGCTTTTTGAGTAGGAGTTTTCTTTAAAAACGCTCTTACCTGAGCAAGTTTGCCACCAAACATACCAAACATTTTTTTCGAGGGAAATTGGCGCACCTCAAAATCAACTTTATCTTCCGGAGCACCTATCATTTTACACGCCTTTTCTTTAGCCAAAGCGATTGTTTCATCAGAAGCAAACACTTCATTTATCATAAAAAGTCAAGCCTCCC
>CAZSYK010000118.1:0-3046 GCA_964610685.1 uncultured Eubacteriales bacterium
AGGTCTGGTGGTAGCTGTAGGCGTCGCCCGGCGAGACGGTCAGCTCGATGGCGGCGCCGCCGCGCAGCCCGTCGCGGATGTCGCAAGCGGCGGGGTCGTTGAACTGGATGTAGATGTGGATGCCGCGTTCGTCGTAGGCGAAGACGATGCCGCCCTCTTCGCCCTTGGCGTAGTCTCCCAGTACCGGCGCCGGCCGGCTTTTGAGCAGGGCCAGCTCGGCGGTCTTGCTGTTGCTGGCGAACATCGCATAGCGTCCGAAGCGCCGCTCGGCGCGCGTGTCGTCCGCGAGCAGACCGGAGCGCATCCAGCTCTCGGCGCTGGAGGGGGCGTTCTCGAGGTAGCGTGCCATGTAGGCCAGGCGGATTTCGGGATGCTTGAGCGATTCGGCGCACTCCTGCAGTGCGAGGACATGGTCGGTCATCTCCGCGGCAAAAACCTGGCGCGTGGCGGAGCGCAGCCAGATGAAGAAGCGGGCCTCGGCGGCCTCCGGCGTTTCGCCGGCCTCGGCCTCGGCGTCGCTGAGAGGACGCAGGTCCATGACGCGCCGCTTGAACTCGCCGGGATCCGCGGCCGCCACGACCTCCTGGAGCACGCGTCCGGCGAAGCGCGATTCGGCGCGGATGGCGGTGTTGGTCACGAAGACTTCAAGCCCCTTGCTGGCCTCCTGGTCCTGGCCGGCCAGCAGGCGGGCGATGGCCAGGCCGAGATGGGCGTCGGGGTTGCGCGCGTCGTAGCCCGTGCGCGCCGCGTAGGCCGCGATGGCCTCGGGCAGGGCGCGTTCCTCGAGCATCAGCGTGCCGAAGCGGGTGCGCTGATGGTTCGGCAGGATCGTGCGCGGCGGATTCCGGCGCGCGTAGGTCTCGCCGCGCGCGCGGGCCTCGGCGGACTTCTTGTCCTCTGTCGCCATGGCCGCGCTGTAGGCGGCGTCGAGCGCCACGAGTTCGGCCATGCTCTCCCGGGCGGCCTTGATGTCGCGACGGCGCAGGGCCACGTCCAGCAGCCAGCCGGCCAGGGTGTGGCGCTGCTCGGGCGTCAGGCTGGCGCGCCGGTCGGTCACCGGCTTGAGCAGGCGGGGAATGTTGTCGAACGCGCGGTGCTCGCGGTTGACGACGTCCGCCATCTCGATATAGCCCTTGAAGACCTCGTCGGAGAATGGCAGCGCCGCGAGCCGGGCCCGCTCGGCCTCGTGGAGGGCGTCGGCGCCGGCACGGAAAAAGTAGCCCGCCGCGCGTCCGACCAGCGTGGGCAGATGCACGCCCACCGTGTCTGGCCGCCGCGCCAGGCGTGTCTGGATGGCGTTGGCCGCCTCAAGCCAGTTCAGGCGCGTCTCGTGGTAGGCCACCAGCGCCTCGAAGGCCTGATCAAGCGCGTTGGTACCCTCCGGATCGGCGGGACGGAAGGCAATGGCCCGCTGTTCGAGCGCCGCGTAGGCCTTGCGGCGCCCCGCCTCGCTGCCGGCCAGCACCTGGATGTCGAGCAGTGCGCGGTCGCGGAGGAACTGGAACTTTGGCGACAGGCCGGCCTGGGGCATCTGGCGGGTCAGCAACTGCTCCGCCTCGGCCAGGCGTGTCGCGTCGAGGACGACCTTGCCGTCCACTTCCAGCGGCTGCTGCCAGAGGCCGAAGGTGGTGCTGCCTTCGCGGAAGCCCGCGATACCGTGGTCCGCCTTGGCTTCGGACGGCTTGCGGGTCCGCAGGTCGAGGGCCTCCTGCGCCAGGATCATCGCCGCCTCGCGCCAGAGCGCGAAGGTCTGGTCGGTGACCGCCTCCCGTGCCAGCGCCCCGGCCAGGCCCTTGAAGGTCTCCAGGTCGCCGGACTTGATCGCGGCGCGGGCGAGGGCGGAGAAGTCGTTGCGGAGCGAGGGTTGCGCCAGCGAGAAGTTGGTGCAGGCCATGACTTCGGGCTTCAGCGCCGCGGCGGCCTCGGCCCACTGACCGAGATCGGCGTGCGCGCGGGCGATCCGCTCGACCGCCTGGATCCGGTCGTCGGCCTTCTGGCCGGCGAGCGCCAGCGCGGCCTGCGCATACTGCAGGGCGGCGTCCGGCTTCTTCTCGCGGAGCGCCTGGTCGGCGAAGTTGATCGCCTCGCGGAGATTCTTGAAGGCCGGAGTCTGGCCGGCAGCCAGCAGGGGCAGCGCGGCGGCCAGCGCGAGGGCAAGGGTGCGGATGCGGTTCATCTACTTGTCCTCCTTGTCGAGGCGGGTCTGGATGTCGAGGCAGCGCCGGATCATCTCGAAGCGCAGGGCGTCCATGCCGGAGCGCGCGGCGTCAACCTGCGCCAGCCAAGTCGTGGCGGCGCGTCCGAGGTAGACGGTGTCCATCGAGGACGAGGCCATGGCCCGCCGGGAGAGCTGGCGCAGCAGCGTGGCGTAGCGGATGTCGTCGAGCGCCTCGCGCACGCCCTCCCAGGCCAGCGTATCGAGCACGTCGTCGTCCTGCGGGTAGCAGAGCATCAGCCCGCGGAGGTTGGACTCCTTGGCGATCCAGAACTCGGTCCAGTCGTCGCGGAAGAGGATGTACTGGCAGAAAAGGTCGTAGTTGTTGCGCCAGGTGCTCCAGCCGTAGAGGCGCCGCGCGTAGGCGGGGTTCTCCGGACCGCTGTGTGGATCGGCGTACCATCCGACAAGGATGTCGGGATTGGCGTCGTGCAGGGCGTCGACCTGCAGCTTGCGTCCCGCCGAGGGCTGCATGGGCAGCAGCGCGAAATCGAGGTTGAAGAGCAGGTAGGGGTGCATGCGCGTGGTGGTCATGACCTTGCCGCCAAGTTGCTGGAACATCTGCCAGGTGGCGCGCTCGGCGCGCACGGTGTCGGGTCCCGCTTCGTCGATGCCGTAGGCGTAGGCGCGCGCATCCCCGGCGCTGGCCCGGATGCGGGTCAGAGTGTTGGAGGCGCGGATCTGCAGATCAAGGTACTTGTCGTAGTTCTTGTCGGTCTCCCGGAGCGGGAAGGAGGTCGTCAGCCCCGCGCCGGGCAGTATGGCCAGCAGGGGGTTGGTGGAGATGCCGGTGGCCCGGGCCATCTCGAAGAACTCGCGGGCCGCCAGGTC